>NZ_CP042172.1:2737160-3041289 GCF_005937985.2 Arthrobacter sp. KBS0702 | reverse complement strand
TGGGCGGGGCGGTTGACGGCGCCTGAGGAACTAGCCAATGATCGGTCTCTCTTCCGGGTAGTGGTACAACTGGCTGCGCTGGCGCAGGGCCAGTCCAGCGGCGAGGGTGACGGTGCCGACGCGGCCGGCGAACATCAGGACGGTGAGGACGTAGACGCCCGCCGGGGGCAGTTCGGCACTGAGATTGGTGCTCAGGCCCACCGTGGCAAAGGCGGAAATCGTTTCAAACAGCACCCGGTCAAGGGACGCGCCGCTGATTTGCAGCAGCAGCAGGGCCGAGACTGCCACGAGGGTGGCGCCGGCGACGATGACCGAGATGGCCACCCGCATCGTGCCCTCCGGGATGGTGCGGCCGTAGACCTTCACATCCGCGTCGCCGCGGGCCTCGGCGATGATCGCCAGGAACATCACCGCGATGGTGGTGACCTTGATGCCGCCGGCCGTCGACGCCGAGCCTCCACCGGCGAACATGAGCGCGTCGGTCAGCAGCATGGTGGTGGAGTCCATCTGGTTCTGGTCCACCAGGTTGAAACCGCCGGAGCGCATCATCACGGAGGCGAAGAGGGAGTGCGTGACCTTGTCGCCCAGGCTCATGCCGCCAATGGTGCGCATGTTCTCCCACTCCATCAGCCCCCACAGCGCGGTGCCGGCGGCCAGCAGGATCAGCGAGACCTGGATGGTCAGCTTGGTGTGCAGGTTCCACTTCTTCCAGTTCAGCCCGTTCTGCTGCAGCACCATGACCACCGGGAAGCCCAGGCTGCCCAGGAAGACGCCGATCATCAGCGGGACGAGGATCCACAGGTCCGTCTCGTACGGCACGATGCCGTCCGAGTGCGGCGTGAATCCGGCGTTGTTGAACGCGGAAATGGAATAGAAGACGCCGTGCCAGACGGACTGGCCGAAGCTTTCGCCCAGCGCCAGGAATCGCGGGATCAGCGCCGCGGCCAGCGCCGCCTCGATCACCACCGAGGTGACGATGACGATCCGCAGCAGGGTGCCGACCTCGCCGAGGCGCCCGGCGTTCATGGCCTCCTGGGCGATCAGTTTGCCGCGGACGCCGAGCTTCTTGCTGACCATTAGCGCCAGCAGCGACGCCAGGGTCAGGGTGCCGAGGCCGCCAACGAAAATGCCGACCAGAATAACCAGTTGGCCGAAGAAGGACCAGTGCACCGCGGTGGAAACAACGGTCAATCCGGTGACGCACACCGCCGACACCGCGGTGAAGAGAGCCTGGTGCAGGGGTGTCGCCTGGCCGGCGGCCGAGGACACCGGCAGGGAGAGCAGGGCGGTGAAGATCAGGACCACCACGGCGAAGGCCGAGACCGCCAGGCGGGCCGGGGAGGTGTTGGCGATGTTGTCGATAAAGTCGCGCAACCGTGTGAAGATCCAGAGTCCCTCGCGCTCCGGCTGGCCGGGGTGCCAGCCGGCGGGGCTCGGTGACCTCGACTGGCTTTGCGTCATGTGGGGCTTGTCCTCGGTTGAAACGGCGTCCTCAGTAGTAAACCACTATATTCCGCGCAACGACGGGGGACTGGCGGTGCCCTCCGGTAGCCTGTGATTGATGACATTCCTGCCCGGACTCGCCCAGACCGCCCTGCCGACGACGGTGGTGTGGGATTCGGCCATGACGGCGTACAACTTCGGCCACAGCCACCCGATGGCGCCGGAGCGGATGGAACTCACCGCGCGGCTGGCCAGCAGCCTCGGGCTGCTGGACCTGGGGCACGTGTCCGTTGCGGCGCCCCTGGTGGCCACCGACGAGGAACTGGGAACGGTGCACAGTGCGGAATATATTGCCGCTGTCCGCCGCGTCTCCGCGGACCCGGACGCCCCGGACCTAGAACGCGGCCTGGGCACCGAAGACGACCCGGCCTTCGCCGGCATGCATGAGGCCAGCGCCCGGCTGGCCGGCGGTTCCCTGCTCGCAGCCGCTGCGGTCCTGGACGGCAGCGCCGTCCGGGCCGTGAACTTCGGCGGCGGCATGCACCACGCGGCCCGAGAGCGGGCCAGCGGCTTCTGCATCTACAACGACGCCGCCCTGGCCATCCAGCGGCTGCTCGACGGCGGCGTGCAGCGGGTGGCGTACGTCGACGTCGACGCACACCATGGCGACGGGACGCAGAGCATCTTCTGGGATGACCCACGGGTGCTGACTATCTCCCTGCATGAGACCGGGCTGACCCTGTTTCCCGGCACGGGCTTCGCCAATGAAATCGGCGGACCGAATGCCCAGGGCAGTGCCGTCAACGTGGCGTTGCCGGCCGGAACCGGGGATGCCGGCTGGCTTCGGGCCTTCCACGCAGTCGTCCCGCAGCTCATCGGCGCGTTTGAGCCGGAGGTCATCGTCAGCCAGCACGGTTGCGACTCGCACCGCCTGGATCCGCTGACGCACCTGAACATCAGCGTGGACGGGCAGCGCGAGGCGGCCACCGCGATCGGCAACCTCGCGGCCCGTTACTGCGAAAACCGCTGGATCTCGACCGGCGGCGGAGGCTACAACGTCATTACGGTGGTCCCGCGCTCGTGGAGCCACCTGATCGCGATTGCGGCCGGCCGGCCGGTCCCGCTGCGGACCCCCGTCCCGGAGGACTGGCGGCGCTATGTGCAGGAAAAGTACGGCGCCAAGTACGGCGTCGAACCGCCCAGGGTGATGGGCGACGACGTCGACGTCTGGTGGCGCTCGTGGGAGGTCGGATTCGACCCCAACGACGAGGTGGACCGCACAGTCATGGCCACCCGCAAGGAAGTTTTCCCGCTCTACGGCCTGGATCCCTGGTTCGACTAGGCGGCTTTGCGGCCTGCCGGCATGGGGCCTCACGGACGCCAGCAAATAGTGGATGCCATCTGGCGTATATGTCGCTAGTGTGGAGGACATGGTGACCGACGACGTATTTGCCGTCATTGCTGAGGCAACCCGGCGTGACATTCTGGTATCCCTCCGCGAGGGGGACAAAGCGGTGGGGGAGCTGGTCCAGGAGCTCGAGGCTAGCCAGCCCACCATTTCCAAGCACCTCAAGGTCCTGCGCGAAGCGGACCTGGTCAGCATGCGCGCCCAGGGTCAGAAACGCTACTACGCCCTGAACCCCAAGCCGCTGGCCGGCGTCGCCAGCTGGCTGGAGACGTTCGACGTCGGCCGTCCGGCTGCAGCCGGGTCGGCGACCGCTGCCGAACCGGTCGCCGCTGCCCGCACGCAGGCGGCCCCGGACAGCCTCGCCGCCAGCGTGAGCGCCGCGGCGCCTGCTCCGGCGCTCCCCGAGGTCCCCGCAGGGAGCACGCTGAGTCCGGCCGTCGCGTTGCCGGTCGGGACCGCCGGGGAGGACAAGCGGCCGCAGCAGATCGGCCGCACGGTGGGGCGCGCTGCCACCCGCGCCGCGGACCTGCTCGCCAACCTGCCGAAGTTCGGCCGCAAGAAGTAGCGGCTAGTTCTTGAGCAGCCGGACGTGGTCCGGGGTCAGCTCGGAGATCCTGCTGACGCCCAGCAGCGCCATGGTGCGGAGCATGTCTTTTTCCAGGATCGCGATGGCCCGGTCCACGCCCGCCCGCCCGCCGGCCATCAGGCCGTAAAGGTAGGCGCGGCCGACGAGCGTAAAGTCGGCGCCGAGGGCCAGAGCCGCGATGATGTCCGCGCCGCTCATGATGCCGGTGTCCAGGATGACCGCCGCGTCGCTGTTGTCGGCCTGGAGTGCCGCCGAGACGTCCGGGAGCAGGTGGAACGGGATCGGGGCGCGGTCCAGCTGGCGTCCGCCGTGGTTGGAGAGCACCACGCCGTCGGCGCCGTGGTCGACTACCTTGCGGGCGTCGTCAACGGTCTGGATGCCCTTGACGACCAGCTTGCCCTTCCACGTCTCGCGCAGCCAGTCGAGGTCCTCGAACGTCAGGGTGGGATCGAACATGGAGTTGATCAGGTCCGCCACGGTCCCGGTATAGCGCGAGAGCGAGGCGAAGGTCAGGGGCTCATGCGTGAGGAAGTTGAACCACCACGCCGGCCGGTAGGAGGCATCCAGCACGGTCTTCAGGGTCAGCGCCGGCGGGATGGTCATGCCGTTGCGGACATCGCGGAGGCGGGCGCCGGCGACGGCGGTGTCCACCGTGACCATGAGGGTGTCGTTGCCGGCCCGGGCCGCGCGCTCGATCAGCTCCAGCGACCGGTCCCGGTCGGTCCAGAGGTAGAGCTGGAACCAGTTCCGGCCGTCCGGAGCGGCGGCGGCCACATCCTCGATGGAGGCCGTGCCCATGGTGGACAGCGTGTAGGGGATGCCGGCGGCAGCTGCGGCCTGCGATCCGGCGTACTCGCCCTCTGACTGCATCATCCGGGTGAAGCCGGTGGGCGCGATGCCGACGGGCAGCCGGGAGGGTTTGCCCAGGATCTCCGTGCTGAGGTCCACGCTGGAGACGTCGCGCAGGATGCCGGGGCGGAACTCGATGTCCAGGAACGCCTCGCGGGCCCGGCGCAGGGTGATCTCTGCTTCGGCCGCGCCGTCCGTGTAATCGAAGGGCGCCTTGGGCGTGCGCCGCTTGGCCATCTCCCGGAGGTCCCAGATAGTGCTGGCCCGGCCCAGCCTCGCCTCGCGGCCGAACTCCGGCTTTTTGAACTGCATCAGCGGCGCGAGGTCGGCGTATTTCGGCACCCGGCGCCGGAGGGCGGCAGGCAGGCCGGCGGCCGGCACTGCGCCATGGTCCGCGCCGCCGGAGGGCGTCCCGTCGGTGTGATGGCTGGTGGCGGTGTCCTCCGGCGTTGTCGGGGCCTCGGGGTTGCCGGTGATTGGGGGTTGCGTCATTGCTGCCTCCGGTGCGTCTCGTCACAGTCTGTGGTCCAACCACACTCTAAGGGACGCCGTCGCAATATTACGGACCCGCTTTGCCCTCCCGGCTGGGCCGGGGATATGGTCGATGGCATGACAAACCGTTGGTATGCGTATTTTTCGTTGGCTCTGGAGGGGCCCGCGTCTAACTGACACGCATCCACACACCTTCAGAGCCAACAGGGCAGAGATCATTCTCTGCCCTTCGCCATTTTTCCGGCGGGTTCTGATCAGGGCCCGCTCCGCACCCCGGAACAGGACCCGAACCATGAGCATCGAAGCAGCCCCCGCCAGCCAGCAGTCCACCTCTAACCTGCGGGTTAGCGAATTCACCGCGCTGCCCACCCCGCAGGAAATGATCGCGGAGTTCCCGCTGGACGCGCGTGGCTCGGACGTCGTCGGACGCGCCCGGGACGAGGTCCGCGCGATCCTGGACGGCGTTGATGACCGGCTCCTGGTGATCGTCGGCCCGTGCTCCATCCACGACCCGAAAGCGGGGCTGGAATACGCCCGCCGCCTCGTCAGCCAGGCCGAACGCCACCGCGAAGACTTGCTGATCGTCATGCGGACGTACTTCGAGAAGCCGCGCACCACGGTGGGCTGGAAGGGCCTGATCAACGACCCGCGGCTCGACGGCAGCCACGACATTGCCGCCGGCCTGCGCGCCGCCCGCCAGTTCCTGCGCCAGGTCACCGCCCTGGGGCTGCCCACGGCCACGGAATTCCTCGAACCGATCAGCCCTCAATACATGGCCGATCTCGTGGCCTGGGGGGCCATCGGGGCCCGGACCACGGAAAGCCAGATCCACCGCCAGCTCGCCTCCGGACTCTCCATGCCGATCGGCTTCAAGAACGGCACGGACGGCGGCCTGCAGGTAGCGCTCGACGCCTGCAGCGCAGCGGGCGCCGCCCAGGCGTTCCTGGGGATCGACGACGAGGGGCGCGCCGCCCTCGTGAGCACCGCGGGCAACCCGGATACCCACATCATCCTTCGGGGCGGCAGCGACGGGCCCAACTTCTCCGCCGCCGACGTCGGGGACGCCTCCGCCCGGCTCGCCGCCCGGCAGCTGAACCCGCGGCTGATCGTGGATGCTTCCCACGCCAACAGTGGCAAGAACCACCACCGGCAGGCCGAGGTTGCGCTCGAGATCGGCGCCCAGCTCGAGGACGGCGGCGCCTCCGCGTCGGCCATCGCCGGCGTCATGCTGGAAAGCTTCCTGGTCGGCGGGGCGCAGGCCCTGGACGTCGCCGACCATGCCGCCGGAAGGGACGAACTGGTGTACGGCCAGAGCGTCACGGACGCCTGCATGGACTGGGATGTTACCGCCTCGGTGCTCGGCCAGCTGGCGGCGTCGGCGCGCACCCGGCGCACGCGGAGCTGAGGCGGCCGGATTCGGGCGGGCCCGACGTCGGCCGGTGGAGAGTTCCTGCGGAAATCCTTGACAGATTCCTGCGGAAACCTTTCACATTGGCACCACGAACCCCTAGAGTATCTAGCACATGGTTGTTTGATGGCTCAGCATCGGCACACCGCCATGTCGTTCAGACGGGGCAGCCGTTCGCTTGAGCAAAAGGAATAAGGGAAATGTCTTCGGAGGCCAACTTCTCCAACGCGCGCTTTCTCACCGTGGCCGAGGTCGCGGATGTCATGCGGGTATCAAAGATGACCGTGTATCGCCTGGTGCACTCCGGCGAAATGCCGGCGGTGCGCTTTGGCCGCTCTTACCGGGTTCCGGAAAACGCCGTCGAACAGTACCTCAAGGGTGCTGTTGTCGACGGACATACTGAGACGGCCTGAGTCTTCTGCTGTCGCACCGGGCCGCAGCAGACCCCCTCGCGGGGCCTGCGGTCGTGGTGTGCCCCGGATAGGCGGTACCCTGTTAAGGAACGTTTTACGTCATTGTAAGAACCTGTCAGTTGTTCAGTTCGCTTGCTTAGCCCGCGGACCTTTCCCAACGGGCAGGTACTGCATCTAGCCGGTAAGGAACTTTCGTGGGTTCAGTTATTAAGAAGCGTCGCAAGCGTATGGCCAAGAAGAAGCACCGCAAGCTGCTTCGCAAGACGCGCCACCAGCGTCGCAACAAGAAGTAGAGATACTTCGTCCAGCGTCAATGCCCGTTGCCTTTCCGGCAGCGGGCATTTTCTTTGCCCAGACGAGGGCGGCTAGACCGTCGGGCCGCGGAAGCGGGAGAAGCCCCGCCAGAGGCCGTAGACGGCCCCGCCCACCGTCGCGGCCTTGAGGCCCAGGGTCGCCGCCCGGCGTCCGGACCGGAAGTCGTAGACCGGCCAGTTGTGTTCGCGTGCGTGGCGGCGCAGCCGGGCATCGGGGTTGATGGCCACGGGGTGGCCCACCATGCTCAGCAGCGGAATGTCGTTGTGCGAGTCGCTGTAGGCCCAGCAGCGGTTCAGGTCCAGGCCCTCGGCCTCGGCGATCCCACGGACGGCCACGGCCTTGGCCGGCCCGTGCAGAATCTCGCCCACGAGCCGTCCGGTGTAGGAGCCGTCGCGGATTTCGCCGACGGTGCCGAGCGCGCCGGTCAGGCCCAACCGGGTGGAGATCACGGTGGCGACTTCGATCGGGGTGGCCGTAACGAGCCAGACCGGGCGGCCCATGCGCAGGTGTTGTTCGGCCAGCGCCTTGGTGCCGGGCCAGATCCGCGACTCGATCATCTCGTCGTAGACCTCCTCGCCGAGGGCCGCGATGTCCTCCACGGTGAAACCCGAGGCCAGGCTCAGGGCGGTGTCGCGGACAGCGTGGACGTCGTCGATGTTTTCGCCGCGGAACACGAACATCAGCTGTTTCCAGGCAAAACCGGCTGCCTGCGGGATTGTGAACGCCCCGCGCTGGTACATCTTTCGGGCCACGTGGAACAGGCTCGCTCCCCGCATGAGGGTGTTATCGACGTCGAAGAAAGCGGCCTCGCCGTGCTGCGCTGACGCAACCGGCCTCGTGGCCGCGGCGACGATCTTCTCCTCGGGCATGCACCGAGTCTAGTCAATGCCGGGGATTCCCACGCGCAATCGGCCCCCGCCGCACCGCCTGGGACCGGGCCCGGAACGGCACACGGGACGGAGCACGCCCCGAATCGTGATGCTGAACCGGACGCGTCGACGTCGGGCGGCGCGCCGGGCTACGGTGGATCCATGGCCACACCCGCGTCCCCTCCCGAAGTAGTCCTCATCACCAAGGCTGACTGCCACCTCTGCGCCGACGCGCGCGACGCCGTCGGCCGTGTGACTGCCGCGCTGGGGCTGGGCTGGTCGGAGCGGTCAATCGACGACGACGCCGAGCTGCGCGAGCGCTTCGCCGAAGAGATTCCCGTGCTGCTAGTGGACGGCGTCCAGCGGGATTTCTGGCGGATCGACGAGGTACGGCTGGCCAGGACCCTGCGGCGGGCACTGGAGCGTCCCGCCTGAGCGCGCCCGGACCCGGGCCCGCGGGGCAGCCGGCGCCTGCTTTGTGGCCCGAACTGCGGGGGCTCTAGAGTGGAGTCACAACGCGACGCAACGGAGCAGATAGTGACCTCGCTGGATTCATCACCCGACGCCCTGCCCGGGGGAGCCGGGACTGCGGCCAAGCAGATCCCGCCCGCGGCCGTGGCCCGGCTGACGATCTACCTGCGCGCCCTGACGACCCTGCTGGCTGAGGGCGTGGACCGGGTTTCCTCCGAGTCGCTGGCCGAGGCCTCCGGCGTCAGCTCCTCCACGCTCCGCAAGGACCTCTCTTACGTTGGCTCTTACGGAACCCGGGGCGTGGGCTATGAAGTCCAGTACCTGAACCGTCATATTGCCGCCGCGCTGGGCCTGACCCGCGACTGGAAGGTCGCGATCGTCGGCGCCGGCAACCTCGGCAAGGCACTCGCCCGGTACGGCGGGTTCGAATCCCGGGGCTTTGACATCGTGGCGATTTTCGACGCCGACCAGATGGTGGTGGGCAGCGAGGTGGGCTGGCTGCGGGTGAGCGACGCCGCCGACCTCGAAGCCGTGCTGCACCGCACCGGCGCCAATATGGTGGTGCTGGCCCTCCCCGCGGCGGTGGCGCAGGGCGTGTGCGACCGGGTGGTGGCCGCGGGCGTGCGCAGCATCCTCAGCTTTGCCCCGGTCATGCTGCAGGTCCCGCCGGGAGTAAACCTGCGCAAGGTGGATATGGCCACCGAACTGCAGATCCTCGCCTACCACGCACAACGAGCGCAGGACCCGGAAGACGCCGACTAGATTCCGTCGGCGGTCCGGATGCTGCGCCCGTTGGCGGGGCCCTGGACTAGCGGCCGTAAGGGTTCTGCGAATACGGGTTGGCGAAGGGCTGCTGCTTCTGGAAGTACGGAGCCACCGTCGGCAGGTACAGGATCACGATGCCGGCCACGCCCATCAGAATCACGACGAGCTGCAGGACGCCGGACAGGACGCCGAAGGCGAACATGCCGCCAAAGAGGCCCAGAAGCGAGAACGCGGCAAAGACGGTCCCCAGGATGCGGGCCCAGTTCTTGCCCTTGCGGACCGGGAAAGCTACCAGGGAGTAGAGCCCGAAGGAAATCAGGCCGCCGATGACGCCGCTGACCGGGATGATGGTGCGCATCGCACCGAGGTCGTCCGCCGTGAGCCTGCGGCCCTGCTGGGCGGCCGCCTGCTGCATGGCGGTCTCGAAGTACCCGGCCCCGGAGAAGGAAACAACCAGGCTGTTGATGAGGGAAAGCACGCCCGCGCCGATGATGAGCCAGAAGGCCAGGTCAAGCTGGGACGGCCGGGCCCCGGCGCCCCCGGTGGGGAGCTCCGAGGGGTACTGCCCGTACGGCGACTGGCCGTAGGGGCTCTGGCCGAACTGGCCCTGTCCGTAAGCCGGCGGCTGCTGGCCGAACTGGGGCGCGTTTTGGCCGTAAGCCGGCGGCTGCTGGCCGAACTGGCCCTGACCGTAAGCCGGGGCCTGCTGGCCGTACTGGCCCTGACCGTAAGCCGGGGCCTGCTGGCCGTACTGGGGCGCGTTTTGGCCGTACTGCGGGCCCTGCTGGCCGTATTGCGGCGCCGGCGGCTGCTGGCCGTACTGGGGCGCGTTCTGGCCGTACTGCGGAGCCTGCTTGCCCGACTCGGGTCCCTCCGGACCGGAAGGCTCGACTGGCGGGTTACTCATGGCGGTCCTTTGCATTCGATGGCGGGTTGGACTACCGGGACCAGTGCCTAAAACCTGCCCCCAGCGTGGTTTAACTCCACCGTACCCCGGGCCCGCGGCGGTTTGGGTGATTCGGCAGCGGTATTCTCAGCCGCATTTCCGCGCGACGCAGGGGCCAGCGGGCTCAACATTCGGACCCGGCGGTGGGGACCTGGCCCGGGCCGAGATCCCTTCACTTGGCCGAGGCCTAGAACCGGCCATTCTCCGCGGAGAACCACGGCTGGGAGTTGGGCATCCACATCAGCACGGTCGCGGCCAGGCTGATGAGGAAACCCGGCCAGCTGCCGCCGCCAGCCACGCCGGCACTCACGGCTGCGAGCACCAGGCTGACGCCGGCGGCGATGGTCAGGGCGAAGCGCGCCCATTCCCAGCCCTCCTTCATCTTCATCGCGAGCGTGATCTGGGCACCGGCCAGCGCGAGGGCGACCAGAACCAACAGCAGGAGCAGAATCCCCGCCGGTGGCGAGACCACAAACAGCACGAGCGCGCCGAAGAGCCCGATCACCCCTGCGAGCAGGCCCAGCAGGCCGCCGATCACCCACACCCAATAGGAGATTGTCAGCTCCGTGGGCATCGCCGGGACGGTGAACATCCCGGAATAGCCACCCAAGGGCAGGACTTCGTTGAACGTCCGCGGCCGGTGCGCCGGCACCCGGAAACGGGAGCCGGCGGGCAACCCGGGCCCGCCCGGCTGCCCGGGTTCAGGCTGCTCCGCGCCGGGCTGCCCGGGTTCCGGCGGGACACGGCCCTGATCCTGGGAATTGTCATCCGGCTGCTCGGGTTCGGGGGCGTCGCCGGTAGTGCTCATGAATTTCACTTTAGACCGCGGCCTCAGTGCTTTCCAGCGGCCCCGGTTAAGCAAAGCACCCCGCCCCATCCGTGGATGGCGCGGGGTGCTTGCCGGGTCTCCGGCGAGGGCCGGAACAGCCTGTCCGCTTCTTGCGGAGGCGGGACTAGGCTGCGGGGGCGATGAAGGCCAGTTCGAGGTTGATGGCAACCTTGTCGCTGACCAGCACGCCGCCGGCTTCGAGGACGGCGTTCCAGGTCAGGCCGAAGTCCTTGCGGCTGATCGTCGTCTCGGCGGTCAGGCCGGCCCGGGTGTTGCCGAACGGATCAACGGCAACACCGTTGAGCTCGGTCTCCAGGGCCACCGGGCGGGTGACACCCTTGATAGTCAGGTCGCCCTGCAGTTCGTAGGCATCGCCCTTGGGGACGATCGCGTTGGAGACAAAGGAGATCTCCGGGAACTTCTCGACGTCAAAGAAGTCCTCGCCGCGGACGTGGCCGTCGCGGTTGGCGTCACCGGAGTCGAAGCTCGCGGTCTTGATGGTGGCGTTCACCTTGGAGTCGGCGACGTTCTCGGCGAGGTCCAGGGTTGCATCGGCTTCCTTGAACTGGCCGCGGACCTTGCTGATGCCCGCGTGGCGGACGGTGAAGCCGATTTCGCTGTGCGAGGAGTCGAGCGTCCAGGTGCCGGTGGTGAGGTTTGCGGGAAGTGCCATGGTGTTTCTCCTTGAGTCGGGTGGGTCTTGCGGAAGTTCATCTGATCGTCGGTCGCGGCCTCATTGGTTGAAGTCTCAACTAACTGCTTCACCCAGTATAAACATGCATTTGCATCTTTTATTCCGCCGCCGGGGAACATTTCTCAAAAAGTTTCAGTTCTACTCCTTGTAGAAGATTTCGTCATTGCCCCTGCCCTTTGAGAAACTGGTACACATGCCCCAAGCCACCGTTCATCTGCTCCGCCACGGCGAGGTCCATAACCCCGACGGCGTCCTATACGGACGGCTGCCTGAGTTCCACCTCTCCGAACTCGGCCGGGAGATGGCCCGGACCCTTGCCGGGCACTTCAGTGAACGCGCCGCCCAGGGGGCCAAGATCGTGCATCTCGCAGCCTCCCCGCTGACCCGCGCCCAGGAAACGGCCCAGCCGATCTCGGAGGCCCTCAACTTGGACATCGTCACTGAGGACCGGATTATCGAGGCCGCCAATTACTTCCAGGGGATCCGGGTTTCAAAGGCCGAAATCCTCAGGCCGAAGCACTGGCCGATGCTGCGCAACCCGCTCCGGCCGTCCTGGGGCGAGCCGTACAAGGAGCAGGCCGCGCGGGTAACCGCCGCGGTGCAGGACGCACGGTTGCGGGCCATCGAGCTGGGCGGCGACGGTGCTGAGGCGATCCTGGTCAGCCACCAGCTGCCCATCTGGGCCACCCGGCTCAGCGCCGAAGGCAGGCCGCTGTGGCACGACCCGCGGAAGCGTGAATGCACGCTCACCTCCCTCACGTCGCTGGTATTCGACGACGCCGGGCAACTGCTGCGCGTCGACTACCGCGAGCCGGCAGCCGCCCTCCTGCCGGGTGCCTCCAGCACCCCGGGGGCTTGAGTATGTTCGGGAACGACCCCAGGCTGACCCGCCGCAGCGTCCTCACCGCCGGCGGCGCGGCCCTTGCCGGCATGCTGGGACTGTCCGGCTGCGCCCAGGAAGACGACCTCGCCAAGCAGGCCAAGGCGGGGGACAACAAGAACTACGTCGCCGGCGACGGCTCGGTGACCGAATTCGCCGTCGCCGACCGGAAAAAACCCGTGGAGATCAAGGGGACGCTGTTCGACGGGACCGCAGTGACGGCGTCGGACTTCTCCGGCAAGGTCACGGTGCTCAACTTCTGGTTCGCCGCCTGCGCCCCGTGCCGGGTGGAGGCACCCTCGCTGGAGGCGCTGCACCAGGAGTTCAAGGCCCAGGGCGTGCAGTTCTTCGGCGTCAACCTGCGCGATGAAAAGGCCACGGCCGAAGCCTTCGACAAGACGTTCAACCTGAGCTACCCGAGCTTCAACGACAAGGACGGGGCGGTTCTGCTGGCCGTCTCCGGTCTGGTTCCGCCGGGCGCGGTTCCCACCACGCTGGTGCTCGACAAGCAGGGCCGGGTCGCGTCCCGGGTGCTCGGCGAAATCCAGAAGGGCACCCTCAAGTCCCTTATCGCCGCCGCCGTGGCCGAGTAGTGGAGTAGACGACGCCGTGAACAGCCCCTTCGCCGAAGCCATCCTGAGCGGGTCGCTGCTGCTCGCCATCCCGGTGGCGCTGCTGGCCGGACTCGTCTCCTTCCTCTCGCCGTGCGTGCTGCCGCTGGTGCCCGGCTACCTTGGCTACGTGACGGGACTGACCGGCGTCGACCTGCAGAAGCAGAAGCGCGGCCGGATGCTGGCGGGCATCGGGCTGTTCGTCCTCGGATTCTCGGTGATCTTCGTCCTCCTTGGCGGGGCCTTCGGCCAGCTCGGGACCCTGATCACCGGCTCACAGAACGGGTGGATCACGCAGCTGCTGGGTGTGCTGGTGATCATCATGGGCATCGTGTTCCTGGGCGGTTTCTCCTGGCTGCAGCGCGACGCGAAGATCCATGCCAAACCGCCAGCCGGTCTGTGGGGAGCGCCCCTGCTGGGTATCACCTTCGGCCTGGGCTGGGCGCCATGCATCGGACCGACCTACTCTGCCGTCCAGCTCCTAAGCCTTTCCGGCGGATCCTCCGCGGCGAAGGGCGCCCTCCTGGCCTTCGTGTATAGCCTGGGGCTGGGGATTCCCTTCCTGCTGATCGCCTTGGCCGTGCGCCGCGGCATGGGCGTGATGTCCTTCTTCCGCAAGCACCGGCTCGCCATCCAGCGCACCGGCGGTGGCATCCTGATTGTGCTCGGCCTGCTGATGGCCAGCGGCGTGTGGGGTGCCTGGGTGTCCGGGCTCCAGTACTGGTTCCAAACCGATGTGAAATTGCCGATCTGATGAGCGAGCGAGTGAACGTAAAGAAGACGACCCCAGCCAACGGCACGAGGCGCCCCGGCACACCCGACTCCGGCACGCCCGACACCGGGACGAAGCCCGCCGACGCTGCCGTGTCCGCCGCGAAGGCCGAGGCTGTCCTGCCCTCGCTGGGACCGGTGGGCATGCTCCGCTGGGCTTGGACACAGCTGACCAGCATGCGCACCGCGCTGTTCCTGCTGCTGCTGCTCGCCGTCGCCGCCGTGCCCGGATCGCTGTTCCCGCAGCGGCCCGCGAACCCCGCGGTGGTCACCCAGTACATCAAGGACCACCCGGACTACGGGAAGGTCCTGGACGCGCTGCAGCTCTACGATGTGTACTCTTCGGCGTGGTTCTCCGCGATCTACATTCTGCTGTTCATCTCGCTGATCGGCTGCGTGGTGCCGCGGGCCATCGTGCACTACAAGGCCATGCGTTCCCAGCCCCCGCGCACACCGGCCCGGCTGTCGCGGCTGCCCGAGTACGGCACCCTGGTGATTCCCGCCGACGCCGGGATCCCGGCGTCGCGCGCCATTGACGACGCCGCCGCCCTGCTGAAGAAGCGCGGCTACCGGGTCGAGGTCAGGGACAGCGACGGGGCCCGGCCGTCGCTGGGCGCGGAACGCGGCTTCCTCCGGGAGGTCGGCAACCTGGTCTTTCACACCGCGCTGATCGGCGTGCTGGTGTCCGTCGCGGCCGGCGGCCTGTTCGGCTACAGCGGCCAGCGCATCCTGGTCGAGGGCGACACCTTTGTGAACACCTTGGTGGGCTACGACCAGTTCACGCCGGGCACGAATTTCCAGAGCGCCCAGCTGCAGCCCTATTCCATCCAGCTGGACAAGTTCCAGATCACCTTTGACCGCGAATCGAAGGGCAAGTTCGGCCAGCCGATCGACTTCAAGGCAGACGTGACCACGAAGGAGAACCCGGGAGCGCCCGCCGAGCATCAGGTGCTGAAGGTCAATGATCCGCTGAACCTGGGCGGCACCAGCATCTACCTGACCGGCAACGGCTACGCCCCGGTGGTCACGGTGCGCGACGCCAACGGCAACGTGGCCATGCAGGGCCCGGTGGTCGCCAAGCTCCAGGGCGACAACTACTACTCCTCGGTGGTCATCAAGGTTCCCGATGCCAAGCCCGAGCAGCTCGCCTTCGCGGGCTTCTTCCTGCCCACAGCATTCGTCACGCCGGAAGGCGTTTCCTTCAGCGGCGATCCCGAGCTGTTCAACCCGCAGCTGACGCTGAACTCCTACTACGGCGACCTCGGGCTGGACAGCGGCTCGCCGCAGAACGTGTTTGAGCTGGACGTGAAGAAGCTGACGCCGCTCAACGCCCGCAACCTGCCCACCAAGGGCATCGTGCTGACCCCCGGTGCCACCCACACCCTGCCGGACGGCAAGGGCACCATCAGCTTCGATGGGGTCAAGCGCTACGTGGGCGTGGACATCCACCACAACCCCGGTCAGGGCTACGCTTTGTTCTTCGCGCTCCTCGCGGTCGCAGGCCTGGTCACCTCGCTGTACGTGAACCGCCGTCGCGCCTGGGTCCGTGCCGGCTCGCACGAGGACGGCCGGACGATGGTGGAATACGGCCTGCTGGCCCGCGGCGAGGACCACCGCCTGGCCGGCGAAGCCGCGGCCCTCCGGGCCCTGCTCGCGGCGGCATGGCCGCTGGACGACTCCGGTTCCCAGCCCGTTCCCAGCGCGGGGGCGGATAATGACCGGGCGGACACCGGCGCAGGCGCTGATGCCGGCCCGCAGAGCTCTCCCGAACAGCCCGCAACAGACTCCCTCCAGACCACAGCAGGCTCTCCTGAGTCAAAGAAGGATCAGTAATGCCGTTCTCGATCAACGAAACCATGGGCCAGTACAGCGAGCTCTTTATGCTGCTCGCCGCCGGGACCTACACGGTGGCCTTCATTGCCTTCGCCTGGGACCTGGCCAAGAGCAGCAAAACCCTGCGCGCGGTGGACCTGAAGGCGGCGGAACTGTCCGGCGTCGGGGCCGCCCGCGTGCCGGTGGGCGCCGGCGTCGGGGCTTCCTCCGGGGCCGTTGACCGGGCCGAGTCCGACGTGGCCGGACCGATCGGCCGTGCCGAACGTCCGACGTCGTCCGTCTCGGGCAACCAAGGCGCCGGTGCCGGCCAGACCGCCGACGGCGGCATGCGCTATGGCGACGAGCGCCGTGTTCCCGCCCGGGTTGCCGTCGCTCTGACCGTGCTGGGGGCGGCCATCCACGCGGCCGGCGTCATCACGCGGGCCCTCGGCGCGGGCCGGGTCCCGTGGGGCAACATGTACGAGTTCCTGACCACCGGCGCGTTTGTGGCGGTGGCCGTCTTCCTGGTGGTGCTGATCCGCCGCGACCTGCGCTTCCTGGGCACCTTTGTGATCGGCCTGGCCATCATCATGCTCGTGGCCGCGTCCGTTGCCTACTGGACCCCGGTGGGACACCTCGTGCCCGCGCTGCAGAGCTACTGGCTGATCATCCACGTCTCCATCGCGGTGATGTCCTCCGCCCTGTTCACCCTGACCTTCGCGATGTCCGCACTGCAACTGGTCCAGTCGCACCGGCAAAAGACCCTTGCCGCCGGCGGCGCCGACAAGCTCGGCTTCATGCGCCTCGTGCCCAACGCCCTGAGCCTCGAGAACCTGTCCTACCGGATCAACGCGATCGCGTTCGTGGGCTGGACCTTCACCCTGATGTTCGGGGCCATCTGGGCCGAGAAGGCCTGGGGCCGGTTCTGGGGCTGGGACACCAAGGAAGTCTGGACCTTCGTGATCTGGGTGGTCTACGCCGGCTACCTGCACGCCCGCGCCACCCGCGGCTGGACCGGTACGCGCGCTGCCTGGCTCTCGATCGTTGGCTACTTGTGCGTGGTCTTCAACTTCACGATCGTGAACCAGTTCTTCAACGGCCTGCACTCCTACTCGGGTCTGTAGGCCCCGGGGTTCTTGCCACCGCTTCGCCATGAATGGCCGCTAAGCCGCCCGGCTTAGCGGCCATCTGCGTCAGATCGACGACGGTTGGGTGCAGGACGCGGGCCAGACCCGGGATGTTGCCGCTGCTTCGCGCCAGGGCTGGGCCTCCAGCCGCGGTCCACCAGCGCCGCCCGCACCCTGGTAACTGCCGTAGGCTCCATGCCGGGGGCGAACCGGTTCAGATCCCACTGCGTCAATACAACTACCCGCCACCCAGCGTCTCTGGCATTCTCATCCCGGAAGATATCGCTGCGACGTTGCGCAGGACTGGCATGATGGCTGCCGTCGTACTGGACCGCGACCTTTTCCCGTTCATAAGACATGTCCGGGTCCTGGATCCAGCCGCCGGTCTCGTCGAACATGGGGACGTTGATTCCCGGTTCGGGCAGCCCGTGGCGGATCAGGAGCAGCCGGAGTTCGGTTTCTTTGGGGGAATCCGTGCCGGCACGGACCAGGGTGCGGGCCCGCATGGCGGTCCGTGCCGGCACGGACCAGGGTGCGGGCCCGCATGGCGCGCCGGTAGCCCGGAGTCCCTCGCTTTCCTTCGAGATAAGCGTCAAGGTCAGCGAGCGTGACCAGGGGATTCCTGCGTTGGAGCAGGAAGTCGCCGGCAATCACCAAATCATCGAGACTTAGCATGCCCGCGAGATCGAACCAGGTCCGCAAGGGGGAGGTGCAACTTACCTTGGCCCCGGCAACGATCTCCTCCGGTTTGAAAGACTGCTGATGGCCTACGACGTTCTTTCGCCGCACAGCGCGACGGCCCGGCAGGCTCGTCAGATGGACGAGGGCCGTGTTCGCCAAGGATGAGGGCAGAGGGAAGCCCCACAGCACGGCTGCGGATAAATGGCTCACCACCGCGGCGGTTACGGCAGTCAAGGCACGAACGCGCTCGAGGAGTGTGTCCGTGATCGTGGCAGTGGTGCGCACTCCGTAGCAAGGCGCGACGAGATCCCGGGCCCGGGTTCGACGTCGGCTCAGCCCCGCCGCGCGGGCGGCCGCCATGGTGAACGGCTTGTTTCGAAGCTGTGCGGGAAGCTCACTGGGTTGGCGCATGAGTGAATTCTGCGCCCGACGGGAGGCGGCCCGGACGTTATCCACAGAGCTTGCCGGGTGTGGGGGAGTAGTGGGCCGATGGATGGAAGTTCATGCGGCGTGGGTGCGTGGCGGTGATTTGCCGGAGATGGCCGCTATGCGGGCTGGGATTCCGGCCATGTGTGGCTAATGGAGGCGGCTGCCTGCTCGTGGTGGCGGGCCAGGCCCTAGGTGGCAAAGAACAGCGGCCCAGACGCGGCAATGGGTGGCTCAGGACAAGTGCGGCGTGGGTGCGTGGCGTCGGTTTGCCAAAGATGGCCGCCATGCGGGGTGGGATTCCGGCCATGTGTGGCGAATGATGACTGGTGGTCGCCGGGGCGTACCCGGGCGTACCCGGGGGCTAGACCTGAAATCAGGGCGCCGCAGTGTGGCGTGAAAGACCGCAAGTCCCGGGCGGTGCTGCCTGCCCGTGGTGCTACTTGACTTCGTCGGTGCCCTGCGTGGTGTCGCCGCTGGCTTCGCCGGACTCCGGGCCGTGGGACGGGCCGGTACCGCGGCCAAGCTCGCGTTCCTTGGCGTCCAGTTCGTCCTTGAGCTTCTTGAGCCGGTCGGCCTCCGCCTGGTTGCGGCGGCGCAGCTCCAGGTTGCGGAGGAAGTCGGGATCGTCGTCCGGGGCGGTCGGGTGGCTGTAGGCGGCCGGGGACGCGGCGGCACTCCCGCGCGGCCTGCCGAGGATGAACCACAGCGCGGCGCCGATCAGCGGAAGGACGATTTGCACGACGATCCAGGCCGGCTTCGAAATGCCCCTGGTCTGGCGTGCGTCGGTCCGGATCAGATCGATGAGCCCGTAGACAAAAACGACCAGCAAGAGGATGGGTACCACAACACGGAGCATAGCTTCAGTTTAGCCTCCGGGAGGGTTTCCGGCGCCGGGTCCGGGAGGGCAAGGGCAACCGTGCATGACAACGGCGCCGCAGCAATCAGGCAGGCAATCAGACAGGGCAATCAGGCGGGACAGCCGGGAGCGGCCGGGCCGGGTCCGCGACGGCTAAACTGGGAGTGTGGCTTTCCTGAAATACTCCCTGATCCGTCTGGCGCTGTTTGTGCCGTTGTTCGCCCTGTTTGTCTACTTGCAGCTGGGCTGGCTGCTGGCTGCACTCTGCGCCGGGATGATGGCCTTCGCGATCAGCTTCCTGTTCTTCCAGAAGCAGCGGGACGCGGCCACGGCCTCTATCCACCACCGCTTCTCCGGCCAGGCGAAGCCGCTGCGCAGCGCGGGCGAGGCCGCCGACGCCGCCGCGGAAGACCGGCTGGTGGACGAGCACCCGGACGTCACGGTGCGCACTGACAGCCGTCCCAAGGACTCCTAAGCAACTCGGCGGCACGACGCCGGCGGAGGCGCCACGACGCCGGCGGAGGCGCCACGACGCCGACAACCCGATGCAGGCCCTCCCGGCAGGCCGCCTCCGGAACCTGCGCTAGAAACCGTGGCTCAGCACCAGGCCGAGCGAGAACAGCACCGCGTAACCGAGGTTGATCAGACCGGTCTGCTTCAGCACCGGAATGAGGCTCTTGCGGCGGCGTCCCGCAATCATCAGCCAGGACGGCATCAGGATGGCCGGGATCAGCAACAGCACGATCAGCATCCACGGCTGCCGGGGCGCGAGCACGATCACCAGCAGGATGGCAACGGCGAGCATCAGCACGTAGCTCTCCCGGGCATGCTTGTCACCGAGCCGGACGGCCAGGGTCTTCTTCCCCGCGACCCGGTCGGTGGGGATGTCTCGGACGTTATTGGCCATCAGCAGGGCGCAGGCGATGAGTCCCGTGCCGATCGCGCCGATGACGGCCGCGAGGCTGATCTGGCCGGCCTGCGTGTAGGTGGTGCCCAGCGTGGCGACCAGCCCGAAGAACACAAAGACGAACACGTCGCCCAGGCCGAGGTAGCCGTAGGGGTTCTTGCCCCCGGTGTAGCCCCAGGCGGCCAGGACGCAGCCCACGCCCACGAGGATCAGCCACCAGGCTTGCGTGATGATGACCAGGGCCAGGCCGAACAGCATCGCCAGGCCGAACGCCGCGAACGCGGCCCGCTTGACGTGCGCTGGCGCCGCCGCGCCGGAGCCGACCAGCCGGAGCGGGCCAACCCGGTCCTCGTCGGTGCCGCGGATGCCGTCGGAGTAGTCGTTGGCGTAATTCACGCCGACCTGGAGCAGCAGTGCCACCATGGCGGCCAGCAGTGCGTTGACGGGTCGGAAGGCATCCAGCTCATAGGCGGCTGCGGACCCGATCAGGACCGGCGCGATCGCGGCCGGCAGGGTGCGCAGCCGGGCGCCTTGGATCCATTGTGCGGCTGTGGCCACGTTCAGTACCTCGTTGGTTTTGGTGACGATCTGGTTGGACAGACTTGGTTGAAGCTTTTCTATTTTCCCTGATGCAGGGCTTCCAGCCGAACCGTCATGCCCAGCCGGTCCGGTTTTCCGTTTGGAAGCATCAACAGTTCCGCCGCGGTCAGCACGGTTTTCGGGGCCAGGGCACCGGTCAAAGCGCCCGCACTTCCGCCGGCGAAACGCGCCCTGAAATCGTCCGCCGCTTCCGGGGAAGGATCCGCCAGCACCACGTAGGCCGCCAGCGCCTGGCCCCATTCGGCGGACGGAACCCCTGCGACGAAAGCCGCCCGCACACCCTCGAGCCGCTCCAGCTCGGCCTGCACTTGTGCGGCGGACACCTTGACGCCTCCGGTGATGACGACGTCGTCTGCCCGGCCCAGCACGGCCAGCGTGCCGTCCGCGGACACTGCCCCGAGGTCGCTGGTGCGGTACCAGCGGACCCCCTCGTCCTCGACGAACGTCGCCGCGCTGAGTTCCGGGGCTCCGAGGTACCCGGCGGCGATGGTGGCCCCGCCGAGCAGGATGCGTCCGTCGTCTGCCAGCCGAACGTCGACGCCGTCCAGCGGCACGCCGTCGTAGACGCAGCCGCCGCAGGTCTCGGCGGACCCGTAGGTGGTCACCACCCGGACGCCGGCGTCACGGGCCGCGCCGAGCAGCCCGGCCGATGCGGGCGCGCCGCCGAGCAGGACCGCGTTGAAGCGGCGGAGCGCGGCCAGTGTCTGCGACGAGGGCGTGTCCAGCAGCCGTTGCAGCTGGGTGGGCACCAGGGAGGTGAAGCGGAGCTTGTCGGTGAGCTCCTGGGCCGCGGCGGTGAAGGCCTCCGGGGTGAAGCCGCCGGAGAGGTCCATCGCCCAGGGCCGGGTGCCGGCGAAGAGGGACCGGACCAGCACCTGCACGCCGGCCACGTACTGCAGGGGCAGCGCCAGCAGCCACTGCCCTTCGCCCTTGAGCGCCATCGCCGTGGCCATGGAAGAAGCCGCGAGGGCATCCACCGTGAGCACCGTGGCTTTTGGCACCCCGGTGGAGCCGGAGGTGCGCACCACCACCGCGGCGTCCTCGAACCCGGGGGTCTCCACCAGGCCGACGACGAGGGACCCGTCCGGGCCGGCGGACAGCTCGACGGCGGGGCCCTCCCCGCGGAGGGCCGCGGCCAGCGCGGCCAGGGCGGGCTCGATGTTCACCTCTCCGGAATTCACTGCGGCAGCCTTAGAAGTAGTACGGGAACTGGGACCAGTCCGGATCGCGTTTCTCCAGGAAGGCCTCTTTGCCCTCCACCGCCTCGTCCGTCATGTAGGCCAGCCGCGTCGCCTCGCCGGCGAAGACCTGCTGTCCGGCCAGGCCGTCGTCGGCGAGGTTGAAGGCGAACTTGAGCATCCGGATGGCCTGCGGGGACTGCCGGGCGATGTCGGCGGCGTATTCCAGCGCCACGTCCTCAAGGCGTTCGTGGTCCACGGCATCGTTCACGGCGCCCATCCGGACCATGTCCTCGGCGGAATATTCGCGGGCCAGAAAGAAGATTTCGCGGGCCGCTTTCTGGCCGATCTGGCGGGCCAGCAGGGCCGAGCCGTAGCCGGCGTCGAAGCTGCCCACGGTGGCGTCGGTCTGCTTGAACTTGCCGTGCTGGCGGGAGGCGATGGTGAGGTCCGAGACGACGTGCAGGGAGTGCCCGCCGCCGGCCGCCCAGCCGTTGACGACGGCGATGACCACCTTGGGCATGGTCCGCATCAGCCGCTGGACCTCCAGGATGTGCAGCCGGCCGGCGCGGGCCGGGTCGATGGTCTCCTTCGTCTCGCCCTCGGCATAGCGGTACCCGTCGCGGCCGCGGATCCGCTGGTCGCCGCCGGAGCAGAAGGAGTGGCCGCCGTCCTTGGCGGAGGGGCCGTTGCCGGTGAGCAGCACGGTGGCCACGTCCGGGCTCATCCGGGCGTGGTCCATGGCCCGGTAGAGCTCGTCCACGGTGCCGGGGCGGAAGGCGTTGCGGACCTCGGGCCGGTTGAAGGCGATCCGGACCGTGGGCAGGTCCCGGACCACGGCGCCGTCGTCGGACCGTTCCACCTGGCGGTGATAGGTCATGTCCTGGAAGTCGTCGAAGCCGGACACGGCGCGCCAGCGGTTGGGGTCAAAAACGTCAGATACCTTGGCGGGGATTTCGTTGCTCACAGTCCGAGTCTAGTAATCGGCTCAGCTGATGCAGAACTCGTTGCCTTCCGGGTCCGCCATGGTGTGCCAGGAATGCGGGCCCTCGTTGGCGGTCCAGAGGTACGTGGCGCCGCGGGCCTCCAGGGCGGCGCGCACCTCGTCCTTGTCCGCGCCGGCCAGGTTCACGTCCCAGTGGACCCGGTTCTTCACGGTCTTGGCCTCCGGCGCGGTCTGGAACAGGATCCTCCGGGTGGCCGGTTTGGTGTCCAGGTCCTCGGGCGGGCGGATGGCGGCTCCGGTCCGCCAGACCAGTTTGCCGTGGTGCAGCTTGGTCTCGGACTCCGTTGCGAAACCCTGCTCGATCATGGACCGGATGAAGTCCTCGTCCTGGGGCTCCACGGTCCAGTCGAGGGTTTCGGCCCACCACTCCGCGAGGCCGTGGGGATCAGCGCAGTCGACAGCGATCTGGATGTTCAATGCCATGGGAAGAACCTACGACGCCGGCGGCCGCGGCGCTAGGTCTAGGGGCAACGCGGCCCGTGGGTGTTCACGGCCGCTACTGCAGCTGTTCGAGGACTTCCGGCGGGATGGCGTAGATGAAGACGACGGCCAGCAGGTTCTTCGCGGCATGGACGAAATAGGAGAACATTACGTTCTTGCCCGTCCAGACGTAGACGAACACCAGGACGGCGCCCATGGCGAGGTACGGCATGAGGACGGGCAGCGAGAGCGCTTCCTGGCCCACGATGTGCACGGCTGCGAACAACGCGACGGAGAGGGCGCAGCAGAGCCAGATGTTCAGCTTCCCGCTCAGCTTGCCGATCAACAGGTGCCGGAAGATGTACTCCTCCACAAAGGGGCCCACCACCACCAGCAACGGCACCATCAGCCAGGCCGGGACCTGCTGCATCAGGGCCTGCAGGCCGGCCTGGTTGGCCGAGGTCTGCGGCGGGCCGGTCACGGCCACCAGGACGGCGGTCAGGATCATTGCGGCGAGCACGGCAAGCGGCACCATCAGCAGGGTGAACCAGGGCCTCGTGGCCAGGACGCGGAGGTCCCGGCGGGCCACGTGGCGCGCGGCGGCCAGGGCGAGCAGGCCGATGACCCCGTAGAAGACCAGATTGACGGCGTAGGACGCAATTGCCGGGTTGGGGGAGAGCTGCAGCAGCAGCGGGGCCAGCAGTCCGGACGCGGTGGCAAAAAACGCGCTCACCGCCGTGTAAATCCCCGCCGTTGCGTAGTCCAGCCGGGAAAAAACGTACAGGTCCGGACGTGGCGCAGGTAGGTGACGGAGAGCGGTGCCCATGGCTTCAGCCTAGCTCCCCGGGAGGGCCCGCAATGTTGCCCGCGTCACGGTCGGGTGCCGAAAGCTAGTACTATGGATGAGCCGCGCGACGCTGCGAGCCATTGCGGTCTCCGGTACCACCGCTGACCCCACACCCCGGGCTTACCCCTTGATTTGGCGCGCCCCGGCCCGCCTGCCCGTCCCGGCGACACCCCGACCCACAAGGAACAGTTGTGCCACAAAGTACTTCCACAGAAACCCAGAGCACGACGGCGCCCTCCGCCGTCGTCGACTCCACCCTCAGTGCCGAGGGATACAAGAAGTCCCTGAGCGGCCGCCAGGTCACGATGATCGCCATGGGCGGCGCCATCGGCGTCGGCCTCTTTATGGGTGCCGGCGGACGGCTGGCCTCCACCGGCCCCGCGCTGATCTTCTCGTACGCCATCGCCGGCGTCATCGCGTACCTGCTGATGCGTGCGCTGGGCGAACTCATCATGTACCGCCAGACCTCCGGCTCGTTCGTCAGCTACGCCGGCGAGATGTTCGGCAAGAAGGGCGCGTACCTCTCCGGCTGGATGTACTTCATCAACTGGGCCATGACCGGCATCGCGGAGCTGATCGCGATCGGGCTGTACTTCCAGTTCTTCTTCCCCAACGTCCCGGTGGAACTGACCGCCATCGCGGCGCTGCTGCTCCTCGTCGGGGTGAACCTGCTGAGCGTCAAGGCGTTCGGTGAATTCGAGTTCTGGGCCTCGGTCCTCAAGGTCGCGGCCATCCTGATTTTCCTGGCCGTGGGCACCTTTATGGTGGTCACCAACGCCAAGGTCGGCGCCGGCCACGCGTCGGTGAACAACCTCTTCGCAGCCGACGGCGGCATGTTCCCCAAGGGCGCCCTCGTGATGATCCTGGTGCTCAACGCCGTGATCTTCGCCTACAACGCCATCGAACTGGTGGGCATCACCGCCGGCGAGATGGAGGACCCGGCCAAAGAGGTTCCGAAGGCGATCCGCGCCGTCGTGATCCGCATCGTCGTGTTCTACGTCGGCTCCGTGACCCTGTTGGCCATGCTGCTGCCCTCGGACCAGTACAAGGCCGGCGAATCGCCGTTCGTGACCGTCTTTGGCCAAATGGGCCTGCCGTGGATGGGCGACGTGATGAACATGATCGTTATCACCGCGGCCCTGTCCTCCAGTAACTCGGGCCTGTACTCGATCGGCCGGATCTTCCGCACCATGGCCAACAACGGCCACGCCCCGCAGTGGCTGACCCGGATGTCCAAGAGCCACGTGCCCTACGCCGCCATCCTGGCGATCGGTGCGGTGTACCTCGTGGGCATCCTGCTGAACATCTGGCTGGGCGGCTCGCACGCGTTCGACCTGGCGCTGAATACGGCCTCGATCGGCGTGATCTTCACCTGGGGCTCCATCTTCGCCAGCCAGATCGCCCTGCGGAAGACCAAGGGCAAGGCCTCGTCCCTGCCCATGCCGGGCTCCCCGTGGACCAGCTGGGCCGGCCTGGTGGCGCTGCTGGCGATCACCGTGCTGATCGGGTTCGACACCATGACCAGCAAGTCCGGCGAGGTCTTCCCGCTGGGCCTGTGGACCCTGGCGACCATTCCGTTCTTCGCGGTGGTGCTCTGGCTCGGCTGGCAGAAGGTCAAGAACAACGAGCCCAAGAGCGAGCTCTTCAGCTAGCACAACCGTCCTGAATCACCACGGTCGGCTTTCCACCCCCCTGGTGGCGCGAACGTACACTTGAGGCCCCGAATCCGCAGCGATTCGGGGCCTCAAGTGTACGTTCGCGCGGGACCTGGGCAGGGAGGTGACCGTCGCCGCCGTGGCCGGTTTGCGGGAGTCAGTCCTTCAAGTACCGGGCGAAATGGTCTTCGATCCGGCGCCAGGCCTCGGGGGCGGACTGCGGGTCGGGCCCGATGCCTAGCACCCGGAACAGCGGGCGCAGTGGCCTGGGCCCGGCCTCCGCGTCGTTGAGGAACGCGTGCCCCGCCGTTTCGAATTCCTTGATGTCGTGCTCGACGCCGAGGGACTCGAGCGCGGCGGTCAGCCGTGCCGCAGCCCCAGGAAGGGTCCGGTCCCTCGCTCCGAAGTTGGCCACGATGGGGCAGGCACCGGCGAGCTCCGTTTCCGGGTCCTTCGGCAGCCTTCCGTAATTCACCGCCGCGGCGTCGAAGCCGTCGTTGGCCATCAGCAGGGCAAAGCTGCCGCCCATGCAAAAACCGATTACCCCGATCTTTCCCGTCGTGCGGCCTGAGTCCAGCAGCCACTGCCGGGCGGTCGCCAGGTCGGTAAACGCACGCCCCTGCCCGGCCGCGAGGGAGCGCATGGTCGACACGAGGCACCGGCGCGCGCCGCCGTCACTGTACAGATCCACTGCAAGGACCAGATATCCCGCGGCTGCCAGCCGCTCAGCGTGCCGGACGGTGATGTCGTCGAGGCCGAAGGCTTCATGGACCATCAGCACGGCCGGGAATGGTCCCTCCCCTTCCGGCTCCGCCAGGTAGCCGCGGAGTTGGGGCGATCCGCCGGCCGCGCTGCTGGCCGCACTGAGATCGAGGTTGTGTAGATGCATGTCCGGCGCTTGGGGCCGGTCGGCGGGATTCCTGGCCATGTGCACTCCTGTGTCGTGCTGGAGACGGATGTTCCGTTGGGACAGTCTTGCATCCGGGCACAAAAAACGGCGCCGGACATCCCCCAAAGGAATGTCCGACGCCGTCGACTCTAAGGACTAGTCCCGCTTGACCGCGTCCTTGACGTTTTCGCCGACCTTCTTCGCGTCAGCTACGACCTGGTCCTTCTGGCCTTCGGCCTTCAGGCGGTCATTGTCCGTGGCGTTACCGGTAGCTTCCTTGGCCTTGCCGCCGAGGTGCTCCGCTTCGTTCTGAATCTTGTCTCCGATACCCATGGTGTGTTTCACCTTTCGTTTCCGGTTGAAATTCAACGCACTTTCACCATAACACGAAGCATGCTTACTAATTCAAGTGGCTTCGCCGATTCAATTCATTCGCCCTGCACCGCGGGCCTGCTATGCGGGTTTCCGGCGCCCCGGGCTAGGCTCGAACCCATGAACTTCAAGACCACCCCCGCTCCAGACGCCGCCGAGACCGCGGCCAGGGCGGAGTCCCGCTGATGGCGCGGGCTTCGGACGGGCACAGGGTGGCCGCACCGCGCCTCACGCCGGTCCAACTGGCGGACCTCGTGCGGGACCCTGCCCCCGCGTTCCGCCGCGGCGAGCGCTACGACGGCGTCCAGTACAGCCGGGCGGCTGCGGACGGGCTGGAACTCAGCGGCACGGAGTTTGCCGAATGCGAGTTCGACGGCGTCTCGTTCAACGAGACCCAGCTGCGCGGCGCCAGCTTCCGCGACTGCGTCCTGGCCGAGGTCTACGCTCCGGTGTTCATGGCCGCACGCTCGAGCCTGCGCGACGTCGAAATCCGCAATCCCCGCTGGGGGTCGGCGGAACTGTATGAAAGCGGCTGGCAGTCCGTGCGGATCGACGGCGGCAAGCTGGACTACCTCAACCTCCGCGGTTCCAAGCTCGTGGACGTCCAGATCAGTGACTGCATCATCAACGAACTGGACCTGGGCTCCTGCACGGCCACCCGGATGGCACTGAAGAACTGCACGGTCGGAAGCCTGGACTTCACTGGCGCCCAGCTCAAGGACTTCGACCTGCGCGGCACCGACTTCCGCTCGCTCAGCGGCCTCGGCAGCCTTGCGGGTCTCGTCGTCGACGACTACCAGCTGACCCTGCTGGCGCCCCTGCTGGCGGGCCACCTGGGCATCACGGTGGCCTGAGCCGCCGCGCGTCATCCGGGCGCCTCCGGTTGACCCCCTTGCCCCGCCGTGTAATCTTTATAGAACGAACGGTCGGTAATTTACCCTGCTGCCGGCCCTGCTCCCTTGGTGAAGGATGTTCTCATGGTCGAGGCTTTTCTTGTTGGCGGTGCCCGCACTCCCGTGGGACGGTACGGTGGGGCCCTCTCCGCTGTCCGTCCCGACGACCTGGCGGCGCTGGTGGTCCGTGAAGCCGTGGCCCGCGCCGGAGTCGACCCGGACGCCATCGACGAGGTCATCCTCGGCAACGCTAACGGCGCCGGCGAGGAAAACCGCAACGTCGCCCGGATGGCCACCATCCTGGCCGGCCTCCCGCTCCACATCCCCGGTATCACGGTCAACCGGCTCTGCGCCTCCGGCCTGAGCGCCATCATCATGGCCAGCCAGATGATCAAATCCGGCGCCGCGGACATCGTGATCGCCGGCGGCGTCGAATCCATGAGCCGCGCCCCCTGGGTGCAGGAAAAGCCGCAAACCGCCTTCGCCAAGCCGGGCCAGATCTTCGATACCTCCATCGGTTGGCGCTTCGCCAACCCGCTGTTCCAGAAGGGCGAACTCTCCCGCGACGGCAAAATGACCTACTCCATGCCGGAGACGGCCGAGGAAGTCGCCCGCGTGGACGGCATTTCCCGCGAGGACGCCGACGCGTTCGCCGTCCGCTCACACGAGCGTTCCCTCGCCGCGATTGCCGCCGGCCGCTTCGCCGAGGAAATCGTTCCCGTGGCCGTCAAGACCCGCAAGGGCGAGACGGTCGTGGACACCGACGAGGGCCCCCGTGCCGGCACCACCATGGACGTGCTCGCGGGCCTCCGCCCCGTAGTCGCCGGCGGCTCGGTGGTCACCGCCGGCAACTCCTCCACCCTCAACGACGGCGCTTCGGCGATCATCGTCGCCTCCGAAGCAGCCATCCAGAAGCTCGGCCTCACCCCGCGGGCCCGCATCATCGACGGTGCCTCCGCCGGGTGTGAACCCGAGATCATGGGCATTGGCCCGGTCCCCGCCACACAAAAGGTGCTCGCCCGGACCGGGCTCAACGTGGGGGATCTTGGCGCCGTCGAACTCAACGAGGCATTCGCCACCCAGTCGCTGGCCTCCATGCGCCGGCTTGGTCTCGACCCGGAGATTGTGAACCGCGACGGCGGGGCGATCTCCCTGGGGCATCCGCTCGGCTCGTCCGGATCCCGGATCGCCATCACCCTGCTGGGCCGGATGGAACGCGAAGACGCCAAGATCGGACTCGCCACGATGTGCATCGGCGTGGGCCAGGGCACGGCCATGCTGCTGGAGCGCGTCTAATGGCGGCCCCGGTCCTGGACCCGGCAGGGTTCGCGACGCTCCGGGTCGAGGAACGCGAGGACCGGGTGGTGGTACTGCTCAACCGCCCCGAGGTCCGCAACGCCATCGACCAGCAGATGGTCGACGAGCTCCACCGGGTCTGCGCGTACCTGGAGCAGACCCCCAAGCTGCTGATAATGGCGGGCACGGAGGGCGTGTTCGCCTCCGGCGCGGACATCGCCCAGCTGCGCGAACGCCGCCGCGACGACGCACTGCAGGGCATCAACTCGACCATCTTCGTCCGGGTCGCCAAACTGCCGATGCCCGTCATCGCGGCCATCGACGGCTTCTGCCTGGGCGGCGGCGCCGAGCTCGCCTACGCGGCCGACTTCCGGATCGGCACGCCCGGGGTCCGGATTGGCAACCCAGAGACGGGCCTCGGCATCCTGGCGGCCGCCGGGGCCAGCTGGCGCCTCAAGGAACTGGTAGGGGAGCCCGTCGCCAAGGAAATCCTGCTGGCCGGAGCAGTGTTCCGCGCCGACCGGGCGCTCGCGGTTGGCCTCATCACCGAGATCCACGACCCCGCGCAGCTGATGGACGCCGCCCATGCGCTGGCGGACCGGATCGCGCAGCAGGATCCGCTCGCGGTGCGGATCACCAAATCGGTGTTCCACGCCCCGGCGGAGGCGCACCCGCTGATCGACCAGCTGGCGCAGGGCATCCTGTTTGAATCGCAGGCGAAGTTCGACCGTATGCAGGCCTTCCTGGACAAGAAGGCTGCCAAAAAGTCTGCCAAAAAGGCCGCCACAGAACCAGACCACACCACGGACCGGAAGAAGTAGATATGAGCAACTCGGTACTCCCCGCGAACCTGCCTGCCACCATTGGAGTTCTCGGTGGCGGCCGCATGGGCGCGGGCATCGCCCACGCGTTCCTGATCAACGGCGCCAATGTCCTCGTCGTCGAGCGGGACGAGGAGTCCGCTGAGGCGGCCCGCGAGCGCGTGGAGTCCGCTGCAGCCAAGAGCATCGAGCGCGGCGCCATTGACGGGAACCTCGACGAAATGGTCTCCCGGCTCTCCGTGACCGTGGACTACGACGACTTCAAGGACCGGCAGCTCGTCGTCGAGGCCGTGCCCGAGGACTGGGACCTGAAGGTGGCCTCGCTGCGCGGGATCGAGGAACGGCTCGCAGCGGACGCGTACCTCGCCTCCAACACCTCCTCGCTCTCCGTCAACGGCCTGGCCCGCGAGCTGAAGCGTCCGCAGAATTTCCTGGGCCTGCACTTCTTCAACCCCGTCCCGGCGTCCACCCTGATCGAAGTGGTCCTCGGCGAGCAGACCTCGGAGACCCTCGCCCGGGCCGCCCGCGGCTGGGTGGAAGCGCTGGGGAAGACCGCCGTCGTCGTCAACGACGCCCCCGGCTTCGCGTCCTCGAGGCTGGGCGTCGCGATTGCCCTCGAAGCGATGCGCATGGTGGAAGAAGGCGTTGCCTCGGCCGAGGACATCGACAACGCCATGGTCCTGGGATACAAGCACCCCACCGGCCCGCTGCGCACCACCGACATTGTGGGCCTGGACGTCCGGCTCGGCATCGCCGAATACCTGGCCTCCACGCTGGGTGAGCGCTTCGCCCCGCCGCAGATCCTGCGGGACAAGGTGGCCCGCGGCGAACTCGGGCGCAAGACCGGCAAGGGCTTCTTCGACTGGAACGCCTGAGCCGAAGCCGGGCGGAGGTCCATTGGGGGATCCGCCCGGCTCGGTTGACACCCGTGACGGCAGGCACCTGGCCGCTTGCCGGCATGCCTAGGATGGTGCGGTGACTACCGCCCCGCGCCACATCGAACCGATCACCCTCACCGGCCGGTACGTGGCCCTAGAACCCTTGAGCCACGCTCACCATGACGGCCTGGTGGAAGCGGTCCGGGACGGCGAACTCTGGAAGCTCTGGTACACCTCGGTCCCTGCGCCCGAGGCGATGGGCGCCGAGATCGACCGACGCCTGGCATTGCAGGAGAGCGGCTCGATGCTGCCGTTCGCCACCCGGCTGCTCGACCCGGACTCCGGCGCCCCGGGCAAGGTGATCGGGATGACCACGTACATGAACATCGACGCCGCCACGCCCCGGGTGGAGATCGGTTCCACCTGGAACGCCGCCTCCGCGCACGGCAGCGGCAGCAACCCTGACTCCAAGCTGCTGCTGCTCCGGCACGCCTTCGAAACCCTGGGCTGCCCCGCCGTCGAATTCCGCACGCACTGGCTCAACCACCAGTCCCGCGAGGCGATCGCCCGGCTGGGCGCCAAACAGGACGGCGTGCTGCGCAGTCACACCCGGACAGCCGACGGCGTCCTGCGCGATACCGTGGTGTTTTCAATCCTCGAACACGAGTGGCCGATGGTCCGCAGCGGACTCGAAGCGCGGCTGGCGAAGCGGCGCTAGGGCGGAGACGGCGTGTGTGCTTGACTTTCAGGATGACGTCTTCTGCCGCGGCCCCGCCCGTCGCCATTGCCTGAGACGGAGCCGTCAACGCCTGGCACATTGCCGGCAGCGTCTACCGGATGGGGCGCCGGGAGTGGCTCACCGAGACCGGCTGGCGGCAGGCGTACGACGGCGGGATCCGTACCGTGATCGACCTCCGCAACCCGGAGGAGATCCGCCGCCGCGACACCGATCCGCGGGTCGGCGCCGCTACCCTTGCGGCGTTCGACGTCGTGCATGCCCCCACCGAGGATCCCGGCAACAGCGAGTTCCGTGCGCTGTGCGTTCCCTACTTGAACGACCCGGCGTCCTATCCCGACAACGCCAGGATCTTCCCCGGCAAGCTAGCTGCGGTGTTCAAGGCCGTGGCAGCTGCGCCAGGCGGCGTCGTGCTCCATTGCTCGGCCGGCCGGGACCGCAGCGGCATGGTCGCGGCCATGCTCCAGGACCTCGCTGGAGCCGGGGATGACGCCATTGCCGGAGCCTACGAGCGCGCCATGCGGGGCATCAATGAACACCACCGGGTGTCCGCCACCCCGCATCCGTACGAGCGGTACCTGCCCGAGGACGTCCTCGCGACGCTGATCACCCGCCGCCGGGAAAGCCTCCTGCACTTCGTGCGGCAGGTGAAAACCGAGGAGTTCCTGGGCCGCAACGGGGTGAGCGTCGCGGAGCTCGCCGCCCTCCGGGACAAGCTGGGCGCCCGGGCCGACGGGTAAGGGCCAGCGTCAGCCCTTGCGGTCCAGCAGCAGGTTCGTGATCCGCAGCGTGCACAGCCGCTCGCCGGCCTCGTTGGTGATCAACACCTCGTGCGTGGTGACCGTGCCGCCCAAGTGGATGGGGGTCGCCGTGATCGTGATCAGCCCCTCACGCGCCGATTTGTGATGCGTGGCCGAGACATCCACGCCCACCGCCGTCTTGCCCAGCGTGCTGGCGTGAATGACGGCGGCCCAGGATCCCACGGCCTCGCCTACGGCGAGCGAGGCGCCGCCGTGCAGGAGCCCGAAAGACTGCCGGTTGCCCTCCACCGGCATGGTGGCAACGACGCGGTCCACCGACTGCTCCACGATCTTGACCCCCATTTTCTCGTCAAGTTCGCCAAGCGTGATCTTCCACGGCTCAGCGGCTCGGGAATCGGTTGTCATAGCGTCTCCTCGGGGCTCGGGCCCCTCACGGGCCGGTCGGTGCTGCCGCAACTAGTGTGCCGCAGGGCTCATTCATGTACTGTAGACATATTACCGAACGGACGGTCAGTAATGCGCTGGCCGTGTTGATCTTGCCCCGCGTTGGAAGGACCCGTCAACGATGACCACCACTGCAACAGCTCCGGAACCCTCAGTCGACACCGTCGAGATTGTCCCGAGCTTCATCCGGAACTCGTGGTGGACCCCGGACGTAGCCTCCGCCGCCGGAGCCGCCTCCGTGCTGGACGCCAGCACCGGTGAACTCCTGGCCAGGGTGAGCACCGAGGGCCTGGACCTCGCCGCCGTCGTGGACTACGGCCGCACCACCGGCCAGGCGGAACTGGGCAAGCTGACCTTCCACCAGCGCGCCCTCAAGCTCAAGGAACTCGCGCAGTACCTCAACGGCCGCCGCGAGGAGTTCTACGCACTCTCCGCGCAGACCGGCGCCACCAAGGTCGACTCGATGATCGACATCGACGGCGGCATCGGCGTGCTCTTCACCTTCGGCTCCAAGGGCCGCCGCGAACTGCCCAACGCCCAGGTGGTGGTGGACGGGCCCATGGAGGTGCTGTCCAAGGACGGTTCCTTCGCCGGCGAACACATCTACACCCGGATCCCCGGCGTCGCCGTGCAGATCAACGCCTTCAACTTCCCGGTCTGGGGCATGCTCGAAAAGCTCGCCCCGGCCTTCATCGCCGGCGTCCCCACCATCGTCAAGCCCGCCACCCCTACCGGCTACGTCGCCGCGGCCGTGGTGAAGGCGATCGACGAATCCGGCATCCTGCCCAAGGGCTCGCTGCAGCTGGTCTCCGGCTCGGTCCGCACCCTGTTGGACCACCTCGACTACCGCGACCTCGTCGCCTTCACCGGCTCGGCCTCCACCGCCAACACGCTGAAGTCCCACCCCAACGTGGTCAAGGGCGGCGTCCGCTTCACCTCCGAAACCGACTCCCTCAACGCCGCCATCCTGGGCCCGGACGCCGTCAAGGGCACCCCGGAATTCGATGCCTTCATCAAGTCGCTCGTCACCGAGATGACGGCCAAGGCCGGCCAGAAATGCACCTCGATCCGCCGCGCGATCGTGCCGCAGGACCTGGTGTCCGACGTCGTGGCCGCAGTGGGGGAGCGGATCACCGAACGCGTCGTGCTGGGTGACCCGCGTGCCGAAGGTGTCACGATGGGCGCCCTCGCCTCGCTGGAGCAGCTCGCTGACGTGCGCGCAGCCGTCCAGTCCATGCTCGACGCCGGCGGCGAGCTCGCCTACGGCACCCTCGATTCGCCGAAGGTCACCAGCGCGGACGGGAGCGTCGGCGTCGTCGACGGCGGCGCGTTCATGTCGCCGGTGCTACTGAGCTGGGCCGACCCGGAAGCCGAGGAGGTCCACTCGCTGGAGGCCTTCGGCCCGGTCTCCTCGGTGATCGGCTACACAGACCTCGCCGACGCCGTCCGCCTCGCCGCCCGCGGGGGCGGCTCGCTGGTCGCCTCGGTCTGCACCAACGATCCGGAGGTGGCCCGCGAACTCGTCACCGGCATCGCAGCGCACCACGGACGCGTGCTCATGCTCAACCGGGAGGACGCCCGCAGCTCCACCGGGCACGGGTCTCCGGTCCCGCACCTGGTCCACGGCGGCCCGGGCCGCGCCGGCGGCGGCGAGGAACTGGGCGGCATCCGCTCGGTCATGCACCACATGCAGCGCACCGCCATCCAGGGCTCGCCGAACATGCTGACCGCCGTCACCGGCGTCTGGCACACCGGAGCGGACCGCAACTTCACCTTGGACACCGAGGGCCAGCACCCGTTCCGGAAGTCCCTGGCCACGCTGCACATCGGCGACGCCATCCGGTCGGAGCTGCGCGAGGTCTCGCTGGAGGAGATCACCAAGTTCGCCAATTCCACCGGCGACACCTTCTACGCCCACACCAACCAGGAGGCCGCGGAGGCCAACCCGTTCTTCCCGGGCATCGTCGCCCACGGCTACCTGCTCCTGGCCTGGGGCGCCGGCTTGTTCGTGGAGCCCGCGCCGGGCCCGGTACTGGCCAACTACGGCCTGGAGAACCTGCGCTTCATCACACCCGTTGCGGCCGGCGACTCCATCCGGGTCACCCTGACAGCCAAGAAGATCACCCCGCGTGAGACGGACGAGTACGGCGAGGTGGCCTGGGACGCCGTCCTGACCAACCAGAACGATGAAATCGTGGCCACCTACGATGTGCTCACCCTCGTCGAGAAGTAACCCTCCGACACTCCCTTAGGCGGGTTGTGGCCGCGAGGCCAAGACATGGTCGCGGGTTCTTTGGGTGGCGGCTGCAATGACGCGTTCCAGCGGTCCCCGGCCCAGTGACCTCTTCCAGAGGAAGGCGAAAACGACGGCGACCGCCACTTGGATGCCCCAGGAAACGTAGGGCAGGTCCGCGAGGAACCCGGTGGCAAGGACCAAGAGGTGGGCGGAATACAAGGTCAGGGTCATGCTGCCGGCGGCGGCCAGGGGCGTGAGGACGCCGCGGATGACGTTGGCGGCCAGCAGCGCGGCGCCGATGGCGGCCAGGGATGTTCCGATCGTGAGAAGGATGTCCAGGGGTGTGCTGGAATGCGGCGCCGCGATCGTCAGCCACCACCAGGACGTCGTCGGCAGGCTGGAATCCGGCCCCCAGATTAGCGCGTCGTTGACGGCGTCGGCGGACAGCGCGGGGGTTGCATCCTGGATCGCTTTCAGGCCGCCCAGGGGACCCAGCGCAAGGACTGAGGCCAGCCACGCGCCCACGGCCAGCGCCGCCCCTCCGGTCAGCAGCCGGAGCTGGATCCCCGCATCCGTGAGGTTCAGGCGCCCCACCGCCAGTCCGGCGCAGATATAGGCCATCCACGGCAGCGCAGGGTAGACGCCGGTGAACAGCAGCTGGCTGAAGAACACGCCCGGGTCGGCCAACGCCGTGGCGAACGTGGGGTCGTAGCCCGGCTCGGGAAGCCCGTCCCGCACGGCCTGCATGATGACGGGTCCGGCGAGTGCCAAGGCCAGGGCCGCGAACGCCACCGGGCGGACGGAGAGCCCCAGCAGGGGGATCGCCAGAATGAACATCGCCCCGTAGTAGGCCAGGATGATGTAGGCGGGCATATCGACGTACGCGATGGCCAGGCCGAGTCCCAGGATCAGCAGCCCGCGGACGGCGAGGGATGCCCGGGCCGCGGTGAGGGTGCGGCCACGCATAGGCCTCCGCCCGCCGGAATTGAAGGCCAGCGCGACGCCGGCCAGCACCGCAAACAGTGCCGCGGATTTGCCGGCGAAGAGCAGCCAGCTTGCGGTGGGTTCGAAGTTGTCCGTCCAGGCAGGAAGCAGATGCACGCCCATCATTCCGACCAGGGCGAAACCACGCACGGCGTCCAGGCCCATGAGGCGTCGCTTGGGTTGGTTTCGGCCGGGTGCCCGGGGCGCGGAGCCTGATCCCTCCGGCAGGACGGGCCGGGGACCGGGCCCGGAAAACTCTTCGCCAATGCCGGAATGATCGGTTGCATCCATAGAGCTACTCCCAAAAAGGTGTAGTCAAAACCTGCGCATCGTGTCCGCTACCCGATGCAGGGGCCAAGCTCACCAACCCCTCCTGTGCCTGCCCCCGGGTAAAGCTGTGAATCTGCTGTGAATGTGGGCCGACCCGTGCCGTGCCCGGGCCGCCCGCCGGCTCACCCGAGCTCAGCAGCGTGGCCCCGCCATCTGTCCTTGACCTGTTCAGACAGGTCTTCCCATGGAGGAGCCGGGGGCATGCAGAGGCCCGCCAGGTACCGTGACCGTTGCGCATAGAGGTCCCGCCCGGGATCGCTTTGGCCGGCCGCGGACGGGCGGACGTCCACCGCCGTCGCGGTCTCCAGCCGATCGCAGGCGACGGCGGGACGGTGTTCCAAGGTGCGCACTGTCAATCCCTCGATTCGGTCCGGCGGCATCTGATGGTCACTATCCTCCGGCGGCCGGCTGTGACGTAGCCGTTGCCTTCCTGTGGCCGGGCTGTGCAAAGCCGCGGTCTCCATGAGCCGGCTCTTTCGGTTCCGCGGCGGCGTAAAATTCTCCTCGTAGGAGGTGGCGAAATGACCCTCGTTTTAAGCAAAGCCACAACGGTCCTGCCAGTCGATGATGCAGAGCGTGCCCACCGCTTCTATGCGGACACCCTGGGCCTGCCTCACCGTGGAATGACAGACGATGGAAGCGAGCTCTTTGGCTCAGCCGGCGGCCCGATGCTGCAGCTGATGCCAGTCCGGGATGGAAAGCATTCAGAGCACACCACCCTGAGTTTCGAAGTCAGCGGGATCGAACGCACGGTCAAGGAAATGGAAGCCAAGGGCGTCATGTTCCAGGACTACGATCTGCCCGGCCTCAAGACCGAGAACCATATTTGCACCACGGATTCGGAGAAGTGCGCCTGGTTTATGGACACCGAGCACAACATTCTCTGCGTGCACGAGAACATCACCACGGCGGCCGACTACCAGCTCTGAGCGGCGGCCCGCTGGCGTCCCGCCTCAGGGTGTAGCTTGGGACCAGATTCCCGGCCGCCGGAGGGAGACGCCAGCATGAGCCATTCCCCGTCCGGACCGGCGCCCAAAGCTGGGAGCCGCGGCGTTGCCTGGTTCCCGATCACCCGAATGGGCAAGGTGGCTCTGACGATGGCCTATGTCACCGTCCTGTCGCCCGCCTGGGTGCTCCTAGTCCTGGGCCAGGCCGTATTCCAGGCAGGAGCCTCCGACGACATCGTGGTGATCCTGCTGGTGGCCACCGTGGTGATGCTGTGGGCAGCCCTGCTGTGGGCGAGGGATCGTTCCCTCCTGGTCGCGGCGTTCACCCTGATCCTGTCCGCGGCCTTGATGTATTTCCTCGGGTGGGTCATGACGGCCCAGGGCGGAACAGCGGGGTGACGACGTCCGCGGCCTAATCCCGAGGCCGGCTAGTCCGGGACGTGCAGGCCTTGGAACGCCATGGTGATGACGTCGTCGGCCAGCTTCTTCGGGGACAGCGAGCCGCCGGGTTTGTACCATTCGACGATCGAGTTGATGGTGCCGAACAGCAGCCGGGTGACCGTGCGGGGGTCGATGTCCTGGCGGAGCGAGCCCTCGTCGCGGGCCGCGGAGATCAGGGCAGCGACCTTGTGGTCGAAGGTGCGCCGCCGTGCCAGGGCGTCCCGTTCGATCTCGGTGTTGCCGCGCAGCCTGAGCAGCAGCGTGACGAACGGCAGCCGCTCCACCAGCACCGAGATGGTCTCCCGGACCACGAATTCCAGCCGGGCGTCGGCGGTGCCGGTCTGGGCTTGCGGCTGGTCCAGGATGGCTTCGAGACCGCCCAGGGCGTGGTCGAGGGCGAGCTTCAGGAGGTCGCCCTTGGACGGCACATGGTGGTAGATCGCGGACTTGGAGATGCCCAGGTTCTCGGCGAGGATGCCCATCGACGTGGCGTCATAGCCGTGGCGGTTGAAGACGTCCACGGCGATCAGCAGGACCGACTGCTGGTCATAGCCGGGGCGGCCGCGCTTGGTGCTGCTTACTGTGCTGGGCATACTCGTTAGTTTCTCATGAACGGTCGGTCGGGTCAGGCCTTGGGGCGCAGGTCGTAGATCCGGCGCAGCTTGCCGTTGGAACGTTCCAGCGAACCCGGTTCGACGACGTCGACGGTGCAGGAGGAGCCGACGTGGATCTTGATCTGCTGCTGCAGCACCTTCGCCGCCGTCGTGCTGCCCTCGACCGTGACCGACTCGCGGCGTTCGATCTTGACGGTCAGCTGGTCCATCCGCTGGCCCTCCGGGCGGGTCAGTTCCAGCTGGAAGTGCGGGCTCAGTTCCGGGATCCGCAACGCGATCTCCTCGATCTGCGAGGGGAACAGGTTCACGCCGCGCAGGATGATCATGTCGTCGCTGCGCCCGGTGATGCGGCCCATGCGGCGGTGCGCGGGGCGCGCGGTGCCGGGCAGCAGCCGGGTGAGGTCCTTGGTGCGGTAGCGAATGATCGGCAGCGCTTCCTTGGTGAGCGAGGTGAAGACCAGCTCGCCGGGTTCACCGTCGCCCAGGACCACCGAGGGATCAAAGGCGTCGATGATTTCGGGGCGGAAGTGGTCCTCCCAGATGTGGCTGCCGTCCTGGGTTTCCACGGCCTCGCCGGCAACGCCCGGGCCCATGACCTCGGAAAGCCCGTAGATATCGCAGGCCTTGATGTTCATGGTGACTTCGAGCTCGTGCCGCATTTCCTCGGTCCAGGGCTCGGCGCCGAGGACGGCGTACTTGAGCGAGGTGGAGGCCGGGTCGATGCCCTGCTTCATCATCGCGTCGGCGATGGTCAGGAGGTAGGTCGGGGTGGCCAGGATCGCGTCCGGCTTGAAGTCCTGGATCAGGGTGATCTGGCGTTCGGTCTGCCCGCCGGAGATCGGGATGACCGTGCAGCCGAGGGCCTCGGCTCCGGCGTGGGCGCCCATGCCACCGGTGAACAGGCCATAGCCGTACGCGTTGTGGACCTTCATCCCGGGCCGGACGCCGGAGGCGCGCAGCGAGCGGGCCACGAGCTTGGCCCAGTCTGCGAGGTCCTTCTTGGTGTAGCCGACCACGGTGGCGCGGCCCGTGGTGCCGGAGCTGGCATGGATCCGGGCCACCTCGTGCTGCGGCACGGCGAACATGCCGAAGGGGTACTCCAGGCGCAGGTCCTCCTTGGTGGTGAAGGGGAACTTGCCCAGGTCCGAGAGCTCGCGGAGGTCCGTGGGGTGCACGCCGGCCTCGTCGAACTTCCGCTTGTACAGGGGAACGCGGTCGTAGGCGTACGCCACGGTGTGCTGCAGGCGGCTGAGCTGCAAGGCTTCGAGCTCGTCGCGGGAGATGGTTTCTTCGCGGTCCAGGACGGCGTCACTGGCGGCGAGGGCAGATTCAGCGGTGGGGGTGGTCATCTGGGGTTCCCTGTTTCTATTTCTTGGAGATGGTGCGGCTGCGGCCGCGGAACTCGGCGACGAGTTCCCACGCTGCGGCGTTGGTGGCGACGTCGGCGGGCAGTTCACCGGGGGCCGTGGGGACGGAAGCCGAGCCGGCTGGCGCCGTCGTCGGAGTGCCTGTGCCCGGGTCCGCGGCGTAAATCTGGATGTCGTACAGGCCGCTGCGGCCGGTGCTGGCGCGGCGGTTGGCGACGGCGGTCAGGATCTGGCCGCGGAAGGCAGGCTTGATGAAGTTGATGTCGACGCCCGAAGCGACGGTGATGGTGCCTGTGTCGATCCCGGTTTCGCCGGGTCCCGGCGTCACCGGGTTGCAGGCGAGGGCGAAGGCAGTGTCGCCGAAGGCGAAGATCATTCCGCCGTGGGCCATGCCGAAGCCGTTGAGCATTTCCTGGCGGAGCGGCATCCGGATGGTGGCGTGGCCGTCGCTGAGCGCCAGGACCTCAATGCCCATCCACTCGGAGGCGTAGTCGTCTTTCAGGATGGGGTGTGTGAGCCCGGAAATCGTCAGTTCAGCCATGCGTCGTTGCCTCCAGCTTTATTTACCGAATGTTCATTAGGTAATCCCATTCGGGTGCCCGCTGTCAAGAGGGGTAAGTATGCTGGGACACATGGCCAAAGGAATCTACGTCAGTGCGACCACGCCGGGATCCGGGAAGTCGCTCATTGCCCTGGGCCTGGCGGATACCCTGCACCGGCACGCGGACCGCATCGGTTTCTTCAAGCCCGTGGTCCACGGCCGCGCCGACGCGGACCCGATGGTCGCGCTGATGAAGTCCCGCTTCGCCCTGGACGACGACCGTTGCCGCAGCGGCCTGACGTTCGCCGAGGTCCGCGGATTGCTCGCGGAGGGGAAGCGCGAGGAAATCGACTCCCGCTGCGTCGAGATCTTCGCGGAGATGGCCCGGCACTGCGACGTCGTGATCATCGAGGGCACGGACCTGACCGGCCAGGACGCCGCCGTCGAATTCGACCTGAACGCCCGGCTCGCCAACAACCTCGCGGCGCCGATGGTCGCCGTCGTCGGGGCGAAGGGCCGGACCGTGGCGGAAACCGCGGACGCCGTCGAGGTGGCCCGGAAGGAACTCCTCGCCGAGCGCTGTTCCCTGCTGGCGATCATGGTCAACCGCGCCGATCCGGGGGACCTGGAGGCCATCGCCGCGGCGGTCCGCCCGGGCGCCTCGGGACGCCCGGTGTACGTTTTCCCCGAGCTTGAGGACATTGCCCGGCCCACCACGGGCGAGGTTGCCGCCGCGCTCGGCATCGGCCAGGTGGCCGGGCTGCCTGACCTGGAACGCGACGTGCACTCGGTCAAGGTGGCCGCCATGAACGTGGCCAACTTCCTGCACGTGCTCGACGACGGGGCGTTGGTGATCGTTCCCGGTGACCGGGCGGACGTGCTGGTGGCCTGCCTGGCCTCCTCGTTCTCGCCGGAATTCCCGGTCCCGTCGGCGCTGATCCTGACCGGCGGCCTGGCCCCGGACCCCACCATCTACTCGTTGCTGGCGCAGGCCCCGTTCCCGATCTTCGCGGCCCCGGACGACACCTACGTGACCGCCAAACGGGTCTCCGAGGTCCGGAGCGAAATCTGGTCCGGCCACCGCCGCAAGGTGGCCTCCGCGCTGGGTCTGTGGGCTAAGCGGGTGGACGAGGCCGAACTGCTGGAGCGGCTGCATCTGCCGCGGCCGGAGCGGATGACGCCGCTGCGGTTCCTGCATGACCTGATCGAACGGGCCCGTTCGCAGCGCCGCCACATCGTCCTGCCGGAGGGCACTGACGTCCGGATCCTGCGGGCCGCGGAGATCCTGCACCGCCGTGACGTCTGTGAGCTCACCGTGCTGGGCCGCGAGGCCGAGGTCCGCGAGCTGGCCGCCACGCAGGGGATCGACCTCGCCGGCATCCACATCGTGGACCCGGCCACGTCCGAGCTGCGCCAGAGTTTCGCGCAGAAGTACGCGGAGCTCCGGGCGCACAAGGGCGTGGACCTGGCGAAGGCGCTCGAGGTCATGCAGGACGAGAGCTACTTCGGCACCATGATGGTCCAGCTGGGCGTGGTGGACGGCATGGTTTCCGGCGCCGCGCACACCACGGCGCACACCATCCGGCCGGCGCTGGAATTCGTGAAGACCCGCGAGGGCGTGAAAATCGTTTCCTCGGTGTTCCTGATGCTGATGCCGGACCGGGTGCTGGTCTACGGCGACTGCGCCGTCAACCCGGAGCCCAATGTCGAACAGCTCGCGGACATCGCGCTGGCCTCGGCGGAAACCGCCGCCCAGTTCGGCGTCGAGCCGCGTGTTGCCATGCTGTCGTATTCCACCGGCGGTTCCGGCGCCGGCGAGGCAGTGGAAGCGGTCCGGCAGGCCACCGAACTGGTCCGCCAGCGGCGCCCGGACCTCGCGGTGGAGGGCCCCATCCAGTACGACGCCGCGGTCGACGCCGCTATCGCCGAGTCCAAGATGCCCGGCTCGTCCGTGGCCGGCCAGGCGACGGTGTTCATCTTCCCGGACCTGAACACCGGCAACAACACCTACAAGGCGGTCCAGCAGTCCTCCGGTGCGGTCGCCGTCGGGCCCGTGCTCCAGGGGCTCCGCAAACCGGTCAACGACCTGTCCCGCGGCTGCACGGTGGATGACATCCTGAACACGGTGGCCATCACAGCGATCCAGGCCCAGTCGTTCCAGCAGTCCGCCAAACCGGCTGCCGCGCCTGCTGGGCAGGCCGCGGTGCAGCCCGTCGACTCCAAGGCTTAGGAGGCCCCCATGCTCGTGCTCGTCATCAACTCCGGCTCGTCCTCGCTCAAGTACCAGGTCCGCGACGTCGAGGCGGGCAGCGTCCTCGCCGAGGGCCTGGTCGAGAAGATCGGGATGGGCAACGGCGGGGACGGCGACGGCGAGATCGAGGGCCCGCGCGACCACGCGGAGGCGCTGGAACAGGTGGACGGGGAGATCCACGGGGCCCTCGGCGACCGCCCGCTGGACGCCGTGGGCCACCGTGTGGTGCATGGTGGCGAGCGGTTTTCCGAACCGGTGCTGGTCAACAACGAGATCACCCGCGCCATCGAACGGCTGAACCCGCTGGCGCCGCTGCATAACCCTGCCAACGTGCTCGGTATCCGCGCCATCGCGAAGAAGTGGCCGGAGCTGCCGCAGGTGGCCGTCTTCGACACCGCTTTCCACCGCACCCTCCCCGAGCACGCCTGGCGCTATGCGGTGCCGGATGAGCTGTACACCAACCACGGCATCCGGCGCTACGGCTTCCACGGCACCTCGCACGAATACGTGGCGCACCGGGCCGCGGCGCTGCTGGACCTGCCGGTGGAGGAATTCGACGCCGTGATCGCCCACCTGGGCAACGGCGCCTCCGTCACGGCCATCCGCGGTGGCAAGTCGATCGACACCTCGATGGGCTTCACCCCGCTCGAAGGCCTGGTGATGGGCACCCGCTCCGGCGACCTGGACCCCTCGATCCTGGTGTTCCTCGGCCGGGCCGGCTGGTCCGCCGAGGACATCGATTCCATGCTTAACCGCCAGTCCGGGCTCAAGGGCCTTGCGGGCAACAACGACATGCGGTCGGTCGTGGAGGCCGCCGAAGCCGGGGATGCCAGGTCCGCGATGGCCCTCGCCGTGGCCTCCTACCGGCTGTCGAAGTACATCGGCGGCTACCACGTGGCCGTCGGCGGGGCGAAGGCGCTCGTGTTCACCGCGGGGATCGGCGAGAACTCGCACCAGTTCCGCAGCCTGGTCGCGGAACGGCTGGGGGCGCTCGGCGTGGAGCTCGACGCCGGGCTGAACCGCGAACGCTCCAAGGAGCCCCGGGTCATCTCGACGCCGGACTCCGCCCTGCCGGTGTTGGTGGTGCCGACCGACGAGGAGCGCGCGATCGCGGAGGCGACGGCGGCCGTCGTCGCCCAGTCATCGGTTGCGCTGTAACAGCCCTCTTGGCGGCGCATAGCGGCACCTACGGAGTCGACGGCGGTGTGAGTCCTAGGCTGGGGACATGACCGAACTCAACCTGCCAATCCTGCTGCCCGTCCGCACGCAGCGGCTGGTGCTGCGCCGCTTCGAGGCCGCTGACCTGGATGCCTACCACGCCTACCACTCGCTGCCCGAAACCGCCCGGTTCCTGCCCGGGGAGGCGAAGAGCTACACGAAGTCCATGGAGTCCGTGGGAAAGTACGCCAACTTCGTCTTCGAAAAGGAGGGCGACTGGATCTGCCTGGCCATCGAAGCCGCGGACTCACCCGGGCTGCTCGGCGAAGTAGTGCTCAAGTGGCTGCCCGGCTGCGGCCAGGCCGAGATTGGCTGGAGCCTCGCGCCGGAAGCACGCGGCAGGGGGATCGCATCCGAGGCCGCTGCGGCGCTGCTGAAGCTGGGCTTCGAGGACCTCGGATTCCACCGGATCGACGCCAAGCTGGACGCCCTCAACACGGCCTCCGCGGCCCTGTGTGAACGTTTGGGCATGCGCCTGGAATCGACCCAGGTGGACAAGTGGCACTACAAGGGCCAGTGGGCGACCGAGGTCGTCTACGCCATGCTCGCGGAGGAATGGCGGGCCCGGCAGCCGGACTGACGCTCCCGCCCAGTTGCTCCCATCCACGCTGAGTCCGGCCTTCTGCAGCCCCTGTGATCCCGCGGCTCGTCTGGACCCGGCCAGGGTTCGGGCTTCCATGAACTGGGATGGAGCGTTGGCGTTCGGGAGGAGTTGGCTACCCGCGGTGGGCGCCACGGGGGTCACCGCTTCGCCAAGAATGGCCGCCATGGGGGTACCCGTGGCGGCCATTCTTGGCGAACCCTCGTGCTTCCGCGGCCCACGCACCTGCGCCCGGCCTGTGGTGCCGACAAGCAGTCGGCGGCCGCCAGCTCCCGACGACGACCTACGGGGCGGGCGGGGCAGTGCTCGCCGGAGGCGGCGGCGGGGCCGTCTCCCCGCCAGTACTCGGCGCGGGGGCCGGGGCTGTGGGGGCAGCAGACTGGCTGGGGTCCGGCGCCGTCGTGGGATCCGGCGCCAGGGTGGGGTTCGGCGCGGGGGCCATGGTTTCACCGGGCGACGGCGGCACCGTGGCATCCGGCGACGGGGACTGAGTGGCTCCCGGTGAGGCAGCCGGCGGCGTGGTCGGCGTCGCGGTGCCACCAGGGGACGCGCTGGGGTCGGTCCGGACGAGCTCCATGATCTGTTCCTTGAACCCCTCCAGTTTCCCCTGGATCTCCGAGAGGGGGACGTTCCGCAGGGTCCGTCCGTACTCCGCGATCTGCTGCCATAGCGCCTGGAGCTTGGTCATGCCGTCCGGGCTCAGGGGGCCATCCAGGGTGAGTACCAGCTGGCTGGCCAGGGCGTAGGTGAGGCACCTGAGGCAGTTGTAGTTGGCCGCGGCCGAGAGGTTCTCCGGCACGACCACGTCCGCCTGCCCGACAATCAGCACCACCTGGAAACCGACCGCGACGGCGGCGCAGTCCTTGCAGCTGGCGAAGGCGTAAGCCTCGTTGGTGTTGCGCACGTCGTCCCCGTCCTCTGCCCAGACCAAGGCGAAGGCGACGTCGTAGACCACCGAGCCGTCTTTGGTGTTGACAGCCAGCGACTGGTTACCGCCTTCTTCGGGTGCGGCCGGTTTGTCGAAGGGGAACACCCACGACGGCGCAGCGCTCGTGGGTGTGCCGGTTCCGGTGGCCGGGGCTGGCGCCGAACGGGGGACCAGCACCATGCTCAATTGCGGTTCCTCGCGGGTGGGCTTCTTCGTGCCGGCAGGCCAGAGCGCCACGGTCCGGCCGGCCTGCCCCTGCTTCATTCCCTTGGCCGCGGCGGCGGGGAAGATGGCGGTGGTGACGTCGGCCAGGGTGCCGCGTTCGTAGGGTTGGACCGGGCGGTAGCTCTCCGCGCCGGGCCACCAGGCCCACGCCAGTCCCGCGGTGAGGGCGGCAATCGCGGCGATCGCCGTCCCGCGCTGCAGCGCCTTGCCGCGGGTCCGCTGCCAGAGGCCGGTGACGAGCTGCCGGATCAGGCGCAGCAGGATGTAGAAGATGCCCAGGATGGGCAGGGCGATGCAGATGATGGCCAGCGCGCGCACGGCGGCGTCGGCAACGTCGCCGGCGGCCACGCTGTGCGACAGCATGGCCTGCTGCTTCCATCCGTTGTCCCAGGCGGTACCAAGAACCCGCGGCAGGGTGAGGACCATGGTGACGAGGCTGAAGACCAGCAGCGGAACTGTGACGAGTACCCAGGCGGTGACGACGGCCCGGGCCCATGGCTTGAGGAGCTGGGCTTCGGGATCGGTCTTGCGCCAGGGGATCAACGCCAGCAGGGTCGGTTTGATCCGCTGGAACAGGTCCGGCACACCGGTGGCGTCGGCGAGGATATGGTAGCCGTCGAAGCGGACCATCGGCAGCAGCTGCCGGACCATCTGAAGGATCTGGGTGACCACCACCAGCAGCAGAGCGTCGAAACCGGTGGCCCACCAGACACCCATGATGGCCACGGCGACGATCGCGTTGAAGTAGAGGCCGCCCAGGTCGGTGCGGATCCGGCCGGCGCGGCCCAGCCGGTAGGAATCGGTGACGTCGGTGTAGAACGCGGGCCACATCAGATACAGGCCGGTGCCCATGGCCCCCGGCGTGGCGCCCCCGCGCCGGGCAGCGGCGGCATGGCCGAATTCGTGGAAGCCGGCGGAAAGCACAGTGACCAGGAGGATTAGCAGCACCAGGCCCGGGTTGGCGAAGGCCTCATGGGTGGCCGAGGCCAGTCCCTTGACCATCAGCACCCACCAGCAGGTGGCGAGGAAGGCGGCTGTCACGGCGACGACAATCAGCGGGTTGAACAGCGTGGCGAACGGCGCGGTGAGTTTTCGTGTGCGCTCCGGGTCCGTGACGGAGTAGCGGAACCGCATGCCCAGGAGCGGGTTGGACTTCTTGACTTCCGGCTGCGTGCCGTCAGCCAGCCGCAGCAGACCGAGGGGGAGAAGTTGGGTGTCGATCAGGGTACGGACATTTTCTGCAGTGACCGGTTTCCCGGATTGGCTGCCCGCGTGCTGCGCTATCTCGTCAAGGCTGCGCCGCCCGTCCACGGCCTCCAACACCAGGTAGAGCAGGCGTGTTAGCTGGATCGTTTGACCGTCGGCCCGACGGACCAGCGAGGGCGCCTGCTTGTAGCCGGAGCCTTTCGTCTGGCCAAGAAGCTGGATACCGTCGGCCAAAGCCGGTGGCGGCAGGGTGCCGTGGTGGGCAGCGGCCGGCGGGCCGTCCGGTGCGGACGGCCCGCCCTGCAAGGTAGTCATCTGGTCTTACTGCTGGATGTTCGACTGCTGATCGGCCGACGCCGTCGCCTCGCCCTGGATGTTCTGGGTGATGATGGCGTCCTGCTGAGACACGGCGTACGAGGTGCTGTCGATAGAACCGATGTTGGCTGCGACGGCTGCGTCGATCGGGGCCGCAACGTTGGCATTGGCCGCCACCGCGCCGTTGATCGGCGCGGTGATGCCGGCGTTGGCGTCGAGGTTGACATTGACGTTGAGCAGGTTGCCGTTGAGGGCGCCCGCGGCGCCGGCGGTCGCCGCGCCGAGGTCCGGGGCGGTGCCGTCCGGAAGGACGCCGGTCGTGCCGTCCACAGCGCTGCCCAAGCTGCCGTCGGGAAGCACGCCGCCGGCGTCGACGGTCCCGGCAGTGCCGGCGTCGGTGGCCGTTCCCGTGGGGACCGGCTCGGCGGTGGTGCCCGCGGCGGGGTCGGTGGCCTGGTCGATGCCGCTGTCCTGGACGGATGTGGCGTTGGCATCGGCGGTGATGCCCTGGTTGATGATGACACCCTGGTCCGACAGCGCCTGCGACTCCGAGCCCAAGGACAGGATGTTCGCCGAAGCGGCGGCGTCGATCGGGGCCGCGACGTTGGCATTGGCCGCGACAGCAAGGTCGATCGGCGCTGCGGCCTCGATGCCAAGATTCAGGTCGGCATTCAGGTCCAGCACGGACGCGACTTCCTTGTCCGGCAGGGCGGTGGCGCCCTCGGCCATCAGTTCCTCGTCAGACAGGCCGCTCATTGCTCGTTCAGTACTCACCATTGACTCCTGTTTCCGGCACCGTTTCTGCTGCCCCCAGTGAGCAGTTTCTCTTCCGACGTGCCAACGTGACGCTCAATAGTAAGCATGATGATCAAATATTGACACCACCCGGCCGGTTCGGGCTATTTCAGCCCGGCGCCCGGCAGCAGCTCCGTGGCGCCGAGGGAGTCCGCGACGAAGGCGTAGTCCCAGGCGCGCTCCTTCCACTGCACGTAGCGGCCGGAAGCGCCGCCGTGGCCGCCCTCCATTTCGATCTTCATCACGATCGGCTCGCTGCCGGTGTTCACCTCGCGCAGCCGCTGCACCCACTTGGCTGGCTCCACATAGAGCACCCGGGTGTCGTTGAACGAGGTGACGGCCGCGATCTTGGGGTACGCCGCCGCACGGACGTTCTCGTACGGCGTGTAGGACTTCATGTAGGCGTACACCTCCGGGTCCGTGATCGGGTTGCCCCATTCCTCCCATTCCAGCGCGGAGAGCGGCAGGTCCGGGTCAAGGATGGTAGTCAGGGCGTCCACGAACGGCACGGCCGCGACAATCGCCGCGTACTTCTCCGGTGCCAGGTTGGCCACAGCGCCCATCAGCAGGCCGCCGGCGGAGCCGCCCATCGCGGCGATCCGGGCCGGGTCCACCCAGCCGGATCCCGCGAGCCAGTCGGTGGCCGCAATGAAGTCGGTGAAGGTGTTCTTCTTGTGCAGCTTCTTGCCGTCGTCGTACCAGTGCCGGCCGAGTTCGCCGCCGCCGCGGACGTGGGCGATCACAAACACGATGCCGCGGTCCAGCAGCGAGAGCCGCGGAATGCCGAAGCCCGGATCCATGCTCAGCTCGTAGGAGCCGTAGCCGTACACCAGGCCGGCGGCAGTCGAATCGCGCGCCACCGAGGCGTGCCGGAGCACCGAGAGCGGGATCCGGGTGCCGTCGGAAGCGACCGCCCACTCCCGGGTCGCGACATAGTCGGCGGCCGAGTAGCCGCCCAGCACCGGGCTCTCCTTGCGCAGCAGCAGCTCACCGGCGGGCTGCTCCGCCGTCGGGAGCACGAAGTCGTAGACGCGCGACGGCGTGAAGTAGGAGGTGTAGCCCATCCGGATCACGGGAGCCTCGTAATCGGAGCCGGCCACCCCGGCCGTGTACAGCTCCTCGTCGAAGGCCGGCTCCACCGGGGCGCCCTGGTCCGCGGTGCCGAGTCCGGCCAGCGGCAGGACCTGCACGCGTTCGATCGTGTCCTTGCGGATGGACAGCACCAGGTGGGTGGACGTGACCCCGGCGCCGTTGACCCGTACCTGGTCGGAGTGCGCGACGACGGTCCGCCAGTGCTGCTCGGCAGCCGGCTTGGCGAGCTCCGCAGGGTCCACGAGTGAGACCATCGAGTTGATGGCGTCCTTGTTGTGGGTCAGCAGGATGGTTTCGGCCGCGACCCCGTCCGGGCCGGCCAGCAGGAACGGTTCGGCCTCGTAGAGGATGCGCTCGTCGCGGGAAACCACAGTAGTCAGCCCGGCGTCGGGAGCGTCGAAGCGCAGCAGCCGGGTCTCGCTGAACTCGGAGCAGCCGATGCCCAGGACCAGGTGCCGCCGGTCCGCGGAGAGCTCGAAGCCCAGCCACATGGCGACGTCGTCCTCCTGGTAGATCACCTCGTCCTCGCTGACGGGGGTGCCCAGGACGTGGGCCTTCACCTGGTACGGGCGCCAGGACGCGTCCACCACGGTGTAGAAGATCCGGCCGCCGTCGGGGGAGAAGGAGATGCCGTAGAAGACATTCTCGATCACATCCGGGAGCAGCTCGCCGGTGCGGAGGTCCTTGATGCGCAGGGTGAACCGTTCGTCGCCGGCATTGTCCACCGCATAGGCATACAGGTTCCCGTCGATGGTCACCGCGGAGCCGCCGACGGCGAAGAAGGGCTTGCCCTCGGCTTCCACATTGCCGTCCAGGAGGACTTCCTCGCCGGGAATGTCGACGCCGACCTCGACGGCGGGCGGCGTCCAGTCCGCCACCCGGTCGCCGCTGTCCTGCGCGCGGACGCGGCACTGGATGCCATACTCCTTCCCCTCGACGGAGCGGGTGTAGTACCACCAGCCGTCCTTGCGGTTCGGCACGGAGAGATCAGTCTCCTGGGTGCGTCCCTTGATTTCCTGGAAGATGGCCTCGCGCAGCGGTTCCTGATGGGCGGTGACTGCCTCCTGGTAGGCGTTTTCGGCCTTCAGCAGGTCCACAACCTCGGCGGATTCCTTGTCCCGCAGCCACTCGTAGTTGTCCTCAAAGACGTCACCGTGGTGGGTCCGCGGGGCGGGGACCTTTTTGGCGACGGGGGGCTGCGGGGAGGGCTGCACGGGAGTCTGCGTCATGGACCCAATCTACCGCCGGGCAGGGGCGGAACCGGACCCGCAGGCCGGGCCGGGCGTGCCTTTAGTTTCCGTTCTGCAGGTGGTGGGATCCCACGTAGTTGCCGAGCCCGCCGGATGCCAGCGCCGCGGCCACCTCGGCGGTGGCGGCACGATCCTGCAGCACAATCGACTGGCCGTCCGCGCTGGTGCCGATGCCCGCCGTCGGAAGCGTGAAAAACACCCCGTTGCCGGCCGGCACGCTGCGCAGGCTGAAGGCGAGGCGTTCCAGGGTTTCCGGGGTCAGCCCCGGAGTCACCGAAACGTGCGGCAGCACGCCGGTGACGAACGCATGCGCGGTCGCACGGTCGACCAGGACGCCGCTGCCCACGGCCTTGGCGAGTACGGCCTTGAGGAAGGTCTGCTGGTTCCGGACCCGCTGGTAGTCGCCGTCGGAGAACGCCTTGCGCTCACGGACGAAATCCAGCGCCTGGGCGCCGTTGAGTTTGTTCACGCCCGGCGCGAAATAGTGGCCGGACTCCAGCGTGGAGGTAAACGGTACTTTGACATCGACGTCGATGCCGTTGACGGCGTCGGTCAGGCCGGCGAAACCCTCGAAGTCGAGCATGACCGCGTGCTGGATCGGCTGACCCAGCAGGGTTCCCACCGTGGTGGTCATCAGGGGTATTCCGCCAAGCTCCAGGGCGGAGTTGATTTTCCCGGCGCCGAAGCCGGGGATGTCCACCCACAGATCGCGCATGATCGAGATGCCGTAGACGCTCTGCCGGTCGGCCGGGAGATGGATGAAGATCAGGGCGTCACCGCGCTGGTCGGAGGCGTTGCCGGCGGCGGCCTCGCCCCGCGCGTTGACGCGGCTGTCACTGCCCACCAGCAGGATGTTCAGGTCCGTCGGCGCCGGTTCGGGCGTGGGCGTCGGCGTGGGCGTCGGCGTCGGGGTCGGTGTTGGCGTGGGGGCGGGGGCCGCGGGAGTCGCCGCCGGGGACGGGGCCGCAGACTCGGGCTTGGGCAGCGACAGGACGACGGCCGTGATGACGACGGCGAGGACTGCCACGGCGGCGGCCGCGGCCGTCGCCAGCTTGCGCCGCCGGGTCCACCCCGCCGCAGCCGGGAGGGGCTGTTCCTCGGGCCCCTGCGGGGCCGGCGGTACCTGAGTCATGGAGTCCCCCTAGTTGCCGTTGCCGAATTTCTTGGCGGCCGCGTAGTCGCGGAGTTTGTCCGCGGTCAGTGCGGCCTTGATCTCCTCGATGGCGCCGAGGTCCGGGACGACAATCGACTGCCCGTCCGCGGAGGTGCCGACGCCGGCCGTGGGCAGCGTGAAGAAGACGGCGTCCTCGCCCCGGACATTGCGGAGGCTGAACGCCAGGCGCGCCACCTCGACGGAGTCCAATCCGGGAGCCACGCTGAGGTACGGGGACACGGCGCTAAGCACATTGTGCAGGGTGACCGGGTTCCCGAGCGTGCCGCCGTTGAACGTCTTCGCGATAACGGCACGCAGGAACGTCTGCTGGTTGCGCACCCGCTGGTAGTCGCCGTCGGCGAAGGCGTAACGCTCGCGGACGAAGGCCAGGGCTTGGGCGCCGTTGAGCGTGTTCTTGCCCGCGGTGAAGACGTAGTTGCGGTCGCGGTCCGCGGTGAAGGGCACCTTCACGTCCACTTCGACGCCGCCGAGGGCGTCGGTGAGGCCCTTGAATCCCTCGAAATCGATGCTCACCACGTGGTCTATCCGCTGCTGGAGCAGGTCTTCGACGGTCCGGACCATCAGCGGAACCCCGCCGAAGGCCAGCGCGGCGTTGATCTTGGCCTTCCCGTGGTCCGGGATATCCACCCAGAGATCGCGCATCAGCGAGATGCTGTAGACCTGGCTGCGGTCCGAGGGGACGTGCAACAGCATCAGCGTGTCGGACCGCTGATTGGACGCCATGCCGGCGGCCGCCTTGGCCGAGGCCCCTCCCTGGGACTTATCGCGGCTGTCGCTTCCCATCAGCAGGATGTTCATCGGCCGTTCCGCGCCGGCGGGGACGGCCGGGGGAGCGACGCGGAGGGAGTCCGGGGGGAAGGCGTTTTCGATCTTGATGGTCTGGGTGTCGTATATCTGCGCCAGGGAATAGAGGTAGGCCCCGACAGCGCCGGAGCCCAGTAGCAGGAGGACCAGGACGGCGACGAGCACCTTGCGCCGGCGGCGCTTCCTGCGGGGCGCAGGCCCGGGATGTTCCGGCCGATCAGCCAGCGCCTGCCGCGTTGCGCGTGCCGGCCCCGGATCACTGTCAACTTCGAAACGATTCGGCATGCGTTTCCTTGTGGTCTGTGCAGCTTCCGGCACATACCCCCGGGGCGGTTGCGCTGCAGGCGGCGGCGTGATCCAGAGAATACCACCCGGCATCGGCGAATCGAGGGAATCCCGGGCGTTCCCGGTGCTTGACTCCTTTCCCGCCTTCCGCATATCCTGAACGAACGGTCGGTAATTATTTATCGGAAACGCATAGGAGCAACCATGGCATCGCAGACCCTGCAGTCAGTGCCCGTCGGGCCATCGTCGGCACGGCATGAAATGAGCCCCGAGGACGCGGCGCGGCGTGATGCCGAGGGCCAGGCGTATTTCGACAAGGTCATGGCGGAGGATTCGCGGATCGAACCCCGTGACTGGATGCCGCCGGCGTACCGCAAGACCCTGCTGCGCCAGATCTCGCAGCACGCCCACTCGGAGATCATCGGCATGCAGCCCGAAGCCAACTGGATCTCCCGCGCCCCGAGCCTCAAGCGCAAGGCCATCCTGATGGCCAAGGTCCAGGATGAGGCAGGCCACGGACTGTACCTGTACTCCGCCGCCGAAACCCTCGGCCAGCCGCGCGATGCGATGATGCAGGACCTGATGGACGGCAAGGCCAAGTACTCCTCCATCTTCAACTACCCCGCCCGCACCTGGGCAGACATGGGTGCCATCGGTTGGATGGTCGACGGCGCCGCGATCGCCAACCAGGTGCCGCTCTGCCGCGCCTCCTTCGGCCCCTACGGCCGCGCCATGGTCCGCGTCTGCAAAGAAGAATCCTTCCACCAGCGCCAGGGCTTCGAGATCCTGCTCGAACTCTCGCACGGCACGCCGGAGCAGAAGCAGATGGCCCAGGACGCCGTGAACCGGTGGTATGCCCCGGCCCTGATGATGTTCGGCCCACCGGATGACGATTCGCCCAACTCCAAGCAGTCCATGGCGTGGAACATCAAGCGCTTCAGCAATGACGAGCTCCGCAACCGCTTCGTCGGAATGATGATGGAGCAGGTCAAGGTCTTGGAACTGACGCTGCCGGACAAGGACATCCGCTTCAACGAGGAAACCCGCAAGTGGGAGCACGGACCGCTGGACTGGGATGAGTTTCACGAAGTCCTCGCCGGCCGCGGCCCCTGCAACGCCCAGCGCCTGGAACGGCGCCGCGAAGCCCACAACAACGGCGCCTGGGTGCGCGAAGCCGCTGCGGCCTACGCGGAAAAGCAGGCCAAAAAGCAAGCAGAGAAGGAATCCGCAGCATGACAACCCCCGAACCGCACGCAGGCAACGTCTGGCCCATCTGGGAGGTCTTTGTCCGCTCCAGCCGAGGCCTTTCCCACGTCCACGCCGGCTCCCTGCACGCGCCCGACGCGGCCATGGCCTTGCGCAACGCCCGCGACCTCTACACCCGCCGCAACGAGGGGGTGTCCATCTGGGTCGTCCCCGCGGACGCCATCGCCTCGTCCGACCCGGACGCCAAGGGTGCCTTCTTCGAGTCGCCGCAGGGCAAGGACTACCGGCACGCGACGTACTACACCAAGAGCGAGGGTGTGAAGCACCTGTGAGCGCCCCCGAAGCAGCCACCCAGACCACCGCACCCGCGGAAGAAACAGCCGGCCACGTGGAAGAAACGGGCGGCCACGGTGACATCTCCGTCGGCGTACAGGGCACGAGCGGGAGCGGCGAGGCCACGGCCAGCGCCACCCGAATCACCCCGGGCAACGCCCTCCGGCCGGAGGACATCGCCTTGGCCGTCAGCCGCGGCACCGCCAAGCCCAGCGAGGACGTCGCCGAGTTCGCGCTGCGCCTGGGCGACGACGCCCTGGTCCTCGCGCAGCGCCTTGGACACTGGATCTCCCGTGCCCCGGAGCTTGAAGAGGACATCGCCCTCGGCAACATCGCGCTGGACCAGCTGGGCCATGCCCGGTCCTTCCTCAGTTACGCCGGGGGCCTGGACGGACGCAGCGAGGATGACCTCGCCTATTTCCGCCGGGAGCACGAGTTCCGGTCCGTCGAGATCTTCGAGATCCCCAACGGCGACTTTGCGGTCACCATCGCCCGCCAGTTCGTGGTGAGCTACTACCAGTTCGAGCTGTACCGCCGGCTCACCGAATCCACGGACACCACCCTTGCCGGCATCGCCGCCAAGGCCGTCAAGGAAGTGGATTACCACCGCGACCACAGCGCGCAGTGGGTGCAGCGCCTGGCGCTCGGCACGGATGAGTCCCGCGAGAAAATGATCCACGGGCTCCAGGTCATCTGGCCCTACGTCGAGGAACTGTTCCGCGACGACGAGCTCACCGGCCGCCTCAGCGAGTCCGGCGCCGCGGTCCAGCCCTCCAGCCTGCGCGCCGATTTCGACCGGCTTACCGGCGAGGTCCTCGCCGCGGCAGAACTCGACGTTCCGCACGTCCAGCCCGCCCCGGGCGGCGGACGCCGCGGACTCCACTCGGAGCACCTTGGCTACCTGCTGGCCGAGATGCAGGTGCTGGCGCGCGAGTTCCCCGGAGCGAGCTGGTAACCATGCCGGAGATGGACACCAAAACGGCCGAGCAGATGGCCTGGGACATCGCGGCCACGGTCTGCGATCCGGAAATCCCCGTCCTCACAGTTGCGGACCTGGGGATTCTCCGGAACGTCCAGTTGTTCGACGACGGCGGCCCGGTGCCCGCCGTGCAGGTCACCATCACGCCGACCTACTCCGGCTGCCCGGCCATGGACGCCATCCGCGACGACCTCACCACGGCCTTCCATGAAGCTGGCTACCCGCACGTCCGCGTCGAACTGGTGCTGTCCCCGGCCTGGACCACGGACTGGATGAGCGAGTCCGGTAAGGCGAAGTTGCAGGAATACGGCATCGCGCCGCCCTCCGGCCATTCCAACGCGATGCGGCACGCCGGTCCGGTCCGGCTGTCCCTCGCCGTCAAGTGCCCCCAGTGTTCGTCGCTGAACACCAAGGAACTCACCCGCTTTGGTTCCACCTCCTGCAAGGCGCTCTACGTCTGCCAGGAGTGCAAGGAACCGTTCGACTACTTCAAAGTTTTGTAAGGAACAGGTGCTCCCATGACTGTTGTCCGCCAGACCGCCGCTGAAACGGCTGCAGCCACCGGCCGCCGTCGCGCGTCCTTCCACGCACTGGCGGTGGACGAGGTCCGCCGCCTCACCGACGACGCGATCGAGGTCACCTTCGGCGTCCCGGCCGAGCTGGCGGGACAGTTCGACTACCTGCCGGGCCAGTACGTCGCGCTACGCACCACCTTGCCGGATGAGTCGGGCGAGCCGAAGGAAGTCCGCCGCAGCTACTCGATCTGCGCGGAGCCGCGCAGCTTCGCCGACGGCAGCAGCGAAATCCGTGTCGCCATCAAAAAGGACCTGGGCGGCGTGTTCTCGACCTGGGCGAACGCTGAACTCAAGGCCGGCGACGTCCTGGACGTGATGAGCCCGATGGGCGCCTTCGTGTCCAAGCACGGCCGGGACGGCAAAGAGCAGAACCTGATGAACTCGATGAACCACCCGGAGGAGATGGCCAACGCAATGGCGGGGGAGCCCGGCTCCTTCGTCGCGATCGCGGCCGGCTCCGGCATCACCCCGGTCATCGCGATTGCCCGCACCCTGCTCGCGGCGCATCCGGACACCCGCTTCGACCTGATCTACGCCAACAAGGCCGCCATGGATGTCATGTTCCTCGAGGAGCTTGCCGACCTGAAGGACAAGTACCCGTCCCGGCTCGCCCTGCACCATGTGCTTTCCCGCGAACAGCGCATCGCGCCGCTGCTCAGCGGCCGGATCGACGCGGAGAAGCTGCAGTCCCTGCTGGGGACCGCCATCCACGCCGACGACGTCGACGAGTGGTTCCTGTGCGGCCCGTTCGAACTGGTCCAGCTGTGCCGTGACACCCTGGCGGCGCGCGGCGTCGATCCGGACCACATCCGCTTCGAACTGTTCACCACCGGCAAGCCGGACCGCCCCGAGGGCAACGCCGGCCGTCCGGTGGTGGTGGACGAGTCTCAGGCCACGTACAAGATCACCTTCAAGCTCGACGGCCTCCAGGGTGAGGTCGCCAGCCCCACGCACGCCCGCGAATCGATCCTGAACGCGGCGCTGCGGGTCCGCCCGGACGTTCCGTTCGCCTGTGCCGGCGGGGTCTGCGGCACCTGCCGCGCCAAGGTGGTCACCGGCTCGGTCACGATGGACGAGAACTACGCCCTGGAGCAGGATGAACTGGACAAGGGCTACGTGCTGACCTGCCAGTCCCATCCCACCACTCCCGAAGTCACCGTCGACTTCGACGTCTAAGTTTTTTCGACGCCCGCCCCACGAAGCCAAGGAGCCGCATGATTTCCCTGACCATCGCCGACGCCGTCGCCGAGATCGTCCTGGACGCACCGCAGAAGCTGAACTCGCTGGACGAACAGGCGCTGCAGGAGTTGGCGCTGGCGTATGACGACGCCGCCGAAGCCGCCACGCGCGGCGAGGTGCGGGCGCTGCTGCTCCGCGGCGAAGGCCGGGCCTTTTGCGCCGGCAGGGACATCGCAGGCGTGACTCCGGAGAGCGACGACGCGCAGGCCTACCTGGGCGGGCTGGTCCAGCCGCTGCTGAAGAAGATGAGCGCCTTCCCGGCCCCCACCTTCGCCGCCGCGCAGGGCGCCTGCCTCGGCGTGGGGCTCGGTCTGCTGCTGGCCACGGACGTGGTGTACGTCGCCGAGAATGCCAAGTTCGGCTCCCCCTTCGCCAAGCTGGGCGCCACGCTGGACTCCGGCGGGCACTGGTACTTCAACGAGCGGCTCGGCATGCACCGCACCCTGGACCTGATCTACACCGCTGAGCTCATGAGTGGCGCCGAGGCCGTGGCGCAGGGCCTGTTCAGCCGGGCCATGCCCGCGGACGAACTGCTGGAGACCACCCGCGGGATCGTCGCTAAGGTGGCTACCGGCGCTACCGGCGCGTTCAACGCCAGCAAGGAGTTGGTGGCGCACCTCCGGGACCAGCGTCTCGGCCTCTGGGAAGCCATGGAAGAGGAGAACGCCGAGCAGGCCCGTCTCTGCAAGAGCGATGACTATGCCGAGGGGTTCCGGGCCTTCCAGGAGAAGCGCACCCCGGTTTTCAAGGGCTGACCATCCTCCCGGAGGCGCCAGGACGGACCCGGCCGCCCCGGTACCTGTCTTTTTTCCAACCATTTTCATTTCCAGAACGCGCTTGTACAGTGCGGATATGACTTTGGGGAAACCGGTTCGAAAAGCTGTCATACCCGCGGCCGGTCTGGGGACACGCTTCCTGCCGGCTACGAAGGCGATGCCCAAGGAAATGCTGCCGGTGGTGGACCAGCCGGCCATCCAGTACGTCGTCGAAGAGGCGATGAGGGCCGGCCTGAGCGATTTGCTGATGATCACCGGCCGGCAGAAGCGTGCCCTGGAGGACCATTTCGACCGGGAGCCCACCCTCGAACGGACACTTGAGGAGAAGGGCGACCTGGACCGGCTCGAAGCGGTCAGGTACGCCTCCAGCCTCGGTCCGCTCCACTACCTCCGGCAGGGCGACCCGAAGGGGCTCGGGCACGCCGTCCTTTGCGCCCGCCAGCACGTGGGCGATGAGCCTTTTGCGGTACTGCTGGGCGATGACCTGATCGACGAACGCGATGAGCTGCTCACCGCCATGATGGACGTGCAGCAGAAGACCGGCGGGTCCGTGATCGCCCTGATCGAGGTGGACCCGTCGCAGATCAGCGCTTACGGCTGCGCGGATATTTCGCCGGTGCCGGGCGAGGACCACTTCAGGGTCAACCGCCTGGTCGAGAAGCCTTCCCCGGGGGAAGCGCCGTCGAACCTGGCCGTCATCGGCCGCTATGTGCTGCACCCGGCCGTTTTTGATGTCCTGGAGGACACCGGGCCCGGCCGCGGCGGGGAAATCCAGCTCACCGACGCCCTGCAGGTGCTCGCCACCTCCGACGCCGAGGGCGGCGGGGTCCACGGCGTCATCTTCCGCGGGCGCCGCTACGACACCGGCGACAAGCTCAGCTACCTCAAGGCCGTCATCTCGATCGCCTCCGAGCGCGTCGAGTTCGGCGAGGAGCTCAAGACCTGGCTCAAGGCCTTCATCAACTGACGGGCCCCGCCTGCGCCGGGCCGGCCGCCTCGGCCGCCACCGCCGTCCGGGCCGGCCTGCGTCCCAGCAGTGCCGGCGGCGCCTGGAGCAGCCACCAGAGCGGACCGGACCGGATCAGCTTCCCGAGCCACACCGTGACCACCACGATCGGGACCGTCAGCAGGGGCGGAAGCAACGCGTTCGAGAGCTGCAGGTTCGACTGCAACAGGGACAGCAGGCCGCTGACTTTGACCAGGGCGCTGATCACCGAGATCAGGAAGATGTGGAAGATGTAGACCGGCAGCGTCTGGCTGCCGAGATTCTGCAGCCAGCGGGGGACCCGCGCGTCCATCCGCACCAGGGCAACCACCTGGGCCATGCCGAACAGCGCCAGGCAGGACAGCGGCACCTTCAGTCCAAGCTTCAGGTCGAAAAGCATCATGGGGGCCACGAGCGCGGCATACGCGGCGCCGGCGAGGGCCAGCCGGCCGTACGAGGCCGACGCCATCAGCCGGTCCCAGAGGCTCCTGCCGTGCACCCCGAGGTAGAACCAGACGAAATGGGTTGCCAGCGAGGGGACCTTCAGGGCGTCCAGCGGAGCCGTGATGACCGACTGCGTCAGCGGCTCCAGCAGCGGCGAGAGGGCGCTCAGGATCGCCAAGGGGATCAGGGCGTAGGCGCTGAAGCGGCCCAGCGCCCGGGTCAGGAGCCAGGAGGCCAGGAAGAAGACCGGCAGCGCATACAGATACCAGAACGACGTCGGGAGCAGCAGGCTCAGGACCAGGTCGCCGGCGGACGGGGCCGGGGCGCCGTTGCGCGAGAGCGGCAGCCAGAGCCGCATCAGGAACAGGAACGTCCAGATGAGGTAGACGTAGTAGAGGCCGATCGTGCGCTGCCGGGACTCGCCCACCCTCTTGCCCAAGGCGCTCACACTGAGCAGACCGGAGATGAAAAAGAAGAGCGGCATCCGGATCGGGCTCAACGCTTCGCTGACCGGCCACCAGAAGCCCACCACGTCGCCGTTGACCTGTGTTTCCATGAAAAGGGCCGAGTGGAACAACACCACCAGCACCATGCAGAGACCCTTGGCGAAATCCACCCACGGCAGCTTCACCCGGCGCGTTTCATTCGTGCGCAGACCATGCTCGACGGACAGGTTAATCCCCCCCATACATGCGGCCTCTCACCCTGCTGCCGCCTGAGCCGCCAGCCTACGGGATGGCCGTTTCTCCGTCCATAGTTCGGGATGCAGCCGCCCGGCCGCCCGGCGCGGCGCGGGAGGGGCGGGTGCCCGTGCGCCTACCGGGTATCCAGATCCTCGAAGACCAGGAACGTCTGGGTGTCCAGAACGCCGGGCATGGACTGCAACTGGTCGAAAATAACCCGGCGCAGGTCAACGTTGTCCACCGCGCGGACCAGCAGGATCACGTCGAAGTCCCCGCCGACGAGGGCGATGTGGTGGACCTCGGGGATCGCCCGGAGCAGTTCCCGCAGTTCGCGCCAGGAATGCTGGCGAACCTTGAGAGTCACGTAGGCGGAGGACTTCAGGCCGGCCTTGATCGGGTCCACGAGGGCGGTGAACTTGGTCAGGACCCCTTCGCCGGTCAGCCGGGCAATCCGGGTATAAGCGTGGGCGCGGGAAATGTGGACGTTTTCGGCTACCTGGGTCACGGACATCCGCCCGTCCCGGGTCAGTTCCGCAATGATGTTCCGGTCCACGTCGTCCAGCGGTACCGCCTGCTCCGGATCCGTGCCTGCCATTTGTCTACAACCTCCGCCGGTAATCCAGCTCACACTTACATTCTGTCTTCAAGATTAGGGCAATATTCGGGACTTCTCCACGATTTTGCCCGGAGGTGGATACGAAACGGCCACCGGGACCATACTGAATGCGAATAGTGGCTACAGAAGGACGGACCAATGACGATCTCCGCAGACCACACTGCGCAGCAGCCCGCGACCGAGCCGACGCCCGCTGCCCCGGCGGAAAACGCCGCCAGCGAGGCCGTGCGCAAGTTCGGCATCACGGTCGAGGACTACATGCTCCCGGCCCGGCACCCAATCCAGATCGTTGGCCCGGACGGCGCGCTGAACGCGGACACCGAGCAGGGCGCCCAGCCCGGCCACGAGTACAGCCTCCCTGGGGACGCGGAGTTGCTGGCCGCCTACGAGCAGCTCGTCGTCGGACGCCGCGTCAACGACCAGAACTCCGCCCTGGTGCGGCAGGGCCGGATGGCTGTCTATCCCTCCAGCCACGGCCAGGAAGCATGCCAGGTTGCGGCGGCGCTGTGCCTGTCCGAAGGCGACTGGATGTTCCCCACCTACCGCGACTCGGTGGCCGTCATGGCCCGCGGCGTCGATCCGGTCCAGACCATGACGCTGTTCCGCGGCGACTGGCACGGCGGCTACGACCCGGCCAAGCACAAGGTCGGCATCCAGTGCACCCCGCTGACCACCCAGCTGCTGCACGCCGTCGGCGTCGCCCACGCGGCCAAGCTCCGCGGCGAGGACACCGTGGTCCTGGCCATGTGCGGCGACGGCGCGACCAGTGAGGGGGACTTCCACGAGGCGCTGAACTTCGCCGCGGTGTTCCACCTGCCCGTGGTCTTCTTCGTCCAGAACAACCAGTACGCCATCTCCGTGCCCCTCGCGCACCAGTCGGTGGCGCCGTCGCTGGCGCACAAGGCCGTCGGTTACGGCATGGCCGGCGAACGCGTGGACGGCAACGACGTTGTGGCCCTGCTCGCCGTGCTCGGCCGGGCCGTGAGGCTTGCCCGCGAGGGCTCCGGCCCGCTACTGGTGGAGGCCCACACCTACCGGATGCAGGCCCACACCAACGCCGACGACGCCACCCGCTACCGCCAGGACAGCGAAGTGGCCGAATGGGTGGCCAAGGACCCGCTGAGCCGGATGAAGACCTATCTCACCGACCGCGGCCTGCTCGACGACGACGGCGCAGCGCGGATCGCCGACAAGGCCGAAACGGTCGCCACCCAGCTGCGCGACGGCCTGAGCGAAGACGTCCCGGTGGAACCCCTGGACCTCTTCAAATACGTCTTCTCCACGCCCACGCCCCAGTTGAAGGAACAGTCCGCCATGCTCGCCGATGAGCTCTCCCGGGAAGAGGCAGCGAAATGAGCCCCACCGTCACCACCTCCTCCGAGGCGAACGGCAACGTCAGCGCCGCAACCGCCCGCGCCGCCGCCAAGGCCGCGGTGGAAGCCGAAAAGACCGGCCCGCAGACCATCACCCTTGCCAAGGCGCTCAACACCGCCATGGCCGACGCCATGCACGCCGACGAGTCCGTCCTGGTCTTCGGCGAGGACGTCGGCATGCTCGGCGGTGTCTTCCGCATCACCGACGGCCTCACCAAGACGTTCGGGACGAGCCGCTGCTTCGACACCCCGCTGGCCGAGTCCGGCATCGTGGGCATGGCCGTGGGCATGGCGATGAACGGCATGCGCCCGGTGATTGAGATGCAGTTCGACGCCTTCGCCTACCCGGCCTTCGAACAAATCGTCAGCCACGTAGCCAAGATGCACAACCGCACCAAGGGCACCGTCAAGCTGCCCATCGTCATCCGCGTCCCGTACGCCGGCGGCATCGGGGGAGTGGAGCACCACTGCGACTCCTCCGAGGCCTACTACGCCCACACTGCCGGGCTCAAGGTGTTCACTCCGGCCACGGTCGCGGACGGCTACCGGATGCTGCGCGAGGCCATCGACTCCGATGACCCGGTGATGTTCATGGAGCCCAAGAAGCTCTACTGGTCCAAGGACCAGGTGGAGCTGGACGCACTCCGCGCCGAGCACGCCGAGAACACCGAACGCGGGACCTCCTCCGAGGGCCGCGCCGCCGTCGCCCGTCCCGGCACCGACGCGACGCTGATCGCCTACGGGCCCTCCGTCCCGACGGCGCTCGCCGCCGCTGCCGCGGCCGCCGAGGAAGGCCGCTCGCTGGAGGTGATCGACGTTCGCTCGATCGTGCCGTTCGACGACGAGACGGTCTGCGCCTCGGTCCGCAAGACCGGCCGCGCGGTGGTCATCGCCGAGGCGCACGGCTTCGCGTCCGTGGCCTCGGAAATCGTGGCCCGGGTCCAGGAACGCTGTTTCCACCACCTGGCCGCCCCGATCCGGCGGGTCACCGGCTTCGACGTGCCGTATCCGGCGCCGAAACTTGAGCACTACTACCTGCCCGGTGTGGACCGCATCCTCGACGCCGTAGACGATCTCCAGTGGGAAGACTGACCATGAGCGAACCGAAAGTATTCCTCCTGCCTGACCTGGGCGAGGGCCTCACCGAAGCCGAACTCGTCAGCTGGCTCGTGGCCGTGGGTGACGAGATCCGCGTGGACCAGCCGATCGCCGAGGTGGAGACCGCCAAGTCCATGGTCGAGGTCCCTTCGCCGTACGCCGGGACCGTGGCCGTGCTGCACGGCGAGCCCGGGCAGACGCTCGACGTCGGGAAGCCGCTGATCTCGGTGACTCCGGTTGGGGCTTCCAATGCTTCCATTGCGGCCCGGGGGGCCGCCGCGGATGATGCCGCCCCCGCCCCTTCGCCGGACGGCATTGCTGCAAGCAGCATGCCGTCCGGCTCCGGAAGGCCCGATGCCACTCCCGGGGCGGCATCATCCGCGCCGGCCGGGAACGCTGTCGACTCACCTGCCGGTGTTGCCGGTTCGCCTGCTGCTGATTTGTCGCCTGATTCGCCTGTTGGTGCTCCCTCTCCTGCCGCCGAGGTGTATCGCGAGGAGGAGAAGGCTGGGTCCGGGAATGTCCTGATCGGGTACGGCACTCCGGGCGGGCATGGGGTTGCGCGGCGGACTCGGGCTCCGAAGCGGGGGGCGGTCCAGGTGTCGGCGGCCGAGAAGGCTGCTGACGACCTTTTGCTGATGCGGACCCGGGTTCCCGGGAAGCTGGGGGCTGTGATTTCGCCGCTGGTCCGGCGGATGGCGCGGGACCACGGGGTTGATTTGGGGGAACTGCAGGGCTCGGGCACCAGCGGGCTGATCATGCGGCGCGACGTCGAGGCCGCCATCAAGCCGGCTCCGGTGGTTGAGCGCCCGGAGGCGCCGGCCGGAACCCCCGTTGCCGCTCCGGTCCAGGCTGGCGGCACGGACGCGCGGACCGGCCTAGGCATTGCCGGCCGGACCCCGGTGCGCGGTGTGCGCAAGGCCGTCGCGGCGAACATGGCGCGCAGCCGGTCCGAGATCCCGGAGGCCACCGTCTGGGTGGACGTGGACGCCACGGCGCTCGTCGACATGCGGGCCGCGCTGAAGAAGGCCGACCCGCACAACACACCCGGGCTGCTGGCGTTCATCGCCCGGTTCGTGACCGCCGGACTCAAGAAGTTCCCGGAGCTGAACACCCGGATCGTCACCACCGAGGACACCACCGGCGGGGCATCGCAGGAGATTGTGGCCTTCGACGGCGTCAACCTCGGCTTCGCCGCCCAGACGGACCGCGGCCTGATGGTCCCCTCGGTGCGCAACGCGGACAAACTCAGCGCCCGGGAACTGGACGCGGAGATCCGGCGCCTCACCGCCGTCGTCCGCGACGGCAAGGCCACGCCCGCGGAACTGGGCAGCGGCACGTTCACGCTAAACAACTACGGCGTCTTCGGCGTCGACGGCTCGGCGGCGATCATCAACCACCCGGAGGTGGGAATCCTCGGCGTCGGGCGGATCATCGACAAGCCCTGGGTGGTCAACGGTGAGCTCGCCGTCCGGAAGGTCACCGAGCTGACGCTTACCTTCGACCACCGCGTCTGCGACGGCGGGACCGCCGGCGGCTTCCTGCGCTACGTGGCCGACGCGATCGAAAACCCGGGGTCGGTGCTGGCCGATCTCTGAGGCCCGTTGGGTAGAATCGACACCTGAACATCGCACCAACCATGCCGGCGGAGCGCCGGACTACGGAGATTTCATGTCACGATGGCTCGAGGTCGGCCAGGACAACTATGTGCTGACCACCCAAGGATCCCTGCTCAACACCGGGCTGATCGTAGGCACTGAGCGTGCCATGGTGATCGATACCGGCGGCGGGCCCCGGCAGGGCCGCGAAATCCTGGACGCCGTCCGGGAAAAGACGCAGCTGCCGCTGGTGGTGGTCAACACGCACGCCCACTACGACCACTTCTTCGGCAACGCCGTATTCGCCGACGGCGGCGTGACCGAGTTCTGGGGGCATGAAAACTGCGCCGCGGAGATCGAGGAAAACGGAGACGCCCAGCGGCACCTCGTCGAAGCCGCTGAACCGGAAATGGCTGCCGGCGAGGGTGCCTCCGTGGAACTCGTGGTTCCGAACGCGATCGTCAAGGACCAGCCCGTCCTGGTGGACCTGGGCGGCCAGACCGCAACCCTGTTCTACCTGGGACGCGGCCACACGGACGGGGACCTCCTGGTTGGCACGGGCACCACGCTGTACGCAGGCGACCTGGTGGAGCAGGGCGCGCACCCGTCCTTCGAGGATTCCTTCCCGGAGGAATGGGCCGATGCCCTCCGTCACGTGTCTGCCTTGCGGCACCGCTACGAATTCCTGATCCCGGGCCACGGCGAACCCTGCAGCGACCAGTTCGTCAAGACCATGGCGAACACCATGAGCACGGCGGTGCGGCAGGCCACCCAGGCCACCCGCGAGACGCCGAACGACGCCACCAAGGCGATCCCGATCCTGCCCTATGGCCCGGAGCAGTCCCGGTGGTTCATCAAGCGCCTTCAGGAGACCCGCGCCCACCACTGAGCCAGCCCCGGCGACGGGCTGCTTTTCCGGGCCCAGACCGGGCCGGGGATCGGTCCAGGGGCCGGAAAAAGATAAGGGTGCTCACGACTGCGCCTAGACTGGTTCTTTGAAAGAAGTCACAACAAGCGCCGCTGCGTGCTCCGCGGTGAGTCCTGGGGGAGAAACCAAGAGATGCCCGAACCGGTGGAAGACAACTCAGCTACCACTGCTGAAAACTCAGGACAGCCTGAACTCCGCCGCCGCCGCGACCTGCGTCGCGCCGACGGTGAGAACCCGGCTGCCCGGACAGGAACCATGCCGGTCGTCAATCCCCGCAGTGTCCCCGCGGAAGCCACGGAACCCCCCACCCGCCCGGCTCCACCGCGCAGCAGCTCCTGGGCCCAGGCCGCGGAGGCTGCAGATGAGCGCTTTGGCTACCCGGCCACCGGCGCCACTCCGGTGATCAGCCAGGTTCCCGCTGCACCGCGTCCTCCCGCCAGCGCGCCGACGTCGGCGGCCCCGCAGGCAGCGGACGAGCCGCACACCACCGAAACGGCCCCCGCGACCGGCTCTGCACCCGGCTCCGTGCCCCCGCAGCCCACCCGTGCCACCCGCTCCGCGAGCCGGGCCGCCGCTCTGGCCGATGCGCCGATGCCGGACTTCATCAGCTCGCCGGGCCTCTTTGTCCGGGAACAGAAGCCGCGGCCGGTCGGCGGACTGCGCGGCGCGCTCTACAACCTGACGGGCGGCAGCCTGAACCTGGGCCCGAGCGCCCGGCAGCGCGAAGAAGACGAGCTCGCGCGGCGGATTTCCCGCCAACTCCAGGGCAGCTACAACACCGCGGTGCTGAGCCTTAAGGGCGGCATCGGCAAGACCTCCACCACGGTCGGCGTCGGACTCACCCTGGCTGAATACCGCGGCGACCCGCCCTGTGCCATCGACGCCAACCCGGACTCCGGCGACCTCGTCGAACGCGCGCTCGGCGAAGGCATCTACCAGCAGCAGGCCCCGCGCACCATCAGCGACCTGCTCCGCAACGTCGAGTCGATCGATTCGCTCACGGCGCTGGCCCGGTACATGCACCATGCGGGCCGGCTGCACCTCATCGCCGGGGAACAGGACCCGGAGGTCTCCGATTCGCTCACGGCGGAGGAGTACCTGCGGATCCGCAAACTGATCTCCGGCTACTACTCCGTGGCCCTCACCGACTGCGGCACCGGTGTGACCCACAACGCCATGAGCGGGATCCTGCAGTCCGCGGACAACCTCATCATCGCGGCGGGCTACGCCGTCAGCGGCGCCAAGCGGGCCAGGAGCACCCTGCACTGGCTCGCCAGCCACGGTTACGAGGACCTGGCGCGGAACGCCGTCGTGGTCATCACGGACAAGGACGAGGTGTCCTCGCGGGTGGACAAGGACGCCATCGAGGACCACCTCTCGGGCATCTGCCGCCAGCTGATCGCGGTCCCGCATGACCGCGGCGTGGCCGACGGCGACCTCGTCACCCTCGACGCGCTCCGGCCGGAGACCCGGCGGGCGTACCGCGAGATCGCCGCGGCGATCGTCGACGGCTACGTTTAACCGCTACATTTAGGCCATGAGCAAGTACGCCGGAAACGACGCCGGGAAAGATGCGGCACTCCAGCTGCAGGACCTCATTGTGGGCACCGAAAACGTCGAGGATTTCCTGGACCGCCTCGCGGAGTTTTCCGCGTCCAACCTAAGCCACTCCGCCGGCGTGGACATCGAGTGCGGCGTGACCCTCCAGCGCCGGAAAAAAACCATGACGGTGGCCGGCAGCAGCCAGACCGCCGTCGTCCTGGACCGGATCGAGCAAAGCCTGGGCGACGGGCCCTGCATTGAGGCGCTGCGCACCCGCGGCATCGTTCTCCTCGCCAACGTCGACACCGACCCGCGCTGGCCCGAATACCAGGAGCAGCTCGCCGCCCACGGCTGCCGCAGCACCCTCGGCGTCCCGCTGGAGATCGGCGAGGACTCGGCCGCAGCGCTGAACTTCTTCGCCTCTTCCACCGGCGTCTTCACCGCGGACATCGTGGCCGAAGCGGCCGGGTTCGCGGACCTCGCCGGCCGGGCGTTGCGTCTTGCCGTCCGGATCGGTTCCGCGCAGACCCGCGCCGAGGACCTGCAGGCGGCCATGGAGCACCGCACCTCCATCGACCTGGCCTGCGGCGTTGTGATGGCGCAGAACCGGTGCTCGCAGGAGGAAGCGATGGCCATCCTGACCCGGGTCTCCAGCAACCGGAACCAGAAGCTCCGCGACGTCGCCGCCGAGGTGCTCGGGAACGTCACGGGTGAGGAAATCCACACCCATTTCGACAGCTGACCCTGCGGCCGGGTTGAACGTCCGGCCCTAGGATGAAGGGGATGACCACCACACGCCCCGCCGCCTTCAGCCTCCGCAGCATCGCCGTCCCCGCCTTTGGCCCGGCCCTGCTCTTCAGCATCGGCGAAGGCGCGATCCTGCCCGTGGTGGCTCTGTCCGCCCGCGACCTCGGCGCCTCGGTGGCCGTCGCTGCGCTGATCGTGACACTGATCGGGCTGGGCTCCTGGTTCTTCAACCTGCCTGCGTCGCTCATCACCTTGAAATTCGGCGAGCGCTGGGCGATCGTCGGCGCGGCCGCCGCGAGCGCCGTCGCCCTCGCTGCCGCCGCCCTGGCACCTATGGTGCCGGACGGGATCTGGCTGCTGGCCGCGGCGATGGTGGTGGTCGGGATGGCCGCCAGCGTGTTCAGCCTGGCCCGGCAGAAGTACCTGACCGAGGCGGTCCCCGTGATCCTCCGGGCCCGGGCGCTGTCCACCTTGGGCGGGGTCAACCGGATCGGCATCTTCATCGGGCCCTTCATCGGCGCGGCGGTGATGCAGTTCGGCGGCATCAGCGCGGCCTACTGGGCCGGCGTGGTGGCCATGGCCGCGGCGGCGGGCCTGTCCGTGACCATCCCGGACCTCGTCGCGGCGCCCGCCCCGGCCGACGGCACCCCGGTCCGGCAGCCCACGCTGCGCAGTGTCGCGGCCTCCCACGCCGGGGTGTTCCTGAGTGTGGGCATGGGGGTGCTGCTGCTCAGCGCGCTGCGGGCGTCCCGCCAGGTGGTGATCCCGCTCTGGGCCGATCATCTGGGGATGGACGCGACCCAGGCCTCGCTGATCTACGGCATCTCCGGGGCCATCGACATGCTGGTGTTCTACCCGGCCGGCAAGCTGATGGACCGCAAGGGCCGCCAGTGGGTGGCGGTGCCGTCCACGCTCATCATGGGCACGGCCATGCTGCTGATCCCGCTCAGCACCGGGTTTGTGGGCCTTCTGCTCGCGGCGCTCCTGATCGGCTTCGGCAACGGCATCAGCTCCGGGCTGAACATGACCCTCGGCGCTGACTTCTCGCCGGACAACGGCCGCGGCCAGTTCCTCGGGATCTGGCGGTTCATGGCCGACGCCGGCGCCACCGGCGGCCCCGTGCTGCTCTCCGGCGTCACGGCCGCGGCCTCGCTAGGCGCCGGCGTGGGCGCCACCGGAGTGCTTGGCTTCGCCGCTGCCACCGTCTTCGCGATCACCATTCCGCGGCTCAGGCACCGCCGCAACTACTGAGGGCTGCGGCGCCAGTTGCCGGAAAGGCACGCCCACGAAGTACAGCCTGGCTCAGACCGCGGGGGACCGCCGCTGTGCCGCATGGCCGAACAACCACACCAAGGCGACGGTGGCGAGGTAGCCGGTGATGACAATGAGCGACGTGCCCGCCCAGAAGTAGTTCGTGGTGCTGCCCTCCTGGGCCGGGCCCGGGGCTATTTTCAGCAGCGAGTACGCGGCCACCGCGGCGGAGGCGAGCCCGGCCAGCACCGGGACGGCGACCCACAGCCGGGCGGACGCCCAGTGGCCGTTGTAGCCCTCCCAGACATTCCAGCCGCGCCCGGTGCGCACGATCAGCCAGCCCGCGGGAAGCGTGAAGGCCCCCACCACAAGGAAGGCCGCCACCACGTCGGCGGGCCGGTGCCACTGGTTGATGAGCGTCGACACCCCGGTGGCGACGGCGAAGCTGCCGCCCAGGAAGCCGGCCAGCGGCCGCCAGCGCGGCGAAACCATCAGGAATACTGCCGCCGCGGCTGAGGCAGCCAGCGTGGTGTGGCCGGACGGGAGGGAATTGAACTCGAGGGTTTCGATGCCGCGGAACGGCCGGACCGGGACGAGGTCCTTGAGCAACTGGGTGGCGACGTTAGCCCCCGTGGCGGCCGCAACGGCGATGCCGGCAGCCGCCCAGCGGCGGCGGGCCACCGTCACGAACAGGACCACCACCGACGCGATCAGCACGGACAGGGCGGGCAGCCAGTCCAGGAGCTTGTTGCTGGCCTTGCCGGCGGCACCGTGGATTTCGACCGCCTCGACCAGCGCGGATTCGTCAATGAACTGGCCTGTTGTGGTCCGGACGAAGAAGTAATACGTGGCGGCGAGGGCGGCAGCGCAGCCAAGGGTGGCCAGCAGGAAGAGGAACCCGGTGGCCCGGCCCGGCGCAGGGCGCGACGGCGCACGGTCGGGGAAGCGGACCTCCCGGGTCCCGGGAGACGCCTGCCCGCTGCTGGGTTCCTGCCGAAATCTCATCGTTATACAGGTTCCCACAGAACACTAGGAGCCGCCTGACGGCCCGGCGGGAACCCGCAGGATTGACCGGCGCAGCGAACCGGACCAGAGTCATCCCATGAGCAACCTGGAGCGCGGCGCCGACTCGGCGGCCGTGGCGGCACGGCACCCGGACCCGGCCTTCCCCCGCTTCCACCCGCGGCCGGCTCACGGCTGGATCAACGACCCCAACGGCCTGTGCTACTACGGCGGCAGGTACCACGTGTTCTTCCAGTACAACCCCGACTCGGCACGACATGACCGGATCTGCTGGGGGCACCTGAGCTCCCCGGACCTGCTCCGCTGGGAGGAACACCCCGTCGCGCTCCGGCCCCAGCCCGGCGGCCCGGACGCACTGGGCTGCTGGACCGGCGTCGTCACGGACGACGGCGGCGTCCCCACCGCGGCGTACTCGGGCGTCAGCACCGCGGGCGGGCATGCCCAGGTGGTGCTGGCCCGGGGTTCCCGGGGACTGACGGAGTGGCGGCAGGACGGGCAGGTGGCGGCGCCGGTGCCGGCGGACCCCCGCATCACGGCGGTGCGCGACCCGTTTATCTTCACCTTCCACGGCCGGCGCTATGCACTTCAGGGGGCGGGCCTGGCGTCGGGGCACGCGGCCGTGCTGCTCTACCGCGCGGACGAACTGCGCGACTGGCGCTACGAAGGCATCTGGTTCAGCACCGAGAACGCACTGGCGGCCCGGCACCTTCCGGCCGAGATCTGGGAGTGCCCGCAGCTGGTCCGCGTGCCGGACTCCTCCGGGGCGGAAACCTGGCTGCTGATGGCCTCCCTCTGGCTCGCCTCGGACTACCACCACCATCCCAATGGTGTGGGCTACCTGCTGGGGTCACTCGCCGAGGACGCCGTCACCGGCCTGCCGGTCTTCACCCCGGCGAAAGGCGGCAAGGCGGACGTGGGCCCGGACTTCTATGCGCCGCAGATCCTGTCCCTGCCGGACCGCACCCTGCTGTGGGGCTGGTCCAACGAGCTGTCGGGCCTGGACGGCCGTGCCGGCCGGGGCCAGGAGCAGACGGACGCCGCCGGCTGGGCCGGACTGCTGACCTTCCCGCGGCAGCTTGCGGTGCACGGCGGGGTGCTCGCGGTCGAGCCGGCACCGGAGCTGCGAGGGTACCGGGGTGCTCGCCGTGCCAAGGGAGCCGCGGGAACCCTGAGCCTGCCGGCCCAGGCCGAAGCGGTGGTCAGCGGCGGGGAAGGCCGGATCCGGCTGGTCCTGGCGTCCGCGGCGCAGGTCCGTCCGGTTTTCGCGGACACCGTGGCCGGCGGCGACGAGCTGCGGATCTTCGTGGACGGCTCGATCGTGGAGGTCTACCGCCACGGTTCGGTGCCGGCGACGGTGCGCGCCTACCCCGCGGCCGGCGAGGAGTGGCGCCTGGAACTGCCGCACGGCGCCGCGGCCGATGTCTGGGAGCTGCGACAGCCCGGCCCACGTAGCGCCGTCTCACAAGACAGGTAGCCACTACTCGTGTCCGCCCCGAGGCCGCGTCCCTAGACTCGCAGGACCGGTGCGGCTGATCCCGCCGGTGTGCTCCTTGGGCGGGGCCGATCCAGACGAGTGTCCTAAACCAGGAGCTCACCCCCAGTCGACGTCGGCCCGCCCAAGGCCTTGCGCCCGCCTGCAACCAGACCGCCGCCCGCGGGCCCACGCTGCGTGCCGCCGGTAGAGTACATCCATGCCCACCAGTGCCGATATTCCTCCCGCTTCCGGTCTCAACCCCGGGGGAGTGGACGAACTCCTGGACGCAGCCCGGGTGGTCAGCCTGCCGATGCGGGTGAAGTTCCGCGGCATCACCCAGCGCGAGGCCCTGCTCCTGCCCGGCCCCCTCGGCTGGGGCGAGTTCTGCCCCTTCCCCGAATACGGCGACGCCGAGGCTTCCCGCTGGCTGGCCGCCGCCGTCGAGGCCGGCTGGCAAGGGTTCCCGGAACCCCGGCGGACCAGCATCCCGGTCAACGCCACCGTCCCGGCGGTCGCCGCGGAACGGGTACCGGAGATCCTTGCCCGCTTCGGCCGGGTGGACGCCGTCAAGGTCAAGGTCGCCGAGCCTGGCCAGACGCTCGACGACGATGCCGCCCGGGTGGGTGCCGTCCGCGCCGCACTGCCGGACGCCGCCATCCGGGTCGACGCGAACGGCGGTTGGGACGTGCCGGCCGCCGTCGAAGCACTGACCCGGCTGGCCGCCGTCGGGCTTGAATACGCCGAGCAGCCGGTCCCGGACATCGCGGGCCTCGCCGAAGTGCGGCGCCGGCTCCGTGCCGCCGGGGTGTCGGTGCTGATCGCCGCGGATGAAAGCGTCCGCAAGGAGGATGATCCGCTGAAGGTGGCGCGTGCCGGCGCCGCGGACCTGATAGTGGTGAAGGTGGCGCCGCTCGGGGGAGTGCGGCGGGCACTGGACATCGTGGCGCAGGCCGGCCTGCCCGCCGTCGTCAGCTCCGCCCTGGACACCTCCGTGGGGATCCGCGCGGGGCTGGCGCTCGCCGCTGCCCTGCCCGAACTGCCCTACGCCTGCGGGCTCGGGACGGTGTCGCTGCTCGCCGCCGACGTCACCAGGGATTCCCTGGTCCCCGACGACGGCGCCATCCGGCTCCGGGACGTCGCCGTCGACGACGGACTGCTGGCCGAATATGCGGCCGCGCCCGAGCGCAGGGACTGGTGGCTCGACCGGCTCCGGCGTGTGTACGCCCTTCTCGCAGCAGACGCTCCTGCAACACCAGCCCCGTGAGTTAACCGGACTTTCACCGTGAGGACCGCTCCGCGTTGTCGGACGCTGGCAGGGTGGCGGGGACGCATCCCCTGCCTTGGAAGGTTTCACCCATGACTGTCTCCTCCGGACGAAAGTTTTCCCTGCTGCCCATGCTGGGCCATACCAAGGGCAAGCGCAGCCCCGTAACCTGTGCGCTTAAGTGTGACAACGCCTGCGCCGGCGAGGTCTGCAACAGCAGTTCGAACGACTATTTCCGCGACATTGCCTCGGCCACCATGTCCCGACGCTCCGCCCTCGGCTTCGGCGCGGCCGGCGCCCTCGCCGTCGTCTTCGGCAACGCCGTGACCTCTGCGGAGCCGGCAACCGCCGGCGGCCCTGGCCTGGCCGCCGCCGCCAAGGACGGCTTTGGCAAGTCCAAGCTGCAGTTCACGGCGATCGCGCCGGTTGACGCCGCCGTCGACGCGTTCACCGTCCCGGCGGGGTTCACCTGGCAGCCGGTCATCCGCTGGGGTGACCCGCTCTTCAACGACTCGCCGGCCTTCGACGCGGACCGCCAGAGCGCCGCGGCGCAGGCCCGCCAGTTCGGCTACAACAACGACTACACGGACATCCTGCCGCTGGATGCCAAGGGCCGCCGGTCCGTGCTCTTCACCAACCACGAGTACACGAACGAGAGCATCATGGTCCCGGCCGGCTTCGACGCCGCGGAAACCCGGGCCATCGGCCGCGCCGCGCACGGCCTCACCGTCGTCGAACTCGTGCGCCAGAACAAGAACCAGCCGTGGCGTTACGTCCAGGGCGCGGCGCTGAACCGCCGCTTCCTAACCGACACCGCCTACGAACTGACCGGCCCGGTCGCCGGCTCCGCCCTGGTCAGCACCGTTGCGGACCCGGGCGGCCGGACCATCAAGGGCACGCTGGGCAACTGCTCCGGCGGCACCACCCCGTGGGGCACCATTCTCTCCGGCGAGGAGAACTTCAACGGCTACTTCGTTTCCCCGGGAACGTCCGCCTCGGACAAGCGCTACGGACTCACCGCCAAGACGACCGCCCGGCAGTGGGAGCTCGACGACCCCCGGTTCGATACCCGCAACGAGGGCTACGCCAACGAAAGCAACCGGTTCGGCTGGATCGTCGAGGTGGACCCCCTCGATCCGAACTCGACGCCCCGGAAGCATTCCGCGATGGGACGTTTCAAGCACGAGGGTGCCAACGTCATCGTGGCCGCCTCCGGGCACGTCGTCGCCTACATGGGGGACGACGAGCGGTTCGACTACCTCTACAAGTTCGTGTCCAAGGGCACGTACCAGGCCGGCGACTCCAAGGACGCCCGCGCCAGCAACCTGAACCTGCTCTCCGAAGGCGACCTTTACGTAGCAAAGTTCACCGGTGACTCCCCGGCGGCCGAGATCGACGGCTCCGGCAAGCTCCCCGCCGACGGCGCCTTCGACGGCACCGGCGAGTGGCTCCCGCTGGTGGTGGGAGGCAAGTCCATGGTGCCCGGGATGTCCGTCGAGGAAGTCCTGGTCTACACCCGCCTCGCCGCGGACAAAGTCGGCCCCACCAAGATGGACCGCTGCGAGGACGTCCAGCCCAGCCTGCACACCGGCAAGGTCTACGTGGTCTGCACCAACAACTCGGACCGCGGCAAGACCGGCAAGGAGGGTGCCACCGAGGTCAACCCGCGCACGCTGAACCGGGACGGCCACATCGTGGAAATTACCGAAGCCGGGGACCAGACGTCCACCAAGTTCGCCTGGAACCTGCTCATGGTCTGCGGCGATCCGGCCAAGAACACCTCCACATACTTCGCCGGCTTCCCGGCCGACCGGGTCTCGCCAATCTCCTGCCCGGACAACGTGGCGTTCGACTCGGTCGGCAACATGTGGATCGCCACGGACGGCGCCCCCTCGAGCATCGGTCACGCGGACGGCCTGTTCAAGGTCACGCTGGACGGGCCGGAGCGCGGACGCGTGGAGCAGTTCCTCGCCGTGCCGCGCGACGCCGAGACCTGTGGGCCGATCGTGCACGACGAGGAGCGCCATGTGTTTGTCGCCGTGCAGCACCCGGGCGAGGAAGGCACATTCGAGGCCCAGCACTCCGCCTTCCCGGACTACGTGGCTCCCGGTGTGACGCCGAAGCCGGGCCAGGCGCGGATCCCGCGCCCGTCCGTGGTCCAGGTCTTCCGCACCGACGACTAGCCTCCCGCAGCAACGCGGGGTCACTTCGCGCCCATCCGGACCCTCGACCTGGGCGCGAAGTGACCCCGCGTTGCTCTGAGCGAGCGTCCGGGGGCGGCGGGAACTGATAATTTGAACAGTGTGAATAATCCGGCCGAAATGGTTGTCCCCAGAGTCCAGGCAGCTATTGCCCATGCCTTCGGCGAGGAGTTCCGCGAGACGGATCCGGTCATCAGGCCCTCGCAGTTCGCGGACATCCAGATCAACGCCGCCATGGCGCTTGCCAAGAAAGTCGGCCTGCCGCCGCGCGACGCCGCGGCCAGGATCGTGGAGGCCTTGGACCTCGACGGCGTCTGCAGCCTGGTGGAGATTTCGGGTCCGGGCTTCATCAACCTCACGTTCGATGGCACCTGGATCGAGGAGCTGTTGAACGCACCGGCGCCCGCCGGCGAAGGTGCGCGGCCCGAGCCGCTGCACCGCGTCGTCGTCGACTATTCCTCCCCGAACGTGGCCAAGGAAATGCACGTCGGCCACCTGCGGACCACCGTAGTGGGGGACAGCATCGTGCGCGTCCTCGAGGCGCTGGGCCACACCGTGATCCGGCAAAACCACATCGGCGACTGGGGCACCCCGTTCGGCATGCTGATCGAACACTGGCTCGAGGTGGGGGAGGACTCGCCCGAGGCCGCCCTGCTGGTTGACGACCCGAGCGCCTTCTACCAGGCCGCGCGTGCGAAATTCGATGCCTCCGCCGCGGACCCCGACGGGTTCGCCACCCGTGCCCGGCTGCGCGTGGTGGCGCTGCAGGGCGGAGACCCGGAGACCTTCGCCGTCTGGCAGCGGCTCGTGGCGCAGTCCAAGCGCTACTTCAACGCCATCTACGCGATGCTCGGGATCAGCCTCACCGATGACCACATCGCCGGCGAAAGCTCCTACGACGCGCATCTGGCACAGCTGTGCCAGGAACTCGAGGAACGCGGCATCGCCCGGATCAGTGAGGGCGCGCTCTGCACCTTCCCGGCCGGCTTCACCGGGCGCGACGGCGACCCGCTGCCCCTCATCATCCGCAAGTCCGACGGCGGCTACGGGTACGGCACCACGGACCTCGCCACGATCCGCTACCGGGTCCGCGAACTCGAGGCTGACCGTGTGCTCTACGTGGTGGGCGCCCCGCAGAACGTGCACCTGCGGATGGTGATGGCCACCGCCCGCGACGCCGGCTGGCTGCCGGACACGGTGGAGGCCACCCACGTCCAGATCGGCAACGTGCTCGGCGAGGACGGCAAGATCCTCAAGTCCCGCGCCGGCAACCCGGTCAAGCTGATGGCGCTGCTGCAGGAGGCGGTGGACCGGGCCCGTGCCGTCATCGACGCCAGCCGGCCCGAGCTCAGCGAGGAGGAGCGGGCGGTCACCGCCCGTCAGGTCGGCATCGGCGCGGTCAAGTATGCGGACCTCTCCACCGGCCACGACACGGAGTACGTCTTCGATTTCGACCGGATGCTGGCGCTGACCGGCAACACCGGCCCCTATGTCCAGTACGCCGCCGCCCGGATCCGGTCGATCCTGCGAAAGGCCGGCGCGCTGGAGCAGCACCTCGGCGCAGCGGGAGCTGGGGCTGCGGGCGCAGCGGCCGCGCCCGCGGCGACCATCGCCGTCGTCGAACCGGCCGAACGCGCGCTGGCCCTGCACCTGCTCGAATACGACGCCACGCTGCAAAAAGTCGGCGAGGTGCTTGAGCCGCACCGGCTGTGCGCGTACCTGTTTGAACTGGCGCAGCTGTTCACCTCGTTCTACGACCAGTGCCCGGTACTCAAGGCCGAGGATACGGTTCGGGAATCGCGGCTTGCCTTCTGCGGACTCGTGCTGCGGCGGCTCTCCGACGGCCTGGACCTGCTCGGCATCGAGACGCCGGAGAACATGTGAGCCCGGACGTTCCTCCCGCCGACCCTCCAGCCGCAGGCGGGTTGGCGTCGGTCGAGGCCGCGCGGATGGCCGTTGCGGCCCTGATCGGCTCCGGCGTGCGGTATGTGGTGGTGGCCCCGGGATCCCGCTCCGCGCCGATGGCCTACGCGCTGGCCGAGGCCGACGCCGCGGGCCGGGTCGAGCTGCTGGTCCGGATCGACGAACGCGACGCCGGCTTCACCGCCCTGGGCCTGGCCCTGGCCACCGGTGCCCCCGCGGCCGTGCTGACCACCTCGGGCACCGCCGTCGGGAACCTGCTGCCTGCCGTGATGGAGGCCAACCACGCCGCAGTTCCGCTCGTGGTCCTCTCGGCCGACCGGCCCGAGGAACTCCGCGGCACCGGGGCCAACCAGACCACCGTGCAGCCGGACCTGTTCGGCGAGCATGTCCGCTTCGCCGCCGACGTGCCCGCCGGCGACAACCCGCTCCGGGCCGTCGAAACGGCACTGAGCGCGGCCACCGGCGCCTTTGAGGACATCCCGCCCGGCCCGGTACAGCTGAACCTCGCCTTCCGCGACCCGCTGGTCCCGGCCGCGCGCGACGGCCTGGGCGAGGCCTCCGGCCGCCGGATCCACCAGGCCGCGCGGCATCCGCTGGCGCTGGACTTCCCGGCAGCCTCCCCGGCGCTGCCCGAACGGCGCACCGTTGTCCTCGCCGGACACGACGCCGGCCCGGTCGCCGAGGCGTTCGCCCGCGCCCACGGCCTGCCGCTGCTCGCCGAACCGTCCTCGAACGCCCGCTTCGGCCCGAATGCGGTGGGTCCGTACCGGCTGCTGCTGGAGCACTTCGGTCCGGAATCCGGCCAGCCGATCGAGCGCGTTGTGCTGTTCGGCCGGCCCACGCTGTCACGGCCGGTCTCGGCGCTGCTCGCCCGCGCCGACGTCCCGTCCGCCCTCTACCAGCCCGTTCCGGTAGCCTGGTACGAGCCCGGCCGGCGCACCGAACTGCCGCTCGAGACTCTCGCTGACCTGGCCGACTTCGCCGGCCGGGGAAGCCCTGCCTGGCTCGATGCCTGGCTGCTGGCCGGGGCCGCCGCCCAGCACGCGCTGGACCTGGTGCTCGCGGGTTCGGCCGCCTCCGGGCCCGCCGTGGGCGCGCTGGTCTGGGGCCAGACGCGCGGGCAGCTGGTTCTGGGCTCCTCCAACGGGATCCGCGACGTCGACCTCGCCGGCGCCCCGCCCCAGGAACCACAGGCCACCGTCTTCGCCAACCGGGGACTGGCCGGGATCGACGGCACCCTTGCCACCGCCACCGGCATCGCCGTCGGGGGCCGACAGGAAACCACCGTGCTGCTGGGCGACGTCACCTTCCTGCACGACGCCGGCGGACTGCTGCTCGGCGCGGGCGAGGCCGTTCCGGCGTTGCGGATCGTGGTCCTCAACGACGCCGGCGGGGCCATCTTCGGCTTGCTGGAGCACGGCGCCGTCGAGCAGTTAGGCCGCTACGGTACCGCCGTCGAACGCCTCTTCGGCACCCCGCACACGGTGGATTTCGCCGCCCTCGCCGCCGCATACGGCGTCTCCCACCGCGCGGTGAGCACGACGGCGGAGCTCGCCGCGGCCCTGGCAGAGCCGCTCGAGGGCCGCAGCATCATCGAAGTGCGGACCGGGCGGCACGGGCTCCGCGAACTGCACGGGCGCATCCGCGACGCGGTGTCCGCCGCCGTGGCCGGGGTCCTCGGGCGTTAGGCCGGACCACCCACCGCATACTCCGGGAAAGGCAAGATCGATGCTGTCTGAAACGTCGAAGCGCACGGACGAGGCCCGCTTGAGACGGCGTGGTTTCCTCCTCGAAGGAATCACACTGGGCTGGAACGTCATTGGCGTTGTCGTTCTGGCCGTTGCCTCGATCGCGGCCGGCTCGGTGGCGTTGGCTGGCTTCGGCCTGGACAGCCTGATCGAAATCGGCGCCAGCACTGTGGTCATCTGGGAGCTCTCCGGCGCCGGGGAACGACGCCAGCGTATAGCGCTGACGTTGATCGCCGGGGCGTTCGTGGCACTGGCTCTGCACCTCACCATCCAGTCCGGCGTCGCCCTGGCGGCCGGGCACCACGCGCAGCCCAGCACGGCCGGGATGATCTGGACGGCGGTGACGGCTGTGGTCATGTTTGTCCTCGCCGCGGGGAAGGCGCGTACGGGCAAAGCCCTGGGCAACCCCGTCCTGATCGCAGAGGGCAGGGTGACGTTTATCGATGGGCTCCTGGCCTCCGCCGTGCTGGCCGGGATCCTGCTGGATGCCCTCGCCGGGTGGTGGTGGGCCGACCCGGTGGCCGGTTTTGTGATCGTCTACTACGCGATCCGCGAAGCCGTTGCCATCTTCCGCCACGCACACTGACCATCCGCCGGAAAGGGCTACGAAAACGGACAGCCGCTACGTGGTTCCACGTAGCGGCTGTCCGAAATCGTTGCAGAAAGTTGCTCCCTAGAGCACCCGGCTCAGGAACTCCTTGGTCCGGGCGTGCTGCGGGTTCGCGAGCACCTCTCGCGGGTCGCCGGATTCGACGACGATGCCGCCGTCCATGAAGGTCAGCCGGTCGCCGACCTCCCGGGCGAAACCAATCTCGTGCGTCACAACGATCATGGTCATGCCGGACTTGGCAAGATCCTTCATGACGTTCAGCACGTCACCCACAAGCTCCGGGTCCAGGGCGGACGTCGGCTCATCGAAGAGCATCAGTTCCGGGTCCATGGCCAGGGCCCGGGCGATGGCCACGCGCTGCTGCTGCCCGCCGGACAGCTGCGAGGGATAGTGGCCGGCCCGGTCCGCGAGTCCTACCCGGTCCAGCAGCTCCAGTGCCCGCTTCCGGGCGATGTCCTTCGGCTGGCCCTTGACCTGGACCGGAGCCTCCATGACGTTCTGCAGCGCCGTCTTGTGCGGGAACAGGTTGAAGCGCTGGAAGACCATGCCGATCTCGCGGCGCTGGGCCGCGATCTCCTTGGTCTTCAGATCATGCAGGCGGCCGTTGACCTCGCGGTAGCCAATCAGCTCACCGCCGACGGAAATCCGGCCGGCGCTGATGGTTTCGAGCAGGTTGACACAGCGCAGCATGGTGGACTTGCCGGAACCGGATGGGCCGATCACCACCGACACCTCGCCCTGGTTGACGGTCAGGTCAATGCCGCGCAGCACGTGATGCTGCCCGTAAAACTTGTGGAGGCCTTCGATTTTGACCAGCGGGTTCTCAGTGGTGATCGTCATTTCGCCTCCTCCTCGGGATCCATCTTCAGTGCCGGCTCGGCCTCGGCGCTTGGCGCCACCGCCGCGGATGCCCTGGCGGCCGCCGGGTTGATTGCGGCCGGGGCCAGGTTGTCGACGCCCTTGCCGTAGTACGCCTCGATGAAGTGCTGGCCCACCATCAGGATGCTGGTGACCAGCAGGTACCAGAAGGCGGCCACGATCAGAAGGGGAATGGGCAGGTAGATGCGGTTCGCCAGCGCGTTGGTGGCGAAGGTCAGGTCCAGGGTGAACGGCACGGCCAGGACCAGGGAAGTGGTCTTGAGCATGCCGATGGTCTCGTTGCCTGTCGGCGGAACGATGATCCGCATGGCCTGCGGCAGGATGATCCGCCACATGATCTTGCCTTTGGACATGCCGAGCGCCTCTGCTGCCTCCGTCTGGCCCTTGTCCACCGACTTCAGTCCGGCCCGGAAGATTTCGGCCAGATACGCCGACTCGTTGAGTCCCAGACCGAGAATCGCCGGGATCAGACCCTTGCTGGGGTCCGAAAGGGCATAGCTGAACAGCTCTGGCCCGAACGGGATACCGACAGTAATGGCCGGGTAGAGCACCGTTACGAGGCCCCAGAACAGCAACTGGGTGTACACGGGAGTGCCGCGGAAGAACCAGACCCACAGCCAGCTGGTGTAGCGCAGAACAGGGTTGTCCGACTGCCGCATAACGGCCAGCAAGATGGCCAGCACGATGGCCAAAAACATTGACGTGGCCGTCAGGACCAACGTCCAGCCAACACCCTGGACTACTTTGACGTCCAGGATGTAGGTTGCGACGACGTCCCAGCGGAAGTTGGGGTTCGTGAAGGCGCTCTGCACCATCAGCAGCAGGGCACCGCCAATGATCACGGCGCTGATCCAGCGGCCCGGGTGCCGCACGGGCACGGGCTTGTTCAGGACCGGTGCTGCGTGGTTGTGCTGACTTTCCATCCCTACCCCTGATGAGTGGTCGGTGGCGGGAAGACTCAAGACGCGGCCGCCGGGTTGACCTCGGACTTGGTGATGGCACCTTCAGCGTTGCCCCAGCCTTCGAGGATCTTCTTGTAGGAGCCGTCCTGGATGAGCTTGGTCATCGTCTTCTGGATGACGTCGGCGAGCGCAGTGTCCGACTTGGCAACGGCGATGCCCTGCGGGGCGGCGTCGTAGACGTCGCCGAGCTTCTCCAGCTGTCCGTTGGTCTGGGTCAGGGCGTAGCCGATGATGGGGGAGTCAGCCGCCATGGCGTCGATGCTGCCGTTGACCAGACGCGTGGTCACGTCGGTCTGGTTCTTGAGCGTGACGATATCGATCGGCTTCTTGCCTTCGGCCGTGCACTTCTTGTTCCGGCCGGACAGGTCCGGGTCCTCCTGCACGGTGCCGGTCTGGACGCCGATTGCCTTGCCGCAGACGTCATCGAGGGAGAAGTTCTTCGGGTTGCCCTTCTTCACAGCCCAGGCGGTGCCGGCGTTGAAGTAGCTGACCATGTTGACTGCGCCGAGGCGCTCCTTGTTGATGGTGAAGGAGGAAATGCCAAGGTCGTACTTCGGGCCCAGTGCGGGAAGGATCCCGGTGAATTCTGCGGTCTGCACCTGGACCTTGAGCCCCAGGGTGGCGCCGATTGCCTTCGCAATGTCGACGTCGTAACCCACCGGGGTCTGGCCGTCGGTGCCGAGGAACTCAGCCGGAGCGTAGCTCGTGTCAGCGCCAATGGTGAGGGTGCCCTTGGACTTGATGGCCGCCGGAACCATGGCCGCCAGCGCATCGTCTTTCTGGACCGTCGTGGGGTCGAAGCTTGCCTTTGCGCTGCCGGACGGCGTCGCCGCCCCGCCCGTGCCGGTCTCGGAGGCGTTGGTGCAGGCCGAGAGGGCCAGGGCGCCGATAGCAAGCACGGCTGCGGCCTTGACCTTGGAATTGGTCAGGAGCGAACGGGAGATCTGCATTTTTTACCTTTTGTTGCAGGGGCATGCGAAAACTAAGTCGGGGTATATTGTATCGCCGAAGAAGAGATGTACGTCACAGGAAACTTAGTTTCACTATTGGATAACTAAATCGAGACGGTTTTCAAGGGGCCACACCAGGCCGCTGTCTGTAATGACGGATTCGTCGCGCGCCGCAGGCCGCCGCTGCCGGAGGGGCGCCGGCTCAGCTGTCGATGCCCAGAGATTCCAGCATCGGCCTGAACTTCGCCCAGGTCTCGGCCAGCTCCGCCGCGGGGACGGAGCCCTCGACGACGCCGCAGCCGGCGTAGAGCCGAACCGTGTCCGGCCCCTCGATGACCGCGCCGCGCAGCGCGATGCCCCACTCGCCGTTGCCGGCGGCGTCGAGCCAGCCGACCGGGCCGGCATATGGGCCGCGGTCCAGGTGCTCGAGTTTCCGGATCAGCGCGCCGGCCACGGTGGTCGGGGTGCCGCAGACCGCAGCCGTGGGGTGCAGGGCGTTGATCAGGGCCAGGCAGGTGGGCACGTGGCCCTCCACCTCGGTCAGTTCGGCCTTGACGTCGGAGGCCAGATGCCAGACGTTCGGCAGTTCCAAGATGAACGGCTCGCTGTGGGCGTTCATGGCCTCGGAGAAGGGGGCCAGCTGGGTGGTGAGCGACTGGATTGCGATGTCGTGTTCATGCCGCTGCTTCTCGGAACCGGCGAGGACGCGTTCGGCGAATTCCAGCGGCGAGCCGGCCATGCCCTCGGCGTCGCGGCGGTCCAGCGTGCCGGCCAGGACGCGGGCCTGCGCCGTGCGGCCTTCCACCTGGATCAGCATTTCGGGGGTGGAACCCACAAGGCCGTCGACACCGTAGGTCCAGCATTCGCGGTAGCGGACCGCGAGCTGGCGCAGGATCTCGGCGGCGTTCACGCCGTCGGGCACGGTGGCGACAATGTCCCGCGCCAGCACGAGCTTCTCGAGCGCCCCGGTGCGGATTTCGGCGACGCCCTCGGCGACGGCGGCCATCCAGTCCGCCTCGCTGAGTGAGCCGGTGCTGAGCTTGGCCTCCCGCCCGGGCTGCGGTTCCGACGTCGCCTGCGGTTCAGCCTGCGCCCGCGGTTGCGACGGCGCCGGGTCGCCGGAAGCCTGGGAGCCGAGTGCCTCCAGCCAGCGCCGCAGGGCGGCGCGGGCGCCGGCCTCGGTGAGCTCGCCGTCGTCGAACGTGAGCTGGGTGAGCCAGGCGTTGCCGTCGCGCAGGCCCACCACGATCTCGGGAACAATCAGGCGGGACTCGTGCGCGGACACCTTGGAGAAGGCGAAGGAGCCGAAGGCCACAGGGCCGGTCCCGGGGCAGCCGACGGCGTCGGTGACATCCGCTTCGAGGACCAGGTGCCGCCACCAGATGTCCGCCTCGAGGAACCGCTCCGGGCCGGTGGCGGTGAACCGCGCCACCTCGCCGAAACCGACCAGGCCGGCCTCGCGGCGGGTCCAGCACAGCACGTCATCACGGACCAGAAACGACGGCAGCCCCCCGGGGAATGAATCGGCATCGAGGGGGACTGTCAGTGTCCTGATAATTCTGGTACGGAACGCGCTCGTCATGATGAGACAACACTACTCCCGCCGCACGCCGCGCCCCGGACCGGCCGGTGGTTAGGGGGTGCGTCGAAGATTTGAGACAATAACGGGGTGAACCGAGCATCCTTGGATAAGCGTCCGGACGAAGTAGCCACGATGTTTGACGACGTCGCCCCGAAATACGACGTCGTCAACGACGTCCTGTCGATGGGACAGACGCGCCGCTGGCGCCGGATCGTCGTCGAAGCCATGGACGTGAAGACCGGCCAGCGCGTGCTTGACCTCGCCGCCGGAACCGGCACCTCCAGTGAACCGTACGCCGACGCCGGGATCGACGTCGTCGCCTGCGATTTCTCCCTGGGCATGCTCAAGGTTGGCAAGCGGCGCCGCCCTGACATCAACTTCGTCGCCGGTGACGCAACCCGCCTGCCCTTCGCGGACAACACCTTCGACGCCAGCACCATCTCCTTCGGCCTGCGCAACGTCAACGAGCCCAAGAAGGCCCTCGCCGAGATGCTGCGGGTCACCAAACCCGGCGGACGCCTGGTCATCGCCGAGTTCTCCCAGCCGGTGGTGCCGCTCTGGCGCACCATGTACACCGAATACCTGATGCGCGCCCTGCCCGCCATCGCCGTCAAGGTCTCCTCCAACCCGGACGCCTACGTCTACCTCGCCGAATCCATCCGCGCCTGGCCGGACCAGGACCACCTCGCCGCCTGGCTGCAGGAAGCCGGCTGGGAGTCCGTCACCTACCGCAATCTCAGCGGCGGCATCGTGGCCGTCCACCGCGCCCAGAAGCCGGCCGGACCGGCATCCGGACCCGCCGCCGGCGCGGCGGCGCTGGCCAACCACACCGGCCCCGTGGCCAAGCTGCGCCGCAACATCACCCGGCCCGAGCGGTAGCTGGCAGCTGCCGTGAAAGTACTGATCGTCGGGGCGGGGCCGGCCGGATCCACCGCCGCGTTCTACCTTGCCCAGGCCGGTATCGACGTCACGGTGCTGGAAAAGACCAGCTTTCCCCGCGAGAAGGTCTGCGGCGACGGGCTCACCCCGCGCGCGGTCCGGGAAATCCAGAGACTCGGACTGCCGCACCCGGAGGCCGAGGGCTGGCGCCGGAACAAGGGCCTGCGCCTCATTGCCGGCGGCCGCACCATCGAACTGCCCTGGCCCGAGGTCTCCGACTTCCCGCAGTACGGACTGATCCGCACCCGGCTGGGCTTCGACGAGGAGCTGGCCCGGCACGCCCAGTCCGCCGGCGCCGTCGTGCTGGAACGCCACAGCGTCACCGAGGCGCTGCGCTCCGAGGACGGCCGCGTCACCGGCGTCCGCGCCGCGCTGCTCGATGAAGCCGGCCGGAAGACCGGCGAAACCCGGGACTTCACCGCCGACGTCGTGCTCGCCGCCGACGGGAACTCCACCCGCACCGCCGTCTCGCTGGGCATCCAGAAACGCGACGACCGTCCGCTGGGCGTGGCCGTGCGGACCTACTTCACCAGCCCGCGGCACGACGACGAGTGGATGGAAGGCTGGCTGGAGCTCCCCGGTAAGGACGGCAAGCTGCTGCCCGGCTACGGCTGGGTGTTCGGCGTCGGCGACGGCACCTCCAACGTGGGCCTGGGCATCCTGAACTCCTCCAAGGAATTCGGCAAGCTGGACTACAAGCAGGTCCTGCGCGAATGGACCGCCGGCATGCCCGCGGAATGGGGCTTCACCCCGGAAAACCAGGCCGGGGAGATCCGCGGCGCGGCGCTGCCGATGGGCTTCAACCGCACCCCGCACTACTCGCCCGGGCTGTTGCTGCTCGGCGACGCCGGCGGCATGGTCTCCCCGTTCAACGGCGAGGGCATCTCCTATGCCATGGAGTCCGCCCGTTTCGCGGCGGAGTTCATCATCGACGCCTCGTCCCGGGCCGCTTCGGCAGGCTGGAGCACGGCCGACGCCGACGCCCGGCTGGCGGGGTACGCGGACTATGTGCGCGGGCAGTGGGGCTCGCACTTCACCCTGGGTCGCGCGTTCGCCGCCGTCATCGGCAAGCCGGCCGTGATGAAGCTGGCACTCCGGACGGGCATGCCCATCCCGCTGCTGATGAAGTTCGTCGTCCGGTTGCTGGCCAACCTGACCGACCCCTCGGCCAAGGGCATCGAGGACCGCTTGATCCGCGTCCTCGAAGCACTCGTCCCGGCTACCTCGAACACCCGGCCCGTTCCAGACTCAACCCCGCGGATTCCGCAACAAAAAGTTAGGGTTAACCCGTGACCAACTCTGCAGACCAAAGCTGGACGCACGCCGGACACGGCCTGCCGAGCGCTGAACCGGACCTGAACACCACCGCCATTGCCACCGGGCTCCAGCTGCCGGCCGGCTTCGCGGCGATCGCGGGGGACCCCGAACTCGGCCCGGCCATCACTACCAACCTGGCCCGCGTGGAGAAGAAGCTGCGCGAGGCCATCGCCAACTCGGACCCGCTGGCCGACGCCACGTCGCGCCACCTGGTCGAAGCCGGCGGCAAGCGCATCCGGCCGCTGCTGACCCTGCTCTGCGCCCACCTCGGCGACGCGTCGCTGCCGGCGGTGGTGCAGGCCGCCGTCGTCGTCGAACTGACGCACCTGGCCACGCTGTACCACGACGACGTGATGGACTCCGCTCCGTTCCGCCGCGGCGCCCCCACCGCGCACGAGGTCTGGGGCAACTCCGTTGCCGTCCTGACCGGTGACCTCATCTTCGCCCGGGCCTCCATCCTGGTCTCCGAGCTGGGGTCCCGCGCGCTCGGCATCCAGGCCCGCACCTTCGAGCGGCTCTGCCTCGGCCAGCTGCACGAGACCGTGGGGCCGCGCCCGGACGAGGATCCGGTGGAGCACTACCTCTCCGTGATCGCGGACAAGACCGGCTCGCTCGTGGCCGCGTCCGGCCAGCTCGGCGCGATCTTCGCCAATGCCGATCCGGCCTACGAGACGCTGCTGGTCGAGTACGGCGAGAAGGTCGGCGTCGCCTTCCAGCTTGCCGACGACGTCATTGACGTCACCGGCGTCAAGGTCAAATCCGGCAAGTCGCCAGGCACCGACCTGCGCGAGGGCGTGCCCACGCTGCCCGTGCTGCTGCTGCGCAAAGCGGCGGACGACGGCGACCAGTCCGCCGTCGACCTCCTGCAGCTGATCGACGGCGACCTCAGCTCGGACGAGGCCCTCGCGGCCGCCGTCGCCGGGCTGCGCGAACACCCCGTTACCGCGGAGTCCTGGACGGTGGCCCGAGCCTGGGCCGACGAAGCCATCGCCGCCCTCGCCCCGCTCCCGGAGGGCGTGGTCAAGGATTCGCTGACCAGCTTCGCGCACGCCGTCGTGGACCGCAGCAGCTAGCGGTTCCCGGAGCCGCCGGGCGTACCGGCCGGCAACCCGGCGCCGGCGGGCCCGGGCCTGAATTTAAAGCGGAATGGCCCCGGTTCCTCACAACGTTACGAGTCGTCCGTTGTGCGGAACCGGGGCCATTTCTCCGTTCGCATCAGATTCACCGGAGGCATTTGGTGAACCCATGAATAAGCTTATGACAGTTGTGTCACGTTGTCTAGCGATTCTGTAAATTGATTGTCACGGATTTGCGGGGGCTGCGGCGCGGGGCGGCGTGATGCACCGCCGGTCGACCTCATGCCTCACGCTGGGGGCACATTGGGGAGCGGTGTTGTGGCTCCGGAGCGTCGCGACGGCGAGTCCGTGTCAAAGTGCCCCCGGTGCGGTTTCTGGATATCCACATAGGGCCGCCGGCTCACCACACAAGCCCGCCGCGCCGCGCAAGGTTAGGGAATGGATCTTCTTGGCTTCCTTGCCAGCCGCGGAGGAACGGCCGCCGCGGACGACCTTCGCGTGGCGGGATTCAGTCGCCACCGAATCACTCGGGCCGTTGCCGACGGCGCGGTGCTCAGAGTCCGCCGCGGACAGTACTCGCTGGCGGAATTCACCGCCTACAGGGCCGCCCGGGAGGCCGGCGGACTTCTCAGTTGCGTCTCAGCTGCGCCCAGCTACGGGCTGTGGACCTTGGTTCCGGCACGGAAGCTGCACCTGTGTGTCGGGCACCGCGCTGCCCCGCCGGGGGCCGTGGCACATGGCCGTCGTCGGCATCCCCGGCACCCGTGGCTCCCTGTGGCCGGGTTGGCCGATGTCCTGATCCACGCCCTTCGCTGCCTGCCAGAAACTGAGGCCTTGGTCATGGTCCAGTGTGCTGTGGGCCGCGGGGACATTTCTCTGGCCTTCCTCCGAAGCAAACTGCCGGGCAACCGCAATGCCCGCGCCCGGGCGGTGCTGGACCTGGTCATCCCGCGGGCCGATTCCCTCTTGGAAGTACTCACCAATAGGTCCTTCCGCCGGGCCGGACTTCAGGTGTCAAGGCATGTCGAGATCCCTGACGTGGGCGAAGTGGATTTTTTGGTGGAGGGCTGCCTCGTCGTGGAAACCGACGGCGCTGCGCATCTGGAGTCCCGGCAGGTCAAGAAAGACCGCAGGCGCAACAACGCGACCGTCGTCGGAGGCTATCTCGTGCTCAGGTTTGGCTACGACGACGTCGTGCATCATCCGGAGAGGATGGTGGCCGAAGTCCTCACGGTGCTGGCGCTGTGGCGCGGGGGCGCCTTCCGGCCGTGATGACCGGATCACGGCGGCGTGTCCGTGGCAAAGTGCCCCCGGACGGCCGGTGCCCCCACGTGCGGAGGAGCTGCGGCAGACCCGGCCAAAGGTGGGGAAAGTCAGCGGCCGACGTAGCCCGGAGCGGCCTTAGTCCTCGTCCTCGTCGGTGAATGCCCACTCGAACATGTCGAAGACGAACTCGGAGAAGGTGCCTTCCTCGCTCTTCCACTGGCCTCGGGCGTTGTTGCGGCGGTACACGATCGGGTCCGGGACGCTGAGGTCGCCTACACGGAAGCCCCAGGTGAACTGTTCTTCCTCGTCCTCAAGGAACATCAGGAAGCCTTCGTCGTCGACTTCGAGTTCTTCGGGGTCCCAGAAGTAGTGGTAGGCCTCCATCAGGTCCTCGCAGCCGCCGAGGGCCAGGTAGAACTCGCGCAGGACCAGCGGGACCTGGAACTGGTGCTCGGCGAGGGCCGCGTCCAGCTCGTCCTCCGGCAGCCCGTCCTCTTCCTGCCATTCGTCCTCGAGATACTTCGGAACAAGCGCGCGGAACTTCTCGAGGAACATGTCAGTCATGCTTCTTATCCTAGCTAATCCCGGGGCCCTTTTCGGCCTTGTCCAGACCCAGGCGGTGCCAGCCTCGGACGGCCAGCGGCACGTACCAGTGGCGCCGCCAGGCGGTGACGCGGAAGGCGAAGACCACGGCGGCCACGGCGCTTGCCGTCAGGGCGGTAAACACCCCGGTGACGGACAGCGTCACGGTCAGCGCGGCCCCCGCAAACGCCGGCAGGGCGTAGATGTCCTTGGGGTCGAAGAGTTGCGGGACCTCGTTCGCGGTGATGTCCCTCAGCAGCCCGCCGCCCACCGCCGTCGTGACCCCCAGGAGCACCGCTGCCACCGGGTGCATGCCCGCGGCGAGGGCTTTCAGGCTGCCCGTGATGCAGAACAAGGCCAGACCGCCGGCGTCGAACAGGATCAGCAGGGACGTGAAGCGCTGGACGCTGGAAAACAGGAAGTACACCAGGACCATGGCCAGCAGCGGGGGAGCGAGGTACGCCGGGTTGGTAAAGGCTGCCGGCGGCCCCGTGTTGATGATGATGTCGCGGATGACACCGCCGCCCAGGCTCACCACCGAGGCCAGCAGGAGGGAACCGACAATGTCGAACTGCTTGCGCGCCGCGAGCAGCGAACCGGAGACGGCGAAGAAGAAGACGCCCGCCAGGTCCAGCCAGACCATCACGAGGCTAAAGGAGAAAGTCATGGGGCGTCCCGGTTGGTAGCAGGGCGGCGGATAGGGCGGCTCCAAGGTTACGCTAACGGCTATGAATAGCCCCATCCTGATCGCCTGCGCCCACGGCACCTCCAGCCCCGACGGCGCGGCGGAGGTCAACGCCCTGCGGGCCGGGATCGCCGCGCTGCGTCCCGGGCTCGACGTCCGCGAGGCCTACGTCGACGTGCAGGACCCCGACCTGCCCGCTGTCGTGGCGGGGCTGCCGGCCGGGGAATCCGCCGTCGTCGTTCCGCTGCTGCTGAGCGTGGGCTACCACGTCAAGGTGGACATCGCCCGGGCCGTGAAGAGCCGGCCGGACACCCTTGCCGCCGCGCCGCTGGGCCCGGACCCGCGGCTCGCGGCCCTGCTGGACCAGCGGCTGCGCGAGGCCGGGGTGACCGACAACGACGCCGTCATCCTCGCCGCCGCCGGCTCCTCGGACCCCACCGCGGCGGACAACGTGGAGGAGCTCGCCGGGCAGCTGAGGGCCCTCCGCTCGAACCGGATCGTGGCCGCCTACGGCGCCTCGGCGTCGCCCTCGGTGCCCGAGGCGGTGGCCATGCTGCGTGAGGAGGCCGCCGGGGGTGCCGGCGCGGGCCTCTCGGCCGGGGCCGTGGACCTCGGCGGCCGGGTGGTGATCGCGTCCTACCTGCTGGCACCTGGCTTCTTCCACGACCAGCTCGCCAAGGCCGGTGCGGACCTGGTCACCGCGCCCCTGCTGCCTTCCCCGGTGCTTGCCGAGATCGCTTTGGCGCGCTTTGACGCGGCCGTCGCCGGCAGCGGTTCATGACGAATTGTTGCCCTAGGTGACCCCGCGTTTCTGAACCATTGTGACGCCGTTACGGGCGCTCCTACAGTCGATCCATGACTGATACAGCTCTAGCCGGAGCGTCCCCGGACCAGGCTGCCGCAGGCCGCGCCAAACGACCCGCCCGCCCCGCGGCCAAGCCGCACGGGCAGTGGAAGGTGGACGGCACCGCCCCGCTGAACGCCAACGAAACCTGGAAACAGGAAGACAACGGCCTGAACGTGCGCGAGCGTATCGAATCGGTCTACTCCAAGCACGGCTTCGACTCGATCGACGGCACCGACCTGCACGGCCGCTTCCGCTGGTGGGGCCTGTACACCCAGCGCAAGCCCGGGATCGACGGCGGCAAGACCGCCACCCTGGAGCCGCACGAGCTCGAAGACAAATACTTCATGCTCCGGGTCCGGATCGACGGCGGCGCCCTCAGCACCGAGCAGCTGCGCGTCATCGGGCAGATCTCCGTGGACTTCGCCCGCGACTCAGCCGACCTCACCGACCGGCAGAACATCCAGCTGCACTGGATCCGGGTCGAGGACGTGCCCGAAATCTGGCGCCGCCTCGAAGCCGTGGACCTGTCCACCACCGAGGCCTGCGGCGACGTGCCCCGCGTCATCCTCGGCTCCCCGGTCGCCGGCATCGCCAAGGACGAGATCATCGACCCCACACCACTGATCCATGAGCTCGCCGAACGCTTCATCGGCGACCCGGAACTGGCCAACCTGCCGCGCAAATTCAAGACCGCCATCACCGGCCACCCCAGCCAGGATGTGGTCCACGAGATCAACGACGTCGCCCTGGTGGGCCTGGTCCATCCCGAGCTCGGCGCCGGCTACGACCTCTGGGTCGGCGGCGCGCTCTCCACCAACCCGATGCTGGGCAAGCGCCTCGGCGCCTTTGTCCGTCCGGACCAGGCCGCCGACGTCTGGCTCGGCGTCACCAGCATCTTCCGCGACTACGGCTACCGGCGCATGCGCACGAAGGCCCGGCTGAAGTTCCTGCTGGCCGATTGGGGGCCGGAGAAGTTCCGCCGGGTCCTTGAGGACGAATACCTCGGCTACCAGCTCGACGACGGCCCCGCGGCGCCCAAGCCCGCCACCCCTGGCGACCACATTGGCGTGCACGAACAGAAGGACGGAAAGTTCTTCATCGGTGCCACCCCGCTGGCCGGCCGGCTCTCCGGCAGCCAGCTGGTCAAGCTCGCGGACACTCTGGAGGCCCGGGGCTCGCGGCGGCTGCGCACCACCCCGCACCAGAAGCTCGTGGTCCTCGACGTGCCCAAGGACGAGGTGGAACCGCTCGTCGCAGAACTCGACGCCCTGGGCCTGTCCGCCCGGCCGTCCGTGTTCCGCCGCGGCACCATCGCTTGCACCGGCATCGAATTCTGCAAGCTGGCGATCGTGGAAACCAAGGTCACGGCCGCCACGGCCGTCGCCGAGCTGGAACGCCGCCTCGCCGACCTGGTCGAGTCCCGCCAGCTCCCGCAGGCGCTCTCGCTGCACATCAACGGCTGCCCCAACTCCTGCGCCCGGATCCAGACCGCGGACATCGGCCTCAAGGGCATGATGCTGCCCACGCCCGACGGCGACCCCACGCCGGGTTTCCAGGTGCACCTTGGCGGCGGGCTGGCATCCGAGAGCCGCGAGGAGGCAGGCCTCGGCCGCACCGTCCGCGGCCTCAAGGTCACGGCCGAGGAGCTGCCCGACTACGTGGAGCGGGTGGTGCGGAAATACGTGGCGGACCACACCGAGGACCAGAGCTTCGCCGAATGGGCCTTCGCCGCCGATGAGGGGGACCTGCAGTGAGCGTTGCACTCCGCACCCGCGACGAGCTTCAGGCAATCGCCGAGGCCGGCGCGGCCGAGCTCGGCTGGGACGCCCCGGCGCGCGAGGTCATCGCCTGGGTGGCGCGCAACTTCGAGCTCCCCGCCGTCGCCGTGGCCTGCTCCATGGCCGACGCGGTCCTGCCCGCACTCGTCGCCGACCAACTCCCCGGCGTCGACGTGCTCTTCCTCGAAACCGGCTACCACTTCCCGGAAACCCACGCCACGCGCACCGAGGTCGCGGCCAGCCTCCGGGTCAACGTCGTCGACGTGCTGCCGGAGAATACCGTGGAACAGCAGGATCGGCTTCTGGGCAAGGACCTCTTCGCCCGCGACCCCGGGCAGTGCTGCGCCCTGCGCAAGGTCGCCCCGCTGCGCCGCACCCTCGCCGGCTACGAGCTCTGGTTCACCGGCGTCCGCCGCGACGAGGCGCCCACCCGCACCAACACGCCGCTGGTCACCTGGGACGAAGCCAACGGCCTGGTCAAGGTGAACCCGGTGGCGGCCTGGAGCTTCGACCAGCTGGTCCAGTACTCCGACGACAACCTCCTGCCCGTCAACCCGCTGCTTTCACAGGGCTACCCGTCCATAGGCTGCCAGCCCTGCACCCGCAAGGTCGCGCCCGGCGACGACCCTCGCGCCGGACGCTGGGCAGGAACCGACAAGACAGAATGCGGACTACACCTATGAGCAACTTCCTGACTTCCGTGGCAGGCTACGCCTCCACAGCAGATGCCGCCCCCGCCCCTTCGCTGGACGGCAATGCTGCAAGCAGCATGCCGTCCAGCTCCGGAAGCGGCAGCGGCCTTCCCAACGCTCGCAAGCTCGCGTCGGGTCCCTCGGCCGATGCCTTAGATGCCACTCCCGGGGCGGCATATGCTGCTCCGGCTCTGCTGTCGGGTCGCCTGAGTTCTGCGGCTCCGCGTGCGGCCCGCCTGTCGTCTTTGGACACTTTGGAATCGGAAGCGATTCATATCATCCGCGAGGTGGTTGCCGAGTTCGAGAAGCCGGCGCTGCTGTTCTCCGGCGGCAAGGACTCCGTGGTGATGCTGCATCTGGCCACGAAGGCGTTTTGGCCGGGGAAGGTCCCGTTCCCGGTGCTGCACGTGGACACCGGGCACAACTTCCCGGAGGTGATCGAGTTCCGTGACCGGACCGTGGAGCGGCTGGGCCTGAGGCTCGTCGTCGGCTCCGTGCAGGAGTTCATTGATTCAGGCGAGCTGGCCGAGCGTGCCGACGGCACCCGCAACCCGCTGCAGACCGTGCCCCTGCTGGACGCGATCCAGCGCAACAAGTTCGACGCAGTCTTTGGCGGCGGCCGCCGCGACGAGGACAAGGCCCGCGCGAAGGAACGCATCCTGAGCCTGCGCGACGAGTTCGGCCAGTGGGATCCGCGCAACCAGCGGCCCGAGCTGTGGAACCTCTACAACGGCCGCCACACCGTGGGCCAGCACGTCCGGGCGTTCCCGATCAGCAACTGGACCGAGCTGGACGTCTGGCGCTACATCGAGCGGGAGAACATCGACCTGCCGGGCCTCTACTACGCCCACGAGCGTGAGGTCTTCGCCCGCGACGGCATGTGGCGCGCGGTCGGGGAGGTCTCCCAGCCGCGCGAGGACGAGCAGGTCATCACCAAAACCGTCCGCTACCGGACCGTCGGCGACATGTCCTGCACCGGCGCCGTGGAATCGGACGCCGCGACCGTGGGCGACGTCGTGATCGAAGTTGCCGCCTCAACCATCACCGAACGTGGCGCCACCCGGGCCGATGACCGCATCTCCGAGGCCGCCATGGAAGACCGCAAAAAGGACGGCTATTTCTAATGAGCACCACCGCAACCTCGACCGAGTCCGCCCCCGGAAGCCTGCAGCTCTCGTCCGCATCACTGTTCAGATTCGCCACCGCCGGATCAGTCGACGACGGCAAATCCACCCTGGTGGGCCGACTGCTGCACGATTCCAAGGCGATCCTCGCCGACCAGCTCGACGCCGTCGCCCGCACCTCGGCGGACCGCGGCTTCGGCGGCGCGGGGGACACGGACGCCCACGGCAAACAGCGGATCGACCTGGCCCTGCTGACCGACGGCCTGCGCGCCGAGCGGGAACAGGGCATCACCATCGACGTCGCCTACCGCTACTTCGCCACGGCCCGGCGCAGCTTCATCCTCGCGGACTGCCCCGGGCACGTGCAGTACACCAAGAACACCGTCACCGGCGCGTCCACCGCGGACGCCGTCGTCGTGCTCATCGACGCCCGCAAGGGTGTCCTGGAACAGACCCGCCGGCACCTCTCGGTGCTGCAGCTGCTGCGCGTCGCGCACGTGATCGTCGCCGTGAACAAGATCGACCTCGTGGACTTCAGCGAAGACGTCTTCCGCGGGATCGAAGCCGATGTGCAGCAGGTGGGCCGCGAACTCGGGCTTGGCCGCGACGACTCACAGCCAGGCAGCGTCGCCGACCTTTTCGTGATCCCGGTGTCAGCGCTCGACGGCGACAACGTCGTCGACCGCTCCGACCGCACCCCCTGGTACCGGGGGCCGGCCCTGCTCGAAGTCCTTGAGGCACTGCCCGCCGCGGACGAACTGGAAAGCCACCTGGAGAGTTTCCGCTTCCCCGTCCAGCTCGTCGTCCGGCCGCAGGGCGCGCTGGCGCCCGACGCCGTCGCCGCCGGCCTCGACGTCGCCGGCTACCGCGACTACCGTGCCTATGCCGGGCAGATCACGGAGGGCTCGGTGAAGCTGGGGGACAGGGTCAGTATCCTCACCCCGGGCCAGGCACCCCGCACCACCACGGTGGCCGGCATCGACTTCGCCGGGCATTCGCTCACCGAGGCCGTGGCGCCGCAATCGGTGGCGCTGCGCCTCGCTGACGAGTTCGACGTCGCCCGCGGGGACACCATCGCCGCGGCCGGGACCATACCCGAAGCTTCGGCTGACCTGTACGCCGCCCTGTGCTGGCTCTCGCCCAAACCGCTCCGGGAGGGGGCCAAGGTGCTCATCAAGCACGGCACCCGGACGGTCCAGGCCCTGGTCCGGAACGTCACCGGCAAGCTGGACCTCGCTACCTTCCAGCTGGAGCCCACCACCACCCTGGAGCTCAACGACATCGGCCACGCCCAGCTCCGGCTCGCCGCCCCGCTGCCGCTGGAGAACTACCTGCACCACCGGCGGACCGGCGCGTTCCTGGTCATCGACCCCCAGGACGGGAACACCCTCGCCGCGGGCCTGGTCAAGGACCATCCCGGCGACCACGAGGACGAGCGCTACTCCATCTGAGGCGGCTCGCGCCGCCGGGACCCGCCGCTCGGCGCCCTTGCCACCGTGCCGCCGGCCCGCGATCATCGTCGTGGGAGGGCAGATCCGTGGAAGCCATCAACAGCAGGCTCATCAGCTGGGCATCCATCCTGGACGATGAGACCCGCAGGCAGGCACTGGCGACAGCGACGCTGCCGATCATCTACCCGCATCTCGCGCTGATGCCCGACGCCCACCTGGGCAAGGGGGCAACGGTGGGATCCGTCATCCCCACGGTGGGCGCCATCATCCCGGCGGCTGTGGGCGTGGACATCGGCTGCGGCATGATCGCCGTACGCACCCAGTTCCTGCGGACGGACCTGCCCAGGGACCTGTTGCGGCTGCGCGAGGGAATCGAACGTGCCATTCCCTTATCGGCCGGCCATTTCAACCGCAGGATCTCAGCCACCGCCGGGCCCCGGCTGGCCGAGCTGCGCAGGATGGCGGCCAAGGCCGGCTTCGACCCGGCCCGGTACGCGGCGAATTGGGAGCTGCAACTCGGGTCGCTCGGCTCGGGCAACCACTTTATAGAGGTCTGCGTGGATGAGGGGTCCGCCGTGTGGCTGTTCCTGCATTCGGGCTCGCGTGGGGTGGGCAACAAGATTGCGCAGCGCCACATCGCCGAGGCCCGGAGCGTGTGCCTGCGCCGGAACATCGCCCTGCCGGACCGGGACCTTGCCTACCTGCTGGAAGGCACTCCCGAATTCGAGCGCTACATCAGGGAACTCCGGTGGGCGCAGCACTTTGCCCTGCTGAACCGGGAAGAAATGATGGACCGGGTGGTCCAGCAATTCGAAGCCTGGATCGGCGGCCGGGTCCGGGAACTCGAACGGATCAACTGCCACCACAACTTCACCGCACAGGAAACGCACTATGGCAAGTCCGTCTGGGTCTCGCGGAAAGGCGCCATCAGGGCCCAGAAGGGGGACCCGGGCCTGATTCCCGGTTCCATGGGCACCGCGTCCTACGTAGTCGTCGGACTCGGGAACACCCTCGCGCTGAACTCCTCCCCGCACGGCGCCGGCCGGGAGTATTCCCGCACCGCCGCCCGGAAGGCCTTCTCGCTGGCGCAGCTGAAGACGGCCATGCAGGGCATCGAATTCCGGCCCCGGGAGGCCTTCATCGACGAGATCCCCGCGGCCTACAAGCCCATCGACACCGTGATGCGCGACTCGGCGGACCTCGTCAGGGTGCGGCACAAGCTCCGCCAGCTCGTCAACGTCAAAGGCGACTGATCCGCTGGCCGGCGCCGAAGCAGCCACCCGCATGTGACGCCGCATGAACTAGCGTGACCCCGGGTTTCTGCACCATTGAACCCGCTTCCTGACCCTCCCTAGGGTGAAGCCATGACTACGCCAGATTGGTTCGACAGCCCCTCCCGCGGGGCACCCAGGGGGCGATGTCGCCGGCGCTGACCACCCGCCCGGCCCCGCTCACCCTCCAAGAACCAGGACCCCGCCATGTCATCCACACCTGTTTACCCCACCCCCGGCACCACCCGGATCGTCGCCGGCGAATCGGCCAGGCCGAAGCGCAAGCGCACCACCGAAATCGCCGTCGCCGTCGGACTGGCGCTGCTGATCGGTGCCGGCGCCGCCGTCGCCTCCACGACGTCCCGCAACAACGACGGCGCCGCCGCGCCGGCCGCCGGGACCTCCCCGGCCACGGAACTCCGGCTCGGCTACTTCGGCAACATCACCCACGGCCCGGCCCTGGTCGGCGTCAGCAAGGGGTTCATCGCCAAGGAACTGGGCCAGACCAAGCTCAGCACCCAGGTCTTCAACGCCGGCCCCGCCGCAATCGAAGCCCTCAACGCCGGCGCCATCGACGCCACCTACATCGGCCCCAACCCGGCGATCAACTCCTTCGTCAAGAGCAAGGGCGAATCCGTCAGCATCGTCGCCGGTGCGGCATCCGGCGGCGCGCAGCTTGTGGTCCGGCCGGACATCACCTCGCCGGCCGAACTCAGGGGCAAGAAGCTCGCGACGCCCCAGCTCGGCGGCACCCAGGACGTGGCCCTCCGCGCCTGGCTGGGCAAGCAGGGCTACCGGACCTCCCCGGACGGCGGCGGCGACGTCACCATCAACCCCACCGACAATGCCCAGACCCTGAAGCTGTTCCAGGACGGCAAGCTCGACGGCGCCTGGCTTCCGGAGCCGTGGGCGTCGCGGCTGGTACTCCAGGCAGGAGCCAAGGTCCTGGTCGACGAAAAGGATCTCTGGGATGGTTCACTCTCCGGCAAGCCCGGCGAGTTCCCCACCACCGTGCTGATCGTCAACAAGAAATTCGCCGCTGAACATCCGGACACCGTCAAGTCGCTGCTGAAGGGCCACGTCGAGTCCGTGGACTGGCTGGCCAAGGCCCCGGCAGGCGAGAAGGCAGGCGTCCTCAACGCCGCGCTGAAGGAGTCCGGCGGCGCCTCGCTGGCCGCCGACGTCGTCGACCGGTCCCTGAAGAACATCGTCTTTACGGTGGACCCGCTCGCCGGGACGTACCAGAAACTGCTGCAGGACGGCGTCGACGCCGGCACCACCAAGCAGGCGGACATCAACGGCATCTTCGACCTGACCGCCCTGAACGCGGTGGTCCCGGCGAAGACGTCGGCGCACGGACTGGGCAAGGACTAACCGGTTCCGCCACCCACCGCCTCACCCCGCCACCACAACCAAGGACGTGACCATGCCAGTCGTACTGGAAAACCTGGGCAAGCGCTTCGGCGACGGCGCCCCGGTGCTGGACGGCGTCAACGCCAGCATCGGACAGGGCGAATTCGTCGCCCTGCTCGGCGCCTCCGGCTGCGGCAAGTCGACCCTGCTGAACATCATGGCGGGGCTGGAGGCCCCGACGTCGGGCGCCCTCGAGGTACCCAGCGACGGCGCCGCCTTTATGTTCCAGGACGCGGCACTGTTCCCGTGGCTCACCGCCCGGGAAAACGTGGAGCTTGCCCTCAAGCTGCGCGGTGTGGCCAAGGCCGAGCGCCGGGTGCAGGCCGGGGAACTCCTGGACCTGGTGCACCTGGGCGGGGCCGGGGACAAGCGGCCGCACGAGTTATCCGGCGGCATGCGCCAGCGCGTGGCCCTGGCCCGGTCGCTGGCCCAGGACCGGCAACTACTCCTGATGGACGAGCCGTTCGCCGCGCTGGACGCGATCACCCGAGACCTGCTCCATGACGAGCTGGAGCGGATCTGGAAGGAGACCGGCCGCACCATCGTCTTTGTCACGCACAACGTCCGGGAAGCCGTCCGGCTGGGCCAGCGGGTACTGCTGCTCTCCTCCCGGCCCGGCCGCGTGGTCCAGGAATGGAACGTCTCCGAGGACCACCGCACCGACGCCGGCCTGGCAGGCCAGCTGACCGGTATCATCACCGCCCGGCTACGCGAGGAGATCCGCCGCCATGCCCAATAAGTCTCTATGGGGCTCCACGCCCGTTGCCGCCTCCGCCCCTTCGCCGGACCGCGTTCGTCCTGCGGACGAAGCGGCCGGCTCCGGCAGCGTCACCGGCCTTCCCAACACTCGCACGCTCGCGTCGGGTCCCTCAGCGGATGCCTTAGATGCCACTCCCGGGGCGGCAACGGGCGCGAAGCCCGGAACCGCGTCAGTCCACGCCGCCCTGACCCGTTCCTCGACCGGGGCCGAGGACCTGCGGCAACTCGAAGCCGGACTCGATTCGCTTCAGTCCGATGCCGTCCGCCGGGCGCGGATCGACTGGAGCCGGGTGCTCCTGCCGGTGGCCGCGCTCGCCGTGCTCCTCGTTGCCTGGCAGGTGTACGTCTCGCTCGGCATCAAACGCCGCGACCTGGTGCCCGGCCCGCTGGATGTCATCGGCCAGCTCGGCACACTGTGGGGCGAGGCCAGGCTGCAGGAGGCCGTCTGGACCTCGCTGCAGCGCGGCATCGCCGGCTTCCTGGTCAGCGTTGCCATCGCGACGCCGGTGGGCCTGCTGCTGGCCCAGGTCGCACCGCTCCGCCGTGCCTTCGGGCCGCTGATTTCCGGGCTGCAGGTGCTGCCCTCCGTAGCGTGGGTGCCGGCCGCCATCATCTGGTTCGGCCTGAGCGACGCCACCGTGTACTTCGTCGTGCTGATGGGCGCTATCCCCTCGATCATCAACGGGCTGATCTCCGGCGTCGACCAGATCCCGCCGCAATACCGCCGCGTCGGCGCGGTCCTGGGCGCCTCCCGCCTCCAGCTTGCGCTGCAGATCGTCCTTCCGGCCGCCCTGCCGGGCTACCTGAGCGGCCTCAAACAAGGCTGGGCCTTCTCCTGGCGCTCCCTCATGGCCGCGGAAATCATCACGGTGGGCGGCAGCATGGGCTTCGGCCTCGGCTCGATGCTGAACCAGGGCCGCGATCTGGCCGACATGACCATTGTGCTGGCCGCCATCCTGCTGATCCTCGGCGTCGGCATCCTGATCGAACTGCTGGTCTTCGCGCCGATCGAGAAGCGCCTGCTGCGCCGCCGCGGCCTCCTCGCCGGCAGCACCCGCTAGGCACCGACCGCTAACCCCGGCACGCGCCCCCGAAGGCGACTACCGCCGTCGGCACCGGCCCCAAGTACCCGCCCAATTCCGGGGAGGCAGCCAGCGGGGCCCGCCGTGTCTGGCAGACTGACGGCATGACCGTGAGCTTCGTCTGCCGCACCGAATCCGTCCTGCCCGCGGAACAGCTGTTCGACCGGGCGCGCAGCATCGACGCCCATGTGGAGACGATGGCGGCCTCGGGAGAGCGTGCCGTTGCCGGGGTGACCGCAGGACTCATCGGTGCCGGCGAGGAAGTGACCTGGCGGGCACGGCACTTCGGTGTCCCCCTGACCATGACCAGCCGAGTGACCCGCCTCGACTATCCGGTCTCCTTCGTGGACGAACAAGTACAGGGCCCCTTCAAAGCGTTCCGCCATGTCCACGAGTTCGAGGCAACCGACGCTGGCTCCGTGATGACAGACAAGATTGAGTTCACGGCACCCTTTGGACCCGTGGGCTGGTTGGTCGAGCGAGTCGTCCTGCGCCGCTATCTGGAACGTCTTATTGCCGGACGAGGGGCCATCCTCGCGACGCCTTGTCCGGGCCCCGGGACGGGCCTACACTCGCGGCTATAGGCCGGTTTCCGGCCGATCCAGTCCAAATCTGAGGAGACAGCCGTGGCGCCAAAATACGGAGTGCTGGCACTGGTCGAAGCCAAACTGGGGAAGGAACAGGAGGTCTGGGACTTCCTCAACGGGGGCCGGGAGATCGTGCTTAAAGAACCCGGGACCCGGACCTGGTATGCCTTCCGGATCAACGATTACACGTTCGGCATCTTCGACACCTTTGATAGCGAGGAAGACCGCCAGACCCACCTGAACGGCGCCATCCCCGCGGCGCTCGGCGAACACGGGCCCACGTTGCTGTCCAAGGACCCCGACATCAAACTGATCGAGCTCATTGCCGTGAAGTAGGCGCGTGGCCGCCCAGCCGCCCGGCAACTCGCCCGCCGAACGGGGGCACATTGGCACACACACGCCGTCATGTGAGCGCGAATCGGCTGCTCCGGCCGTCAAAGTGCCCCTGGACCGCTGACAGGTTGGCCGGTGTGCCCCTGAAACCCCGGCTTTGTGACTCAGCGTTACCCCGCGTGAACGGGTGTTTCCGCACCGTTGTTGCCCTTTCGGCCCCCGCCCTATCGTCGATGCATGGCAATTCAGGACATTTACCCCACGGCGCTGCGCCTCCTCGGCCGTCCCGTGCTCGTGGTCGGCGGCGGCCCCGTCGCCGCACGCCGCGCCAAGGGACTGCTCGACGCCGGTGCCCGCGTCACCGTCGTCGCCCCGTACGCCTGCCCCGCCCTGAACGACCTCGCCGCCGCCGGGCTCCTCGACTGGCAGCCCCGCCCGTACCGCAGCACCGACGTCGACGGCGCCTGGTTCGTCCAGACCGCCACCGGCAATCCGGCTGTGGATGCCCAGGTTGCGGCCGACGCCGAGGCGCAGCGCATCTGGTGCGTCAACGCCTCTGACCACGAAGCCTCCGCCGCCTGGACGCCCGCCGTCGCCGTGGTGGACGACATCAAAATCGCCGTCAACGCCGGGGGAGACCCCCGCCGAGCCATGGTTCTGCGCGACGCACTCGCCACCGCCCTGGAGACGGGCGACCTGCCGCTGCGCCGTCGCCGGGCCCGGGCCGATGCAGCTGCCGGCGCCGTCGCACTCGTGGGCGGCGGCCCGGGCGACGCCGGGCTCATCACCGTGCGCGGCCGGCGGCTCCTGGGCCAGGCCGACGTCGTCGTCGCGGACCGGCTCGGCCCGCGCGAACTCCTCGCCGAACTGGCCCCCGACGTGCGTGTGATCGAGGTCGGCAAGACCCCCGGCCACCATCCCGCCCCGCAAGCCGAGATCAACCGGATCCTCGTCGACGAGGCCCTCGCCGGCCACCGGGTGGTCCGGCTCAAGGGCGGCGACCCGTACGTGCTGGGCCGCGGCGGCGAGGAGGCCGAGTTCTGCCGGCAGCGCGGCGTCGAGGTCGAAGTGGTGCCCGGCGTGACCTCGGCGATCTCCGTCCCGGCTGCGGCCGGCATCCCGGTCACGCACCGCGGCCTGGCCAAGGGCTTCAGTGTCGTCACCGGCCACGAGGAGCTCTCCGAGGTGCCCGCCCGCTCCGACCACACCGTGATTCTGCTCATGGGCGTAGCACAACTGCGCGATTCCGCGGCCTCCCTGGCCCGCGCCGGTTTGCCAGCGGCGACGCCGGTTGGCATCGTAGAGAATGGATACCTGCCCAACCAGCGGGTGACCATCGGAACGCTCGAAACCATCGCGGACCAGGCGGAGGCAGCGTCCGTCGCGAATCCCGCGGTGATCGTGATCGGCGACGTGGTCCGCGTCAGCCCGTTCGCGCCGTCGCACTTTAAGACCGCGGACTACAGCACCACCTCCCCGAACGCCCCGCGCGTCGCCGCCCGCTAGTTTCACCCGCAGCACCCGGATCGAACCAAAGGAACACAGCCGTGTCAACGAACACCCCTGTAGGAACCGCCGCCCGCCCGCTGCGCGTCGCCGTCGTCGGCTCCGGCCCCGCCGGCGTCTACGCCGCGGACATCCTGACCAAAAGCGAGGCCGTCAAGAGCGGCGAGCTCACCGTCAGCATCGACCTCTTCGACCGCTACCCGGCGCCCTACGGGCTCATCCGCTACGGCGTGGCCCCGGACCACCCGCGGATCAAGGGCATCGTCAATGCGCTGCACAAGGTCCTGGACCGCGGCGACATCCGCTTCTTCGGCAACGTGGACTACGGCACGGACCTGACCCTGGAGGACCTCCGCGCGCACTACGACGCCGTCATCTTCGCCACCGGCGCCATCAAGGACGCGGACCTGAACATCCCCGGCATCGAACTCGAGGGATCCTACGGCGGCGCCGACTTCGTCTCCTGGTACGACGGCCACCCGGACGTGCCGCGCGACTGGCCGCTGGAGGCCAAGGAAATCGCCGTGATCGGCAACGGCAACGTGGCCCTGGACGTCGCCCGGATGCTCTCCAAGCACGCCGACGACCTGCTGGTCTCCGAAATCCCGGACAACGTCCACCGAGCGCTCAAGGACTCCCCGGTCACCGACGTGCACGTCTTCGGCCGCCGCGGGCCGGCCCAGGTCAAGTTCACCCCGCTGGAGCTGCGCGAACTCTCCCACTCCAAGGACGTGGACATCATCCTCTACCCCGAGGACTTCGAGTTCGACGCCGAATCTGACCGCCAGATCCAAAGCAACAACCAGACCAAGACCATGGTGGGCACGCTCACCAACTGGATCGCCGAGCAGCCCGAGGACCTCTCCGAGCTCACGGCCTCGCGCCGCCTGCACCTGCACTTCCTGCACAGCCCGGTCGAGATCTTCGACGACGCCGCCGCCCCCGGCCGCGTCGCCGGCATCAAGTTCGAGCGCACCGAACTGGACGGCACCGGCAACGCCCGCGGCACCGGCGAGTACGTCGACTACCCGGTCCAGGCCGTCTACCGCGCCATCGGCTACTTCGGTTCCGCGCTGCCGGAGGTCGAGTTCGACCACAGCAAGGGCGTTGTCCCGAACGACGGCGGCCGCGTCCTCGATGCCGCCGGCACCCACGTGCCGGGGATCTACGCCACCGGCTGGATCAAGCGCGGCCCGGTCGGCCTGATCGGCCACACCAAGGGCGACGCCCTCGAAACCGTGACCTACCTGCTGGAGGACCGCGACAAGCTGCCCCTGGCCTCGGCACCCGCCCCGGAGGCGATCGTCGAATTGCTGGAGACCCGCGGCGTGCGGTACACCAGCTGGGAAGGCTGGCTCGCCCTGGACGCGCATGAACGTGCCCTCGGCGATCAGGCCAGCGCGGCCGGCGAGTCGCACGGCGTCGCCGTCCAGCGCGAACGCATCAAGGTGGTCCCCCGCGAGGACATGGTGGAGATCTCCCGCGGCGCCGCCGTCGAGGTCTAGAAAGCCCGCCTCAGACTGCAACGCGGGGTCACATCGCGCCCATCCCGGAGGGGATTATGGGCGCGAAGTGACCCCGCGTTGCTGCATATGGGGGCATTCCCGGCGGGTAGTCAGTAGGCTTACCGTTATGGATGAGCAGCGCAGGCAAACCCCCGGCCCGGGAAACGGCCGATGAGGCTCCGTCACAGCAACGCGTCCGGCCGCGGTTACCGCCGGGTCGCGGCAGGGACCGGCTTCAGCTACAAGGATCTGGACGGGTCAACCCTTCCGGCCGGCCCGGTGCGGGACCGGCTGGAAAGCATCGGGATCCCGCCGGCCTGGACGGATGTCTGGATCGCCCCCTACGAGAACGGCCACATCCAGGCCACCGGAGTCGACGCCGTCGGACGTCGCCAGTACATCTACCACCCCAGCTGGCGGGAGCGGAAGGACCGGCTGAAGTTCGACCGCTCGCTGCAGCTCGCCGAGACCCTGCCCTCCGCGCGCCGGCTCGTGACGCTGGACCTGCGCTCCGAGGGGCTCACCCGGGAGCGCGTGCTGGCGGCCGGATTCCGCATGCTGGACAGCGGATCGCTGCGGGTGGGCTCCGAGCGGTACACCAACGAGAACGGCAGCCACGGCCTGGCCACGCTGCTCTGTGCGCACGTTAAGGTGCGCAAGGACGAGCTCCGGCTCAGCTTCCCGGCCAAGAGCGGCAAGACGTGGGAGTCCCGGATCGACGACGCCGACCTGGCCGACGTCGTCCGTTCGCTCAAGCGCCGCGGCGGCAACGCCCGCCTGCTCGCCTACAAGAACGGCCGCAGCTGGCACCCGGTCACCAGCGCCGAGATCAACGACTACGTCAAGGAACGCACCGGCGGTGACTTCACCGCCAAGGACTTCCGCACCCTGCGCGGGACCGTCGCCGCGGCAGTGAGCCTGGCCCGGAGCGGACCGCAGGCGAAAATCTCGGCCCGGAAACGCGCCGTGAGCCGCGCCATGGTGGACGCCGCGGCGGTCCTGGGGAACACGCCGTCGATCGCCCGGAAGAGCTACGTGGATCCCCGGCTGCTGGACCACTTCGAAGCGGGGGAGACCATCGATCCGCAGCGGCTGGACTCGGCCGAGTCGGAAATCCGGGCGCTCCTCTACCAGGAGGGTTCGGTCGTTCCGCTGCGCTGACCGGAGCGGGGCGGACTGCAGTCCGGGACTGGGCCGGTCAGAACTGGGCGTTGATAAACCCGATGATGATCGCCGTCCACCAGCAGGCCTGCGAAATGACCAGGCACAGGAGCAGGTGCACGCGCTGCCCGACGGTTAGGTCCTGGAAGGCGGCGCCCGGCGCCAGGTGGGCCAGCCGCCGCATGAGCGGGATGAGCATGATGCCGTTCAGGCTGAGCACCAGGACGGCGGCCAATTTGACGTCCGTCATGGTGTTGTTCAAGTGCGGGTTCAGGAAGACCCCGGTGCCCAGCATGCCCGCGAGGCCGCCCCAGATCAGCGGGGTGGGGGCGCCGTCGAGCCGGATGATCTCGGCGAGCCGGCGGCGCCCGATGAGCCACAAGAAGCCATGCCAGTCCACCAGGATGATGGCGCCGAAGGCCACCACGAGGGAGAGCACGTGGATGACGACGGCGAGGTTGTAGGCGTAGCCGCTGACGTGGACCGCCGTGGACATCGTGACCGAGAGCAGCCAGGCCGCCGCCGCGGCGGCAGACAGGCCGATCACGAGGCGCCTGGTGGACCGCTCCGATTCACGGTGCCGCCTGATCGTGCGCCTGCTGACTGGGACGTAGCTCATGGCATTACCTCAAAGGGCCGACCGCCGGTGGGCGGCACCACCCGGAGGGGTGTGAAGCGTGGTTCCGGGACTAGCTAAAACGATAGACCGGCGCCGGTCAGGCAACAAGGGAGACTACATCCGCCCGAACCTGGCGCGGATCAGGGCGAACACGCCGTAGGCAACGAAGCCGGCGCCGATCGCCAGGAGCAGGTAGGGCCCGAACGGGTGGTGCTGCAGCGCCTTGAGGCTGCCGTCCAGCCCGGTGGACGAGCCCGGGTCGTCGGTGGCCGCGGCGATCACGAACAGCAGCCCGGTCAGGACCAGCGCCGCCCCCTTGGCGACATGGCCGGCAACGCCCAGACCGCTGACGAGGTGGCCGCGGTGGGTCCCTTCGAAGTGCCGCAACTCTTCCTTGAATTTCTTGCCCAGGCCCTTCACCACAAAGTAGACGCCGATCCCACTCACGGTCAGGCCGAGGCCGATCAGCAGCGGCGCGCCCAGTGGCCGGTTCATCAGGGCCTGGCTGAAGGCGGCGGTGGAATCGCCCGAGTCACTACGGACCCCCACGGCGAAACTCGCGAAGGTGAAGCCGACGCTGCCGTAGGCGATGGCCAGGAATCCCGAGGAAACCAGCTTGCCGAGCCGCTTGCCGCGGGGCAGGTGCCGGGCCCGCAGCGTCGCCTCGCTCAGCTGCCACAGGGCGAGCCCGGCGCAGCCGATGAAGCCGGACCACATCACCGCGGGACCCCACGGGTTGGCGGCGAGCTGCTCGATGGCGCCGGTGGGCTCGGCCTGGCCCGGTGCGCCCAGGACCAGCGCGACGGCGATCGCTCCGATCACAATGTGAAGCAGGGCCATCACGGCGAATCCCCAGCGCGCGACGACGTCGAGCACCCTGCTGTTGGACGCGGCCTCCGCGGCATCCGCGGCGTCGCCGAGGACAGCTCGGCTGTCCGGCTTCGCCGGCCAGCCCGGCAGTCTTCTGCTCAACCGTCCTCTTCCATGGCTACGAGCTTACGTGCTGCGGCCGTAGTGCCGCCGCGAAGCCGGGACTACCAACTTGTTGGTAAGTGTGCTTACTATATGCGAGGCGGGGCCTCGGCATTTGGCCGCGCCGTTTCCGGATTCGACTTCACACGATAGGACGCTCACCATGGCAGGTAATCTCGTTGCCCGATCCATCCACGATCTGACCGCCGGCGCGTGGTTCGGCGGTTCGCTGATGGGCGCCATCGGGCTGAACGGCGCAACGGCAGAGGCCAAGGATCCCGCCGAGCGCACCCGGCTGTCCAGCCTCGGCTGGAAAAAGTGGGCCCCGTACCAGACGGCCGCTTTCGGCGCGCACTTCCTCTCCGGCCTCGCCATCATGTGGGAGAACAAGGGCCGGATGGCCAAGCAGGACGGCGTGACGCGACTGAGCGTCTACAAGTCCATCGTCACCCTGGCCGGTGCCGCCGTCACCCTGTACGCCGGACTGCAGGGGGCGAAAGTGGACAAGCTCGCCGCCGAAGGTGCCAAGGGCGCCACGGAGCCCAAGGCCGGGGCTTCGGACGAACTCCGCTCCGCCCAGCAGCAGCTGAAAATCCTGCAGTGGGCCATTCCGGTCTTCGCCGGCTGGGTTATCGTCCTGGGCGCCAAGCACGGTGAAATGCAGCGGCCGAAGAACGTCTTCAAGGGCCTCGCCCGCTAGGACAAGGCAACGCTGGGGCAAAGCAAACGCGGGGTCACGTCGCGCCCATGCCGGAGCTCCGGATGGGCCGTAGGTGACCCCGCGTTTCCTGTGTCTGCAGGCGCCGACTTTGCGTCAGCGCGGGTGGCGGGCGCTGAGCCGCTGCACGGCCAACGCCAGCCACAGCTGCACCCGGTCCGCGGTCTGGGCCGGGTCGTAGCCGGTCAACTCGGTGATCTGGGCCAGCCGGTAGCGGACCGTGTTCCGGTGCAGGGTGAGCTCCTCGGCGACGGCGGCAACCGAGCCGTTGTTGGACAGGTAGCTCTCCAGCGTTGTCATCAGTTCGGCGCCATGGGCGGCGTCAAACGTCCGCAGCGGGTTGAGGGACTCATTCGCCATGTCCGCCAGCGGAACATCCTCGCTGGCCAGCAGCAATGAGGTCAGGCTCAGCCGCTCCGGTTCGTTGACCGGCAGGCCATGGCTCGCCGCGTCGCGCGCCTCGAAGAAGCTCCAGCGCAGCCCGTTGGGCTTGGTATAGGCCCCGCCGATGCCGATGGTGGCATGGATTCCCGCCTCCGCCAGGTGGTCGCTGAGGCTCCGGGCCAGTGCGCTGGCGCCGCTGCCGTCGTCGTGTACCAGCACCACCAGGTCCTTGCCGACGACGGCGGACACCGCCGCCGCCAGCGGCTGCGGCAGCGAGGAGCTCCCCAGCTGTTTGGCATGGGCGGCCGATTCGGCCAGCAGCACCACGTTCTTGCGGGTGCTGTTGACGCCGATGCCGGCCAGGCGCCGCGTGGCCTCGGTGGGATCCAGCGTCCCGTGGATGACGTCCTCCAGCACCTGCCCGGCCAGGGCGCGCTGCGACTGGCGCTGCTTGACCATGTTGTTGAGTTCGACGCTGATCAGGTTCTGCGCGTAGCCGACGATCCCCGAGTCCTCGAACGGGTGCCGCACCCACAGCGTGCAGGCATCGCGGCGTCCGGTCGGGATCGGGTAGGACGCCCAGCCGTCCGCCGTGGGGGACGGGCCGCCGGCGGCGCCGTTGTAGAGCTGCGCAGTGAACTGCGTGAGAACGATGTCGGTGCGCAGCATGGAACCCAGGTGCTTGAGTAGTTCGGCCAGGCCGCCGCCCGTCAGCAGGGCGCGGGCCAGGACCTGGTGCCCTGCGATCAAGCGCTCCAGCTTGGCGTAGTGGTCCGCGGACTGGGCATCCGCGACGAGCTTGCCGATCGCAATGAAGGGTGTTTCGTAGGGCACTTCCACCACCGGAAGGCCCCAGCGGTTGGCCTCCGCGACCAGGGCCGGCGGCACCACCTCGTGGGTGAGCCCGACGCCGAAGCCGATCCCGACCGCGCCGGCGCGCTGGACCTGGCGGACGAAACGGCGCTGCTCGGGCGCGCTCCGGAGCCGCATCCCGGTGGTGAGGACCAGCTCGCCGCCGTTGAGGAAGCGTTGCGGGTCCTCCTGCTCGGTCACTGCGACCCAGTGGATGTCCTGGTGCCAGGTGGTCTCCGCGAGGCCCGATTTGGTCAGCTTGAGGGACGGAACCCCCAGCAGGACCGCGAGCGAAATTGCCATGGAATCAGGATAGCCGGGCGCTGGTCAACCGCACTAAATCACTGCGGCTTCGGTGTGCAGCTGCCTATTCCCCGGCTTGCCCGCCTGGCATAGGCTCGGAGCAGTCGCAGATCCCTTCTCCCTGCCTTCGCCAGGCCAGCTCGAAAGAGGTTGTACACCGTGGTTCAAACCTTGCAGAACTTCATCAACGGCGAGTTCGTCACCCCCGCCGGCACCGCCCTGCTGGACATCGTCAACCCCACCAACGGCGAGGTCGTGGCCAAGTCGCCGGTTTCGGTGCAGGCCGACGTCGACGCCGCCATGGCCGCCGCGAAGGCCGCCTTCACGACCTGGAAGCATGTCACCCCGGGCCAGCGCCAGCTGATGCTGCTCAAGCTCGCCGACGCCGTCGAAGCCAACAGCGACGAACTCGTCGAGGCGCAGCACCGCAACACCGGCCAGGTGCGTTCCCTGATCGCTGCGGAGGAAGTCGCAGCGGGCGCGGACCAGTTGCGCTTCTTCGCCGGCGCCGCCCGCATCCTGGAAGGCAAGTCCGCCGGCGAGTATCTCGACGGCCACACCTCCTACGTGCGGCGCGAACCGATCGGCGTCGTCGCGCAGGTCGCCCCCTGGAACTACCCCTTCCTGATGGCGATCTGGAAGATCGGCCCCGCCCTGGCGGCCGGCAATACCGTGGTGCTCAAGCCCTCCGACACCACGCCGGAATCCACCCTGGTCCTGGCCCGCCTCGCCGGCGAGATCCTCCCGGCCGGGGTCCTCAACGTCGTCCTCGGCACCGGTGAGACCGGTTCCCTCATGGTCGAACACAAGGTACCCGGCCTTGTCTCCATTACCGGATCCGTGCGGGCCGGCATCGCCGTTGCCTCCGGAGCCGCCAAGGGACTCAAGCGCGCCCACCTGGAACTCGGCGGCAAAGCCCCCGCGATCGTGTTCAAAGACGCGGACATCAAGAAGAGCGCCGCGGCCATCGCCGAGTTCGCCTTCTTCAACGCCGGCCAGGACTGCACCGCGATTGCCCGGGTGCTCGTCGAGGACGCCGCCTACGACGACCTGCTCGCCGCCATGGTGGAGCACACCAAGACCCTGCGCACCGGTTCGCAGAACGATGAGGACAACTACTTCGGGCCGCTGAACAACGTCAACCACTTCAACACGGTCAAGGCCCTGGTGGAGTCGCTGCCGGAGAACTGCAGGATCGAGACCGGCGGCCACCAGGCAGGGGACAAGGGCTTCTTCTTTGAGCCCACGATCGTCACCGGCGCCAAGCAGAGCGACGACATTGTGCAGAAGGAAGCCTTCGGCCCGGTCATCACGGTGCAGAAGTTCAGCACCGAGGCAGAGGCGATCGAGCTGGCCAACGATGTCGACTACGCGCTGGCCTCCAGCGTCTGGACCACGGACCACGGCACCGCCATGCGGGTCAGCCGCGACCTGGATTTCGGCGCCGTCTGGATCAACACCCACATCCTGCTGACCGCCGAGATGCCGCACGGCGGCTTCAAGCAGTCCGGCTACGGCAAGGACCTCTCGATGTACGGCGTCGAGGACTACACCCGGATCAAGCACGTCATGAGTGCCTTAGATGCATAACGCCGTCGCATAATCCGCCACCCGCGCCCCGACTTAATGACCGGCTTCGCCGCCCACCCCGCACGCTTAGAAAGGCGTACCCATGACCACCACCGTCCATGACATCACCTACCGCCTGGAGCAGAAGCGCCGCGTCCAGGCCGACTTCCCGGGTCCCAAGTCCGTCGCCCTGACCGAGCGCCGCAAGGCCGTCGTCGCGTCCGGCGTCGCCTCCAGCGTCCCGGTCTACGTCGCCGACGCCGACGGCGGCATCATCCACGACGTCGACGGCAACTCCTTCATCGACCTTGGCTCCGGCATCGCCGTGACGAGCGTCGGCGCCTCGGACCCCGCCGTCGTCGGCGCCGTCAAGGAAGCCGTGGAGCACTTCACCCACACCTGCTTCATGGTCACGCCCTACGAGGGCTACGTGGCCGTCGCCGAGCAACTGAACCGCCTCACCCCGGGCGACCACGAGAAGCGCACTGTGCTCTTCAACTCCGGCGCCGAAGCCGTGGAAAACGCCGTCAAGGTGGCCCGCCTCGCCACCGGCCGGGACGCCGTCGTCGCCTTCGACCACGCCTACCACGGCCGCACCAACCTCACCATGGCGCTGACCGCCAAGGCCATGCCGTACAAAACCAACTTCGGCCCGTTCGCGCCCGAGGTCTACCGGATGCCGATGAGCTACCCGTACCGCGAGGAAAACCCGGAGATCACCGGTGCCGAGGCCGCCAAGCGCGCCATCACCATGATCGAGAAGCAGATCGGCGGCGAGCAGGTTGCCGCCATCATCATCGAACCCATCCAGGGCGAGGGCGGTTTCATCGTCCCGGCCGAGGGTTTCCTGCCGGCCCTCGCGGCCTGGGCCAAGGACAAGGGCATCGTCTTCATCGCCGACGAGGTCCAGTCCGGCTTCTGCCGCACCGGTGAGTGGTTCGCCGTGAACCACGAAGGCGTCGTCCCGGACATCATCACCATGGCCAAGGGCATCGCCGGCGGCATGCCGCTCTCCGCCATCACCGGCCGTGCGGAGCTGCTCGACGCCGTGCACCCGGGCGGCCTCGGCGGCACCTACGGCGGCAACCCGGTGGCCTGCGCCGCCGCGCTGGCCGCCATCGGCTCGATGGAGCAGTACGACCTCAACGCCCGCGCCCGCCACATCGAGGAACTGGCCCTCGGCAAGCTGCGCGAACTCGCCACCGAGCTCCCCGTGGTCGGGGACGTCCGGGGCCGCGGCGCGATGCTCGCCGTCGAACTTGTCCAGGCCGGCTCCAAGGAGCCGAACCCGGAGCTGACCAAGGCCGTCGCCGCAGCCTGCCTCAAGGAGGGCGTCATCATCCTCACCTGCGGCACCTACGGCAACGTGATCCGGCTGCTGCCGCCGCTGGTCATCAGCGACGAACTTCTGCTCGATGGCCTCGAGGTCCTGGCCGCGGCGGTCCGGGCCAACGCCTAGCAGCGCGCCTCCCAGGCACCGGCCGCACAGAGGAGCCGCGGACCCCAGGGTCCGCGGCTCCTCTGTGCCTGAGCGGCGTACCCGCAAAATCCGCACTAATCCCGGCGTCGCTGGGCTAGAGTCGTTCCTACCACTGCAGGAACGCAGACCGGCCGACGTCGCCCGGAGTCCCGGAGCCAAGCTGGATTCTGCCCCAGACCCATAAGAGGTTCTTAGATGCGATACGTAGTTGGCTACACACCCAACGACCGCGGCGCCGACGCTGTCGCGCTCGCTTCGGCCATGGCCAGGGCACAGGGCGCCCATCTGGACCTGGTTCATGTCGTGGACCGGAGCACCCCCTACGTCGCGCTGAACCCGCAGGGGAACCGCGTCAGCGCGGCGGAGCAGGCGGTCCTGACCGCCGAACGGCAGGGTCTTTCCCTGGTCCCGGAGGGCCTCGAAGCCCGCTTCCACGTACGCCAGGCGGACTCCTTCGCCGCGGGCCTGATCGACGCCGCACTGGAATACCGCGCCGGCCTGATTGTGGTGGGCGCCGCGAGCAACGGCCTGTTCAAGCGCTACAGCGTCGGCAGCGTGGCCAACGCACTGCTGCACGCCTCCCCGGTCCCGGTGGCCCTGGCGCCCCGCGGCTACCGGCGCACAGAGCCGATCACCCGGCTGACGCTCGCCGTCGGCCGGCGCACCGGGGCCGAAGCCGCTATCGACGTCGCGATCGAATCCGCCGAGCGCCGCGGCGTGCCGCTGCGGCTGGTCTCCCTCGTCGAACTGGATGCCGAGGGCGACGGCGGCGAAAACGTCAACGCCGCGCACGTCCACGCCAACACCGTGCTCAAGGCCGCGGCGGAACGCCTGCCTGCTGGTCACCACGTGAGCGTGGAGGTCGCGCATGGCCGGACGATCGAGGAGGCCATCGACGACCTCGAGTGGGACGACGCGGAAATCATGATCGTCGGATCGTCCCGGCTGGCGGAAAAGAACAAGCTGTTCATCGGGAGCACGGCCAACAAGGTGCTCCGCGCTTTGCCGGTTCCCATGGTCGTGGTGCCGCGCGACTACGTGCGCATCGACACCAGCCCCGAGGACTGACGCCACCTGGGCGCGAACGTACACTTTGGGCCCCGTTTTGCGGGGAAACGTGGGCCCAAAGTGTACGTTCGCGCTGTGGCTGGGTCCGGGTAGCTCAGAGCGGGGGGACTCAGGCGGCGGCGCGGGCCCGCCGGCGGGTCACGACGTTCTTCCGGGTGGTGCGCAGCATGTCGGCCGTCAACACCAGCAGGGCGAGCCAGACAACGCCGAAGCCGATCCAGCGGTCGGTCGTCATGGGTTCGTGGAACACGGCCAGCGCCACGATGAACTGCAGCACCGGCGCGAAGTACTGCAGCAGCCCGATCATCGTCATCGGAAGCCGCCGCGCGGAAGCACCGAAGAACAGCAGCGGGACGGCGGTGATGACACCCGAAGCGGCCAGCAGCCAGAAGTGCCCGGCACCGTTGCCGGTCAGCGTTGCGGCCCCGGTCATGGCCAGGACGATCATGGTCACCCCGGCGATCGGTGCCAGCACAATCGTCTCCACCGAGAGGCTGGTGATGGCGTCCACCCGCGGGCCAACCCGTTTCTTGACGAAACCGTAGAGGCCGAAACTGAAGGCCAGGGTCAGGGCGATCCATGGCAGTTTGCCGTAGGACACCGTGAGGACGCCAACGGCAATGAAGCCGATTCCGACGGCGGCCCACTGCAGCGGCCGCAGCTTCTCCTTCAGCACCACCACGCCCAGCAGGACCGAGACGAGCGGGTTGATGAAGTAGCCCAGGGAGGCCTCCACGGCCTGCCCGGTGGTCACACCGAAGACGTAGGTCAGCCAGTTCACGGCGATCAGGACCGCGGCGATCATCAGCGGGACGATCAGCGTGCGGTTCCGGAAGGCAGCGCCCAGAACCCGCCAGGAGCGGGTGGCGGTGATCAGCAGGACGCAGAAAATGAGCGACCAGAGGACCCGGTTGGCCACAATTTCGACGGCGCCGGCCGGTTGCAGCAGGAAGAAGTAGAGGGGCATCAACCCCCAAAGCCCGTAGGCGCCGACGCCGAAGAGGATCCCCGCCGTCGTGTCCTTGTCCACCGCCTTAAGCTCTCCCGCCTTCAGAGCAGGGGTTCCGACGGCGGCCCCTGCGGCGGGGGCCGCAGCACCCGGCGGGGTCACGGTGGCGGGGGCAGCGGGTCGGTCGGAGATAGGCACAAGACCAATAACACCACCCCGGGTGCTCCTATTCCTGCCCGAAGGCGCGGCGGAGCGCGTCCGGGGCCTGCGATTTCGGTCACGCCGGGCGCCACCAAGCCGCGGGGGACATTTAGAATGGGGGATTGTGCGCTGTATTTTGCCGGCGCACCCGCCAAGACTCAGAAGGGCTCCCGTGTCCAACTCGGCCGAATCTTCGTCCAAACGTCCCCTCCGCGTTGCGATCGTCGGCGCCGGGCCGGCCGGTGTCTACGCCGCGGATATCCTGACCAAGTCCAACGAGGTCAAGGACGGCGACTTCGAGGTCAGCATCGACCTCTTCGAGGCCTATCCGGCGCCTTACGGCCTGATCCGCTACGGCGTGGCCCCGGACCACCCGCGGATCAAGGGCATCGTCAATGCCCTGCACAAGGTCCTGGACCGCGGGGACATCCGCTTCCTCGGCAACGTCACCTACGGCCGGGACCTCACACTTCACGATTTCCGGGCGTTCTACGACGCAGTGATCTTCTCCACGGGCGCGATCAAGGACGCGGACCTGGACATTCCCGGCGTCGAACTCGAGGGCTCGTTCGGCGGCGCCGACTTCGTGTCCTGGTACGACGGCCATCCGGATGTGCCGCGCGACTGGCCGCTGGAGGCCAAGGAAATCGCGGTGATCGGCAACGGCAACGTGGCCCTGGACGTGGCCCGGATGTTGGTCAAGCACGCCGATGACCTGCTCGTTACGGAGATCCCGGACAACGTCTACCGGGCGCTCAAGGACTCCCCGGTCACGGACGTGCACGTCTTCGGCCGCCGCGGCCCGGCCCAGGTGAAATTCACCCCGCTGGAGCTTCGGGAGCTCAGCCACGCCCGGGACGTGGACATCGTGCTCTACCCCGAGGACTTCGAGTTCGACGAAGCCTCCGACGAGGCCATCCGCACGAACAACCAGATTAAGACCATGGTTAACACCCTCGGGAACTGGCTCGTCGAGGAGCATGCCGAGGCGGAGGAGCCGTCCTCCCGCCGGCTTCACCTGCACTTCCTGCACAACCCGGTCGAAATTCACGACGACGCCGCGCACCCCGGCAAGGTGGCCGGCATCAAGTTCGAGCGGATGCGGCTGGACGGTACCGGAAACGTCAAGGGCACGGGGGAGTTTGTCGACTACCCGGTCCAGGCCGTCTACCGCGCCATCGGCTACCACGGCTCACCCCTGGATGAGCTGGAATACGACGCCCGCCGCGGCGTCATCCCCAACGAAGGCGGCCGGGTGCTCGACGCCGAGGGCAACCCGGTACCGGGAATCTACGCCACCGGCTGGATCAAGCGCGGCCCGGTCGGCCTGATCGGCCACACGAAGGGCGACGCGCTGGAGACCATCGGCTTCCTGCTCGAGGACCGTCTGACCCTCCCGCCGGCACAGAACCCCGATCCACAGGCCATCATCGACCTGCTCGAAGAGCGCGGCATCGAATACACCACGTGGGAAGGCTGGAACAAGCTCGACGCCCACGAACTGGCTCTCGGCGCGGAATGGTCCGCCTCCGGCGGGGCCGACGGCGTCGTGCGTGAACGCATCAAGGTTGTGCCCCGCGAAGAGATGGTCAAGATTTCCCGCGGCTAGCCTTTCCGCGCGGCTCGCCTCTTCCGGGGCGGTCGCCTGAGGGCCGGAGGCCAGGCCCCGGTCCTCGCCCTGTCCCGGCGCCGCTTCCCGACGTAAAATTTCACGCACAGAGACTGCCGTAGCGACCGGCGCATCGCGGGGCCATCCGGTCTCTGGTCCCGTCGGGGAGACAGCCGTGGATGAACAACTCCGCTGGATGGATGCCACCGGGCAGGCCGATCTGGTCCGCTCCGGCCAGATCAGCCCTGCCGAATTGCTCGCTGAGGCGCGGGACCGCATCAGGGAAATCAATCCGGCGGTGAACGCAGTGATCGCCGAGCTGGACGGCACCTCAATGGACAACGCCTCTCCGGACAGCGACGGCGCACGCGCCGAAGAACGGCCCGGTGACGTTCCCTTTCCCGGAGTGCCGTTCCTCGTCAAGGACCTCGCGCTGGAGATTGCCGGGACTCCGTTCTCCGAGGGCTCGCGCTGGCTTGCGGGAAATATCTCGCGCCACGACCAGGAACTCGCGCGGCGCTTCCGCCGGGCCGGGCTGAAAATCCTCGGCAAGACCAACACGTGCGAGTTCGGCCTGAGTCCCCACTGTGAACCGGTGCTGCACGGTGCCACGCACAACCCGTGGGACCTGGCCCTGTCCACGAGCGGGTCCAGCGGCGGCTCGGCGGCCGCCGTGGCGGCCGGAATCATCCCGATGGCACACGGCAACGATCTCGGCGCTTCGCTGCGCTATCCGGCAGCATGGTGCGGAGTCTTCGGCCTCAAACCTACCCGGGGGCGGGTGCCGCTGGGCCCGGAATACGGTGACGTCGCGGGCGGCCTCGCTGCCGAATTCGCCCTGACCCGCACGGTGCGCGACGCCGCAACGCTGCTGGACGCCGTCGCCGGCCCGGCTCCCGGTGACCCGTACTGGGCTCCCCCGCAGCCTCGGCCCTACGCGGCCGAAGCTCTGACACCGCCGGGGCGGCTGCGCATAGCCGCCACAGCCACCCCCAACCGTGGCCAGACGGTCCACCCTGAGTACCTGCGGGCCTTCAACGCCACCGTGGACCTGCTGGGCAGACTGGGCCACGACGTCGAGGAGGGCCGTCCCGAACCACTGGACCGGGCAGGGCACCGTGCCATCCGGGCCGTGTACGCGTCCGCAGCCGCCTGGATTGAGGGGTACTGGACGCGGCGGACGGGCCGGGGGCCGGAAGCGGGGGAGCTGGAACCCTATACCGACGTCCTGTTCGGGCGCGGCCGGAAAGTCAGCGCCGGAGACTACCTGCAGGGCATGGAAGAACTCCAACGATTCAGCCGCCGGATGGCAGGGTTCTTCCAGACCTACGACCTCTGGCTGACCCCGACAGTCGGCTGGCCACCGCTGCAGTTGGGGACGCTGACGGCGACGCCGGAGGACCCCCTCCACGGGGAGCGGGAGGCCGGGACCTTCCTCATGTTCGATGCCGAATACGCAAACATCACGGGTAATCCGGCCATGTCTGTTCCCCTGTACGCCGATTCCGCAGGGCTTCCCGTCGGGATGTCCTTCCTCGCCGGGTTCGGCGCCGAAGCCACCCTCTTCCGGCTGGCGGCCCAGCTGGAACAGGCGAGCCCCTGGGCCGGGCGGCGGCCTGCCGTCGCCGAGCGGTGAACCCGATCAGTGCACAGGCCCCGTATGCCCGATCCACCGCAACCGAACACCGCAATCCACACGAAGGAGACAGCAAATGTATTTGGGAATGTACAGCTTCCGCGGTGATCCGGCAGAACTTCTCGCCGGCCACGACCGAATGCTGGCCCTCCTGCCTGCGGGGCAGCTGGAACTGCATCTGTGTGTGCAGACCGAGGACGGCATTGCCGTTCTGGACACCTGCCCAAACCGGCAAGTCTTTGACCGTTTTAGCAGCGGCCCGGAATTCCAGGAGTTGGTTGCGGCCGCAGGACTGCCCAAGCCCGAGATTCGACGTCTGGGCGAGATCACAAGCTACGTCCTGCCGCCGGGAACCACCACCTGATTCCGCGGCCGGCGCAACGAGATGCGTTTCAAAACGCCCCGCCCGGAACTAGACTTGGCCGGACGTGGCGCCTTCCAGGACGCCGACGCGCACCAACGAAGGTGCCAGCCAGGTGGGAGTTCAATGAGGAATCCGGTCCAGCAGGCCGTCCCGCGCGGCTCCGGCCTGAGCCCTGAGCTTCGCCAGCAGTCCGCCCGTGCGGGGCACGAGCAGCTTGGGTCCCTGGTCCCCGGGGCCGAGCAGCTGCCCGGGCTGCGCAGCCTGATCCGCGAGTCCTGGCAGCGTTCCGCCCAATTGCACGCGAATCCGGACAACCCCGAAGCCCCGCTGGCAATGGACCGCGAGGAGCTCGAGGAATACCGCCGACAGCACCCGTTGGCCGCGATCATGCCCGTGATCCACAAACTCCTGGTCCTGCCCAGCCACGACAGCGGCATGCTGGTGGCCGTGGGAGACGAGGTGGGCCGGCTGCTGTGGGTCGAGGGTGACCCCGCCATGCAGCGCCGCGCCGAGGGCATGATGTTCGTCCCCGGCGCCGACTGGTCCGAGGCGACCGTGGGCACCAGCGCGCCCGGCACCGCGCTCGCGCTGGGCCGCGGGATCCAGATCTCCGGCGCCGAACACTACAAGCGTTCGGTGCACCCCTGGAGCTGCACCGCCGTCCCGTTCCACGATCCGGATTCCGGCGCCTTGCTGGGTGTCGTGGACATCACCGGCACCGAATCCGCCGTCGCGCCGCATACCCTGTCCCTTGTCGAGGCGACGGTGGCCGCCGCGCAGGCGCACCTGCGGGTCGAACGGCTCCAGCTTGCCGCCGCCCGGCAGGGCCCGCCGGCCCGGCGCCGGGCAGCAGCTGCCGTGTCCGGCACTGCGTCAGCCGCCGTGACCGGCGGCCAGGCGCGGACCGCCGGAACGCGTACCTGGGCGTCCGGCAGCCTCTACCGCAACAGCCTGCAGCTGCTCGGCCGCGATCAGGCCGTGCTGAGCCTCGACGGCCGCACCGTCACGCTTTCGGCCAGGCACAGCGAAATCCTCGCCCTGCTCAGCACGCATCCGGAGGGGTTGAACGCTGAGGAACTGAGTGCGCTGCTCTACCCTCGCGGCGGCTCCACCATGACACTGCGGGCCGAAATGGTGCGCCTGCGCAAGGTCCTGCAGCAGCTCAATCCCGACGCCGTCCCTGAGTCCCGGCCCTACCGGTTGCCCGTGGACCTCCTGCCGGACTCCGGCCAGGTCCTCAGCTGCCTGCAGCGGGGCGCGCACCGGATCGCACTGGAAATCTACCGCGGCGCGGTCCTGCCCCGCTCCGAGGCGCCGGGGATCAGCGAACTCCGCAACCGCGTCTCCGCCCTGCTGCGCGAGGCCGTCCTGACCGACGGCAGCGCGGAGTCGCTGCTGAAGTACGCGGAGCTGCCGGAGGCGCAGGACGACGTCGGGGTCCGCACGGCGGCGCTGAAGCTGCTGCCGCCGCGCTCGCCAAAGCGGGCCGCCGTCGTTGCGGACCTGGAACGGCTGGAAGCGGAGTTGAGCGCCTGAGCCTGGCCGTTGCCGTGCGCCGCGTGCCCCGTCATAGGCCTGCCCTGGAGTGGGCGTGATCCGGCTCACATGGTTGCAACCTGCTTGCAACCTCCGCGCTCCTAAGCTGATGCCAGCGGCGGCCGCAGGAATCCTGGCCGCCTCCGCCCACCATCTTGCACAGCAAAGGAGCTAGCAATGACTGTCTACGCACAGCCCGGTACCGAGGGCTCGAAGGTCACCTTCAAGGACCGGTACGAGAACTGGATCGGTGGGGAGTGGGTTGCCCCGGTCAAGGGCCAGTACTTCGAGAACATCACCCCGGTGACCGGCAAGGCGTTTTGCGAGGTCGCCCGCGGCACCGCCGAGGACATTGAACTCGCCCTGGACGCCGCACACAAGGTCGCGCCGTCCTGGGGCAAGACCTCCGTCGCCGAGCGCGCCGCCATCCTGAACAAGATCGCCGACCGGATCGACGAGAACACCGAGATGCTCGCCGTCGCCGAGTCCTGGGACAACGGCAAGCCGATCCGTGAGACCCTCAACGCCGACATTCCGCTCGCCGCGGACCACTTCCGCTACTTCGCGTCGGCCGTCCGCGCCCAGGAGGGCCGGCTGTCCCAGCTCGACGACGACACCACCGCCTACCACTACCACGAGCCGCTCGGCGTCGTCGGCCAGATCATCCCCTGGAACTTCCCGATCCTGATGGCCGTCTGGAAGCTGGCCCCCGCGCTCGCCGCCGGCAACGCCGTCGTCCTCAAGCCGGCCGAGCAGACCCCGTCCTCGATCCTGGTGCTGATGGAACTGATCAGCGACCTGCTGCCGGCGGGCGTCATCAACGTCGTGAACGGCTTCGGCGTGGAGGCAGGCAAGCCGCTGGCCTCCAGCCCGCGGATCCGCAAGATCGCCTTCACCGGCGAAACCACCACCGGCCGCCTGATCAGCCAGTACGCGTCCCAGAACCTGATCCCGGTCACCCTGGAACTCGGCGGCAAGAGCCCCAACATCTTCTTCAACGACGTCGCCGACAGCAACGACGCCTTCTACGACAAGGCCCTCGAAGGCTTCACCCTCTTCGCTTTCAACCAGGGCGAAGTCTGCACCTGCCCGTCCCGCGCCCTGGTCCAGGAGGGTATTTACGACTCCTTCATGGCCGACGCGCTGGCCCGCACCCAGAAGATCATCCAGGGCAACCCGCTGGACACCGACACCCAGCTTGGCGCCCAGGCCTCCAACGACCAGCTCGAGAAGATCCTGTCCTACATCGACATCGGAAAGCAGGAGGGCGCCAAGGCACTCACCGGCGGCGCCCGCGCGGAGCTGTCCGGCGACCTCGCCGGCGGCTACTACGTCCAGCCCACCATCTTCGAGGGCCACAACAAGATGCGAATCTTCCAGGAGGAGATCTTCGGCCCGGTGGTGTCGGTGACCCGCTTCAGCGACTACAGCGACGCCATGGGCATCGCGAACGACACCCTCTACGGCCTCGGCGCCGGCGTCTGGTCCCGCAACGGCAACGTCGCCTACCGCGCCGGCCGTGAGATCCAGGCCGGCCGGGTGTGGGTCAACAACTACCACGCCTACCCGGCCGGTGCCGCGTTCGGCGGGTACAAGTCCTCCGGCATCGGCCGCGAGAACCACGCCATGATGTTGGACCACTACCAGCAGACCAAGAACCTGCTGGTCAGCTACAACGAGAACAAGCTCGGCTTCTTCTAGGCCGACGCGGCGGGGCGGACCTTACCGGTCCGCCCCCTGTTTCCGGCGCCGGGACCCACGGCGCCCCCCGACCCCACCCCTGCCAGGAGAAGCCAAGATGACCCAGACCAGGCTCGACGCCGCCGTGACGATGGCCGGCGAAGACTTCTCCCGCGTGGCCCTCACCCCCGAGGCCGTGCAGCTGCTGCGCAAACTCTGGCTCCAGCACGGGCCCCTGATGTTCCACCAGTCCGGCGGCTGCTGCGACGGGTCCTCACCCATGTGCTATCCGGCGGGGGAGTTCCTCACCGGCGACTCGGACGTGCTGCTGGGGCTGTTCGATATTTCGGACGGCCTGCAGCCGCAGCCGCTGGAGTTCTGGATGTCGCGGGAGCAGTTCAACTACTGGAGCCATACGCACCTGACGGTCGACGTCGTATCCGGCCGGGGAAGCGGCTTCTCGGTGGAAGCGCCCGAGGGGAAGCGATTCCTGATCCGCTCGACACTGATGGACTGGCCGGTCTGAGCCGCTGACTTCTGAGCGCGAACGTACACTTGGGGCCCTCGCGGGAGGGGCCCCAAGTGTACGTTCGCGCTCTTTTGCGTCTCACAATGTGGGATAAAGGCGGCCGTCCAGTGGATGGACACTACTCTTAATAGGTCCGTTTCCACCCAGCTACCGAGATTTTGGACTTTGCTATGAACCTTTTCCGGACCAAATCCATTGAGCAGTCGATTGCCGACGCCGATGAGCCCGGACGCAAGCTGAAGCGCTCGCTCAGCACCTGGGACCTGATGATCATGGGTGTCGCCGTTGCCGTCGGCGCCGGAATCTTCTCGGTCGGAGCCAAGGCTGCCGCAAACTTTGCCGGCCCCGCCGTCACCATCTCCTTCGCGATCGCCGCCGTCACCTGCGCCCTCGCCATCATGTGCTACGCCGAATTCGCCACGGCCATTCCGGTGGCAGGCTCCGCCTATGTCTTCACCTACGCCACCATGGGCGAGGTGCTCGCCTGGATTATCGGCTGGAACCTCATCCTCGAGCTGTTCACCGCGGCCGCCGTGATCGCGAAGTACTGGGGCATCTACCTCAGCAAGGTCTTCGCGCTGATGGGACTGGACATTCCGCCGTCGATCTCCGTGGCAGGCGTCGACCTCTTCTGGGGCGCCTTCCTGATTGTCGCCGTCTTCACGGTCCTGCTGGTCCTGGGGACCAAGCTCTCGGCCCGCGTCGGCAACGTCTTCACGCTGATCAAGATCGCGGTCGTGCTCTTCGTGATTGTGGTCGGCTTCAGCTACGTGAAGTTCGAGAACTACGCTCCGTTCGTCCCGGCCTCCCAGCCCACCGGCGGCACCGGCGCCACGGACGTGCTCAAGCAGTCCTTCTTCGGCTTCCTGACCGGCGCGGCCCCCGCGCAGTACGGCACGCTGGGTATCTTCGCCGGCGCCGCACTGGTCTTCTTCGCCTTCATCGGCTTCGACGTCGTCGCCACCTCCGCCGAGGAGGTCAAGAACCCGCAGAAGACGCTGCCCCGCGGCATCTTCGGCGGCCTCGCGATCGTCACCGTGCTCTACATCCTGGTCTCGCTCGCGCTGACCGGCATGGTTTCCTACACCAAGCTGGCCGAGGCAAAGAATCCCACGCTGACCACTGCCTTCGAGGCCGTCGGCAACACCGACGCCGCCAAGGTGATCGCTTTCGGCTCGCTCGTGGGCCTGACCACGGTGATTATGGTCCTGTTGATGGGCCTCTCCCGCGTGGTCATGGCGATGAGCCGCGACGGCCTGCTGCCGCGCTCGCTGTCCAAGACCGGCACCATCCGTGCGACGCCGGCCCGCCTGCAGATCATCTGCGGCACCGCCGTGGCGCTCGTGGCCGGGCTGACCAACGTGGACCTGCTGGAGGAAATGATCAACATCGGCACGCTCTCCGCGTTCGTGATGGTCAGCCTCGGCATCCTGGTACTGCGCAAGAAGCGCCCCGACCTCAAGCCGGCATTCCGCGTGCCGTTCGGGAGGGTGCTGCCGGTCGTGTCGGCCGTGCTGTGCCTGTACCTGATGACGAACCTTGCTGTGGAGACCTGGATCTTCTTCGCCATCTGGCTGGTCATCGGCATTGCGATCTACTTCGCCTACGGCCAGCGCCATTCCCGCCTCAACGAGAAGTTCGCCGAGGCCAGGGCCGCTGTCAACAGCCCCGGCGTCAAGGCCGCCGGCACGCCGGCTGCGCCCATGAACGACGGCGCCAACGCCGACGACAACGCCGACGACAACGCAGCCGCGGACCAGTCAGAAAAGGCGGAGTCGCTTACCCGCTCCTAGCCGCACCGCGGAAATCCAGCGCGGGGTCACCTGCGGCCCGTCCGGCCTGTCCGGATGGGCCGCAGGTGGCCCCGCGTTTGTCATCCGTGCGCAGCCTCTTCCGCAGTCGTCTCAGAGGTGTAACAATGCGCCCAATGTGGTTGACCTCACAGTAGCCTTGGGACAGACTTATTTTTGAACGATTGTTCGGGAAGCGAACACATGGGGCTTGGGGGCTAGTCACTCTCACGCCAATGCGCACACAGGAGTGAACATGAAACGTCGTATTATCACCGTGCTGGCTGCCGCATCGGTCCTCGCACTCTCGGCCTGCAGCAGCGGATCGCCGAGTTCGACGGGCGGCGGCACCGCGTCCGGGGGCGCCTCGGGCGGCGGCGAGTTGACCAAGATCAGCGTCGGTGTGATCCCGATTGTCGACTGCGCCCCCATCTACCTGGGCAACAAGCAGGGCTTCTTCAAGGACGAAGGACTCCAGCTGGACATCCAGACGGCCACCGGCGGCGCGGCGATCGTGCCCGGTGTGGTCAGCGGCAGTTTCGACTTCGCCTTCTCCAACCTGATCTCGGTCATGGTGGCCAAGGACAAGGGCCTTGACCTGAAGTTCGTGGCCAACGGCGCCTCGACCACGGGGGAGAAGGGCAAGGACATCGGCGGCGTCGTTGTCCCGGCCGGTTCCAGCATCAAGTCCCCGAAGGACCTCGCGGGCAAGACCGTCTCGGTGAACAACCTCTCCAACATCGGTGACACCACCATCAAGTCCGTTATCGAAAAGGACGGCGGCAGCACCGCTGAAGTGAAGTTCGTTGAGGTGGCCTTCCCGGATGCCCCCGCTGCCCTTGCCAACAAGCAGGTCGACGCGGCCTGGATCCTGGAGCCCTTCCTGTCCAAGGCGGTGGCCGACGGCGGCAAGATCATCTCCTCGAACTTCGCGGACATGAGCCCCGAGCTGGACATTGCCGGCTACTTCACGAAGTCGGACACCATCAAGGGCAAGGCTGACCTGACCCAGAAGTTCACCCGGGCCATGAACAAGTCCCTCGAATACGCCCAGGCGCACCCGCAGGAGGTCCGCGACATCGTGGGCACCTACACCAAGATTGACGAAGCCACCCGCGCCAAGATGATCCTGCCGCGCTACCGGGTGGAGTTCAACAAGGACGCCTTCAAGACCCTCGGCGACGCCGCCGCCCGGTACGGCACGCTGTCCAAGGCCCCGAGCGCCGGCGACCTGCTCCCGTGAGTCAAGCGGCTCCACTCGCCGGCGGTTCCGCCCCCATTGCGGGGCGGGACCGGCGGTCCGCGCGCAGACTTCCGGTAAAACAGCTCCTCGGCGTCGCCGGGATCGTGGGATTCCTGGCCACCTGGGAGCTCATTCCCCGGCTGGGCATCATCGACGCACGGTACCTGCCGCCGGCCAGCGAGGTCATTGCGGCGCTGCTCCGTGACTTCAGCCTGACCGCGTTCTGGGTCTCGGTCGGCGAAACGATGAAGGCCTGGTTCCTTGGCCTCATCATCGCCGTCGCCCTCGCGGTGCTGCTGGGCTTTATCATCGGCTCCAGCACCTTCCTGCGCAAAGCCACCAATTCCACCGTCGAGTTCCTGCGCCCCATCCCGTCCGTGGCGTTGATTCCGCTGGCCGTGCTGCTCTTCGGCGTGAAGATTGAGTCCTCCCTCATGCTGATCACCTACGCAGCCTTCTGGCAGGTACTGATCCAGGTCCTCTACGGAGTGGCCGACGTCGACATGGTCGCCAACAACACCGCCAAGACCTACGGGCTGGGCGCGATGGCCCGGATTCGCTACGTTGTGTTCCCCACCGCCCTGCCGTACCTGATGACCGGCGTCCGGCTCGCCGCCACGGTTGCCCTGGTGCTGGCCATCACGGCGGAGCTCGTCATCGGCTCGCCGGGCCTCGGCCGTGAAATTGCGCTCGCGCAGTCCGGCGGCGCCATCTCCGGCATGTACGCCCTAGTCCTCGCGACGGGCCTGATCGGCGTCCTGATCAACGTCCTGATGCGGTTCATCGAGAAGAAGACCCTGTCCTGGCACTCCTCCGTCCGTTCCGAGGCGATCGTATGAAAGCACTGAAAACCGCGGGCTACGTGCTGGCCCTGCCGGTCCTGCTGGTCCTGGCCTGGTGGGCGGCCACCCTGGGCTCAGTCAACTTCTTCGTCCCCACTCCCGCCGCCCTGGTCAGCAAGTTCGGCCAGGTGTGGTTCGGCCCGCGCTTCTTCTCGGACGTGCTGCCCAGCATCGGCAGGCTCCTGGTCGGCGTTGTTGCGGCGATCGCGATCGGCGTCGTCGGCGGTGTGTTGATCGGCTCGGTCAAATGGCTCCGTGCGCTGCTGGAACCCACGCTGGAATTCTTCCGCGCCATTCCGCCGCCCGTGCTGGTCCCCGTGCTGATGCTGCTGCTGGGCATCACGGATTCCATGAAGGTCGTTGTCATCATCTCCGGCTGTGTCTGGCCCGTCCTCCTGAACACGATCGAAGGCGTCCGGGCCGTGGACTCCGTCCTCTCCGACTCCAGCCACACCTATGGCATCGATGGCTGGGCCCGGGTCCGGTATCTCGTCCTGCCGTCGGCCAGCCCGCAGATCATGGCCGGCGTTCGCCAGTCGCTGTCCCTGGGGCTGATCCTGATGGTCATTTCCGAAATGTTCGCCTCGTCCTCCGGGCTGGGCTTCACCATTGTCCAGTTCCAGCGCTCGTTCGCCATCCCGGAAATGTGGTCCGGCATTGTGGTGCTCGGGCTCCTGGGTGTGGCCATGTCATTCATCTTCCAGTGGGCCGAGCGGAACATCCTGCGCTGGTACCACGGCCAGAAAGAGGTAGAAAATGCAGCCTAGTGCAGCCCCGGCGGCCCCGGAAGCGATGCTTTCGGTCCGCGGCTTGAAGAAGGTCTACCAGACCGACGGCGGCGACGTCGAGGCGGTGCGGAACCTCACCTTCGATCTCCGCGCCGGGGAACTGGCCTGCCTCGTGGGCCCCTCGGGATCCGGCAAGACCACCCTGCTCAAGTGCATCTCGGGCCTGATGGCGCCCACCGAGGGCGAAGTGCTCCTGGACGGCAAGCGGGTGTCCGGTCCGCCGAAGAAGATGGCCGTGGTGTTCCAGGAGTACGGCCGGTCGTTGTTTCCCTGGATGCGCGTCCGGGACAACGTGGAGCTGCCGCTGAAGAACCAGGGCGTGCCCAAGGCCGAACGTGACCGGCTCGTCGACGAGGCCCTCGAGGCGGTGGGCCTGGCGCACGTGCCGCGCTCCTACCCGTGGCAGCTCTCCGGCGGCATGCAGCAGCGCGTGGCGATCGCCCGCGCCATTGCGTACCAGCCCGAGGTCCTGTTGATGGACGAACCGTTCGCGGCCGTGGACGCCCAGACCCGCGCGGACCTTGAGGACCTGATCCGGGTGGTGTGGAAGAAGCTCGGCGTGACGGTGCTTTTCGTCACCCACGACATCGATGAGTCCGTGTACCTGGGCGAGCGGGTCATCATCCTCTCCAGCTCCCCGACCGTGGTGCAGGAGGACATCGTGATCGACCTTCCGGCCGAACGCGACCAGTTGGAGACCCGGTCACTGCCCCGCTTCACGGAGCTCCGCCACCACGTCTACGAGCAGATCCAGCTGGCCAAGAAGGGCCACCGGCCGGCGGCAGCCGGCGCGTCCACGCCGGGCGCGGCAGGCTCGTCAGCGGCCGGCGCGGCGGCCGGCCTGGCCTAGCCCCTGCCCCGCCGTGATACCCCGCTCCGTGCGAGGTTGAACAGCTTGGCGGCACTGGAAGCCGGCTGGGCCGGAACGCCGGGTTCCGCCGGATAGAGGGTCTCGGCTTCGGCGCGCTTGCGGGCCAGCAGCGCGGGCAGCTTCGCCGCCAGCGGCCCTGCCTGCGCCGGCATGGCCGGGCTACCCTCGTCCAGGGCGAGCGGCCAGCCGCTTCCCAGGGCGGTCACCGATTCGTGTTTGACGTCGTAGTAGCCCTTTTTCATCCCGACGGCGATGCCGCGCGCCCCGGCGGCAGCCGCCAGCAGGTGGAGGTGGAAACGGCTGGTGACCCAGGTCTGCTGGTCGGAGAGCGGGAGTCCGTGGTTCCAGACGTGGACGAACGGCACGAACCGCTCCTCGGGGATGAGATCCGCCAGCCGCTCGTAGGCTGCCCGGTCGAAGCCGGGGATGGCTTCGACGTAGTACGCAGCGATGCCCTGGCGGGCAGCCCGCTCGATTTCGGCGCGGGCGAGTTCCACGGCGGATTCGAGCCGGCCGGGATCCGCCATGTCGCTCTGGATGCAGACGTAGAGGCCGGGGGCTGCTTCGGTCCGGGAGAGTTCCTCTTCGATCCCGAGGAAGGCGTCGTCCAGGCCCATCTCCAGCCCGTGCGCGGCCGCGCTCGCCTCGTCGCGCGCACGGGCGTAGGTGAACCCGCGGAACAGCGGCGTTTCCCCGGGGGCCGGTGACAGCACCGGCATGAGCCCTTGTCCGGTGGCGAAGAGCTTGGCGCCGGTCATTTCACCGACCGCGCGCATGCCGACGACCAGCCCGGCGTGGTGCGGCCAGGTTTCATTGACGTAGCCGCCGCCGATCAGGTGGAGCGATTCGGCTTCCCGCATCTTCAGGAGGCCCAGATCGTACGCCGGGGTACCCAGGCCGGTGACGCGTTCGCGGATGTTCTTCGCGGCCTCGTCGGCGGGAAGGTCGGCGTTTTCATGCACCAGGCGCCAGAGGGTGTTGGTGACCCGGAGCCGCGGATGCAGGCCCTCGAAGAGCACCTGCGCCATCCCAGGTTGGGGGCTGTCCAGCCAGACATCGGCGTCTGGCCGGGCCACGGCGAGGTATTTGAGCCAGGCGGCGGCAATGAACTCATCGCCGAAGTTGGGGTGGCCGGACGTGCCGACAAGGTAAATAATTCCCGGATTCATTTACCCGACTATAGTCGGCGCGCCGCCGCGGGTTGGTCGGAACGGCGGGAAATTCCGGGAAGTGCCGGGGAAAGCGGAACACCCCGCCGCGGGTCTCCGCGGCGGGGTGTTCTTCGGTGCTGGGGCAGTTAGCCGACCTTGTTGGCGGCCTCGGCGTCCGAGGTTGCAGCGCCGGCAGCGGCGGCGCCGAGGTTGGCGCGCAGCTTCGCGCCGAGCTCGGCGTCGACGTTGGTCCAGTACTGGATGGCGCGTTCCTTGATGGCCGGGCTCTTCACGCCGCCCACGGCGCCGGTGATGGTGTCCAGCAGGCGGGCCTTGGCGCCGTCGTCGTACACCTCGCGGTACAGCGTGCCGGCCTGGCCGAAGTCGCCGTCCTCAGCGTGCAGGGAGTGCGCGGAGAGCGTCAGCTCGCCGTCGTTCTCCCAGCCGCCGGCCGGGCTCTGCGGTTCCACGGCAGCCGGGCCGCCGACGGAGTTCGGGGCGTACACCGGAACCGAGGGCGCGTTGAAGTGGTAGCGCCCCTGGCCGTCCTGGCTGTAGTTGTTGACCTGGCTCTTGGGCAGGTTGACCGGCAGCTGGGCGTGGTTGGTGCCCACGCGGTAACGGTGTGCGTCGGCATAGGAGAAGATGCGGGCCTGCAGCATCTTGTCCGGTGAAGCGGCGATGCCCGGCACGAAGTTCGACGGCGCGAAGGTGGCCTGCTCGATCTGCGCGAAGTAGTTCTCCGGGTTCTTGTTCAGCTCCATGGTGCCGACCTTGACCAGCGGGTAGTCGCTGTGCGGCCACACCTTGGTGAGGTCGAACGGGTTGAAGCGGTAGGTCTTGGCGTCCTCGTAGGGCATGACCTGCACGTGCAGGTCCCAGGACGGGAAGTTGCCCGCGGCAATGTTCTCCTGCAGGTCGCGGATGTAGAAGTCCGCGTCCGAGCCGGCCAGCGACTCGGCCTCATCGCCCGTCAGGGACTTGACGCCCTGGTTGGACTTGAAGTGGTACTTGACCCAGAAGCGCTCGCCCGCGGCGTTGATCCACTGGTAGGTGTGCGAGCCGTAGCCCTGCATTTCGCGCCAGGAGGCCGGCAGTCCGCGGTCGCCCATGAGCCAGGTGACCTGGTGCGCGGACTCGGGGGAGAGGGTCCAGAAGTCCCACTGCATGTCGGCGTCGCGCAGGTGGGTGCCCGGGAGGCGCTTCTGCGAGTGGATGAAGTCCGGGAACTTGATGCCGTCGCGGATGAAGAACACCGGGGTGTTGTTGCCGACCAGGTCGTAGTTGCCCTCGGTGGTGTAGAACTTCACGGCGAAGCCGCGCGGGTCACGCCAGGTGTCGGGGGAGCCGTTTTCGCCGGCGACGGAGGAGAAGCGGATGAGCATGTCCGTCTCGGTGCCCGGCTGGAACAGTGCGGCCTTGGTGTACTGGGACACGTCGCCGGTGGTCTTGAAGGTACCGAACGCGCCGCCGCCCTTGGCGTGCACGACGCGCTCCGGCACGCGTTCGCGGTTGAACTGGGCCAGCTTCTCGATCAGGTAGTGATCGGTGAGGATGATCGCGCCGTCGGCACCGACGGACTGCGAGTGGGCGTCGGACGTGACGGGGGCTCCGGACTGTGTCGTGGACACTGCGGGCGCAGAGATGTTCTGAGTCATCGTTCTCCTATTTCTGTTTCTAACTTAGTTACGGTCGGCGGGAAGTTTTTGGGTGCGCTGGCAGTCCTCGCAGATGCCCTGGTACAGGACGTCCGCGATCTGGATGGTCATGGGCTTGGAGCCCGCCTCCCAGTGCGGGGTCAGGCACGGCGCGTGGCCGACGGCGCATTCGACGTCCTCGACGCGGCCGCAGCTGATGCAGACTGCGTGGTGGTGGTTGTCGCCCACCCGGGTCTCATACAGCGCAGGGGAGTGGGGAGGTTCGAACCGGCGCAGCATCTGCATCTCGGTCAGGTCGCCGAGGACCACATAGACGGATTGTGCCGTCAGGTCCGGCAGTTCCTCGCGGGCGGCGGCAAGGATGCCCTCCGCCGGCGAATGCGGATGGCGTGCGACGGCGGCCAGCACGGCCAACCGCTGCTTGGTCACCCGGCGTCCGTGGGCGCGCAGGGCGGCAGCCCATGCCTCGCTGCTGCCCGCGGTATCCGTCATGGCCCCATTCAAACACTTATTTTTAGCAGCTCACAATAAGGTTCGGCTTATTTCGCCATTGTGTCCCACTAGAGTTGCCGGGTGGGGAAATTCCTGGCGGACATCACGCCTTTGCGCGAGAGCCCGGCGTTCCGCCGCCTGTGGCTGGGTTCCGCCGCCTCGGCGCTCGGTAGCCAACTCACCCTGGTGGCCGTCAGCCTCGAGGTCTACCGGCTCACCCAGGACAGCCTCTACGTGGGCCTGCTGAGCATTTTCGCCCTGGTCCCGCTCGTATTTGGCGGCCTGCTCGGCGGATCCATCGCGGACGCCCATGACCGCCGCCAGGTCGCGCTCCTCGCCTCCGCGGTGCTCTGGCTGACCACCGGTGCGCTGGCGCTGCAGGCCTGGCTGCAGCTGGGAAATGTCTGGCTGCTGTACCTCCTGGTCGCCGTGCAGAGCGGTGCGCAGGCCATCAACCAGCCAGCCCGCAGCGCCATCATCCCGGTGCTCGTGCGCAAGGAGCTCCTGCCGGCGGCCAACGCCCTGAGCATGATGATCTTCGGCCTGACCATGACCGCCGGGCCGTTGCTGGCCGGCGTGCTGGTCGCCACGGTCGGCTTCGCCTGGACCTACACGGTCGACGTGGCCAGCTTCGCCTTTGTGGTCTGGGCCCTGCTCAAGCTCCCGCCGATGCCGCCGGGGCAGGCCTCGCACCGGGCGGGACTGCGCTCCGTCGTCGAGGGCTTCCGTTTCCTCGGCACGCGGCCCAATCTGCGCATGACCTTCGTCATCGACCTGGTGGCCATGATCCTGGCCCAGCCGCGGGCCCTGCTGCCTGCCATCGGCGCGCTGATGATCGGCGGCGGCGAGGCCACGGTCGGTGTGCTCCTCGCCTCGACCGCCGTGGGCGCTTTCCTGGCCGGACTCTTTTCCGGGCCCCTCGGCGCGGTCCGTGCCCAAGGCGCCGCGGTGGTCTGGTCCGTCATGGGCTGGGGCGCCTCGATCGCGGGGCTGGGCCTGGTTGTCGTGCTCGCCGGCCGCGCCGGTGCCGGCGGTGTGACCCTGTGGCTGGTGCCGGCCGCCGTGTGCTGCGCGCTCGCCGGCATCGCCGACTCTGTCAGCGCAGTCTTCCGCACCACGATCCTGCAGTCGGCCGCCCCGGACCACCTGCGCGGCCGGCTGCAGGGGGTCTTCGTGGTGGTCGTCGCGGGCGGGCCCCGGGTCGGGGACATGCTGGCGGGCGGCGCGACTAAGCTGCTCAGTGAGGGCTGGGTCCTGCTCGCGGGCGGCGTGCTGTGCGCGGTGGTGGCCTGGCTCGTGGCCCGCCGGCAGTCCGGCTTCCTGGCGTACGACGCGCGGAACCCGGTCCCGTAGCGGTTCGTTTCTCAAGTGGGTGATCCTTTGGGGACACCCGGGGCATAACGGGAGGACCAGTGCACAACCATCACAACGGCCTGAAGACGGCGGCCCTGTTCGGGGTGCTCTGGGCGGTGCTGCTGGGCCTCGGCGCGCTGATCGGATCGGGCACGCGCAGCGCGGCACCGATCTGGATCATGGCGCTGATCGGCGTCGGCACCACGGCCTACGGATACTGGAACAGCGACAAGATCGCGATCCGGTCCATGCAGGCCTACCCGGTGACGGAAGCCGAGGCGCCCCAGCTGTACCAGATTGTCCGGGAGCTCTCAGCCCGCGCCAACCAGCCGATGCCCCGGATCTACGTCTCGCCGACGCTGGCGCCGAACGCCTTCGCCACCGGCCGGAATCCGCAAAACGCTGCGGTCTGCTGCACGCAGGGCATCCTGCAGCTGCTCGACGCCCGTGAACTCCGTGGCGTGCTGGGCCACGAGCTGATGCACGTCTACAACCGGGATATCCTCACGTCCTCGGTGGCTGCCGCCGTCGCCGGCGTGATCACCTCGGTGGGTCAGATGCTGCTCTTCTTCGGGGGTGGCGGCGACCGGCGCAACGGCAACCCGCTGGCGCTGCTCGCGATGGCGCTGCTGGCGCCGTTCGCCGCCTCGCTGATCCAGATGGCCATCTCCCGGACCCGCGAGTACGACGCCGACGAAGACGGCTCGTCGCTCACCGGGGACCCGCTGGCGCTGGCCTCCGCCCTGCGCAAGATCGAGCAGGGCGTGCAGCTCGCGCCGTTGCCGCAGGACCAGCGGCTGGTGAACGCCTCGCACCTGATGATCGCGAACCCGTTCCGCGGCGGCGGCATGGCGCGGATGTTCTCCACGCACCCGCCGATGAGCGAGCGGATCGGGCGGCTCGAGCGGATGGCGGGCCGGCAGCTGGGGTAGACGCGAAAAAGCCGGGCCCCGGCGTCGGTGATGGCGCTCCTAGCTGCGGAAGTTCACGAACTGCAGGTCGGCCTCGTCGAAGCCCTTCAGCAGGTTCATGGTCTCCTGCAGGTCGTCGCGGGACTTGGAGGTCACGCGGAGCTCGTCGCCCTGGATCTGCGACTTGACCGACTTGGGCCCCTCATCGCGGATCAGCTTGTTGATCTTCTTCGCCAGGTCCTGGGCAATGCCTTCCTTGATGGTGGCCTCGAGCCGGAACTCCTTGCCGGAAGGGTAGGGCTCGCCCGTGTCGAGGGACTTCAGCGAGATACCGCGGCGGATGAGCTTGGACTGCAACACGTCCAAGACGGCCAGCACCCGCTCCTCCGAGTTGGCCTTCATGAGGATCTTCTCGCCGCTGAAGTCGACCTCGGCGCCAACGCCCTTGAAGTCGTAACGCTGCGCCAGTTCCTTCTGCGCCTGGTTCAGCGCGTTGGCGACCTCCTGCTTGTCGACCTTGCTGACGACGTCGAATGTGGATTCGCCTGCCATGACTGTCCTCCTGATGGTTGTCCGGGCGCCCTGCTGAGGGCGGTGTTTTCTGCATTCCAGCCTAGTACGGATGCTCCGGTTGTGAAGGTGCCGCGGGAGGACCGGTCCTCACAGTTGGCTCAAAGCTGAACCACGGGGGGAACGAAGCCTGCCCCGGCAGAGTTGTATCCGTTGGAAGAGCCGCTTGAAAGGCAAGGCACATGAACCGCAAGGCCGTCCGTTACGTCACCAGCAGCACCGCCGCAGCCGCGAGCTCCCTCACGACGGCGGCGACCTCGATAGCGGCCGCGGCGCTCGCGGCCTCGATCATCCTCAGCCCCGCGGCCGAAGCTTCCGCCCGCCTGGACGGGGTGCAGGCAGACCTGGCCCGGGCAGTGCAGCTCAACCAGGTCACGGCGGAGCAGGCGGCGAAGTTCGAGGCCAAAATTGCCGGCCGCATCCTCGGAGAAGCCTGATATTCCGGCCTTCCCGGGGCCGCCGCGAGCCGATTCGATTCTTCGGCGGAAGTTCTGTAAAGTTGTCTTGCCCGCGGTTGCTGGAAGCGGAACGGACTGGAAACAGGCGTTCCGAACACGGAGGCCGCGAGTGATCTTCTTTTGAAGTTCGGCAGATTACCCGAGCGGCCAAAGGGGGCTGACTGTAAATCAGCTGGCAACGCCTACGGGGGTTCGAATCCCTCATCTGCCACCCTCGCGAAAGCCTCCGGAACCCATCGGTTCCGGAGGCTTTCTCTTTTGTACGTCCTCGCCGGCCGCGGCGATTGTGCTCCCTGAGCGCCCTTATGTGCCGTGAAAACGGTCGTTACGGAGCAGCCGATGCGCGCCGGATCGTCATTCTTTTGGATGTAAACGTAACCGGCGTCACATTTTGACCCGCGACACGCTAGTCTGTCGCGGGAGGGGGAATCACGATGGAAATAGTCCTGGCGGCTGGCAAGGGTACGCTCAGCCTGGATGAGGGCGGCATTCTTCAGCTGGTCTGGGCGGGCGGTTCCGCGCTCGAAACCGCGGACGCGGCCGAATCCGTGCTGGCCATATCAAAAATCAGCGCCGGCCGCATGCTGCCCCTGCTGATCGACATCAGCGACGTCAAGCTGAGCGCCGGCGCCCGCAACCACTACCTGGAAAGCCGCTTCGTCTCCTCTGTGGCCCTGGTCGGTCAAACGAACGTGGACCGAGTGGTCGCGGCCTGGATGCGCCGCGGAAACGAATGCCCGCAACGTTACTTCACCTCCACCGCGGACGCCCTTCAGTGGCTGGCCGAACTGGGCGCCAACGACGGCGCCACCCAAAACGTCCCCGGCTGATCGGGTACCCAGCCCTTCCGCGCGGGCACGGCTGTGGGGGCGCCGCCTGAACGGTGCCCCCACTGTTCCCGGCGGGCGGGAACGCTTCAGCCGGCCTCCCTTGCTAGCTAGTTTTTGCTCCACTTGTTGTGGACGTTGTGGTCCTTGTTGTCGGACTTGTGATCGGAGTGGTGGTCTCCGGAGTTGCCGTGGTCATGGCTCCGGGAACTGCGGTCGTCCCAGTTGAACCTGCCATCGTGGCTCCACCAGCCCCAACGATCGTGCTCGCAGCCGTTTCCGTCGTGCCAACGGCCATCGGTGTCGTCGTCGGAACGCCAGTTGCAGTTGTCGTCGCGCCAGCCGCTGTGGTCATCGCGGTCGTGGAAACGGCCCTTCGAATCCCACCAGCCGTGGGAGGAGTCGTGCCTGTTCATACAGGTGTCGTCCTTAAAATCCCGGTGGTCGCCCGACATCGTTGCCGTTGCCTTCAGCCCGGTGTCCGCCGACGCCGCTGCTGCGGAGAGAACGGTGCCGCCGAGGCCTAGTCCGCTGGCAAGCAGGGTGACGCCGGCCAGTCGTAGTGAGCTCTTCATGAGGTTTCCTTGCGTGAGTTCCATCCTGGTGAACCGCAGCCGCTCGGACCTGGCATTTAGCCTCCCGAGACGTCTGCGGTGATGGCCCCGAAGTGCTCCGGCGCAGGCTCGCGCGCCACATAGTGCCTGGCTGGCCGGGGCCGCCGTGGGCGGAGAACGCGCGTCGTCAGCGCATTCGGGGCTCCATGCCCGGTATAAGTGGTGCGCGCCTGTCGCGCCTGGGCACGGTCTGTTGTTCTTGGGGACCCCCCGCGCCAGCCCCAACGCCAACAGGAGGTTCGCGGAACGGTAATCCTGGACCGGCTGTGGCTGGAACGACACCCCGCCTCGTCATCGAGTCTACGGAGAGGTTCGTTCACCAACCACGATAGCCCGGCCGGGGTGGGGACAACAGGGGCGGAGCGTTAATTCCTGTGACGTCCCGGGGCCAGCGGCGTCGGCCCGTAGCACGACACCCGGGGCCGCATATCGGCCGATTCACCCCTACCGCGGAGTAGGGTTGGGCCGTTGACCATTGAGCCTGAGGAGCTGAAGTGAAGTCGTTTGCATGTGGTGACGTCGTTCCCGGTTGTGAAGCCCGCTGGGTCTGCAGCACGGAGGACGAGATCCTGGTCCAGGTGGGGGCACATGCCGCTTCCGTGCATGGCCTGACCGATCTGCCTGCCGATCTGATCGAATCGGTGCACAAAGCAATCCACCCGGTTAGTTGACACCAGCGGCAGGCGGCCCACGCCCTGAGCCCGCGCCGCCCGCGCCGCCCGACTGGGACAGCCTGCTTGCCTTGGCCTGCCGCGGCGAAGGATTGGCAACGGTCTATCAGCCCATTGTTGATACCGCCCGCGGCGCCGTGGTTGGCTATGAGGCCCTTGCGAGGTTTCCCGGCTACACCGAAAAGAACCCCGAGGTCTGGTTCTCGGCTGCCCGGGAGCGCGGAAAAGCCGCCGAGCTTGAGGCTGCCGCGCTGCGGACGGCGCTGAAGGCCCGCGCCGCGCTGCCCGCCAACTGCTTCCTCACCCTCAACGTCTCGCCGGAGCTGCTGAGCTCGGAAGAGATCCGCCGTGTCTGGCGCGAAGAGGGCGCGCTGGGCGGCCTCATCGTGGAACTGACGGAGCAAACACCCATCGATTCGTATCTGGAGCTGGAACCGGATCTCAACCAGCTGCGCGCCGCCGGAGCCTTGATTGCCGTCGACGACGCCGGAGCGGGCTATGCGGGACTGCGCCACCTGCTGGCCCTGCGGCCCTCAATGATCAAGATCGACCGGGCGCTCATCCAGGACGTCGACCGCGACGAGGCGAAACGCGCCCTTATCGGGATGCTCGGAGCCTTTGCGAGCCGCGTGGATGCGTGGATCCTGGCCGAGGGTGTGGAGCGGGTTGAGGAACTCGACGCGCTGGTCTCGCTGGGGGTCCCGCTCGTGCAGGGCTACTACCTTGCCCGGCCCGCCCCGCCGTGGGCCGGCATCGACCTTGACGTGGCGCACCGCTTGGCCAGCGCCCGTCCGGTGACCCACAAGACGGTCATCCGCGACGTCGTCGAACCGGCGACCGCGGCGACGACCGTCACGCAGGCGGCCGAAGCGTTCGCGGCCAACCCGGCGCTGGACGCCGTCGTGCTGCTGGGCGAGCGCCTGCGGCCGGTCGCGGTGCTGGGCGCCGGGGCGTCCGCGCTTGGCGTGGTGAGCCCCGGAATGCGGGTGAACCTTGATACCCCGCTCAGCCAGGCCCTGGCCCGCTCCATGACGAGGCCGCAGAGCCAGCGCTTCGACCCGCTCCTGGTGACGGACAACGCGGGCCGCTTCGCCGGCATCGCCCGGATGGAGCGGATGGTCATCGCCTTGGCCGGGGCGACGGACCAGCCCACGGACGAGCCCACGGACGAGCCCGCAGACTAGCCCTGCCCCTTCCCGGACGGCACCAGCCGGAACGAGTACTGACCGGTGCCCCCGGCGGGGGCCATGCTCAGCTCGGCGCCGTCGGAGGGCAGTTGGAGATCGGTGCTGATGACCTCCCCGCACGGGACGGTCATTTCAGCCAGGGCCGGCGCGCCGCTCCAGCTGCGGATGGACAGCCGCGTCGCTGCCGTCCCGCGGCAGGCGAAGTTCAATTCGTAACGGCCGGCGGGGGCGGCGAGCCCAAAGCTGGTCGGCGCGTCGGACGTAGCGGACCCCCGGTATTCGCCGGGCCTGGACGGGTCCAGGACGTCCCGTGCCCAGGCGCTGGCGCCGAAATTCTCGCGTAGTGATTCGTCCGAGTTGGGCTCGATCTTCACCCCGGCGACCCCGGCCTCGAGTCCGTAGAGCGCGGTGGCACGGGCCGTGAGCGTTCCGCCGGTGTGGCGGAAAAACGAGGCGCGGGCTTCACCGCAGGGGTAGTCCCTGGCTTCCGGAAGTCCCTGGGCGCGGGTCAACTTCAGGTCCAGCCGGGTGGCGCCGGAGCAGGCCGCCGTCAACAGGTAGTCCCCGGCGGCAAGCTCGGCGGTCCACTCGGCGGTCTTGCCGATGGCATACGGGAAGCTGGAACCGGCAGGCGGTCCCCCGAGCTGCCGGGTCACTGCGGCCAGGAATACCGCGGGATCGACTGAGTGCGTGGCCGTGGGCGCAGGCGCGGGCGGCTCGTCGGGACTGTATTCACATGCGGCCAGCGGCAGGAGCAACACCAGAATTACCACTTTTACGCGCAGGATCCGCGCCCCCCACAGAGCCGACATGCCCCGAGTCTAACGTGGCCGGCCGGCCGGTCGGCCGGCCGGGGCAGGCGCCCGGTGAACCGATCCCCGGCGCCCCCCGCGGGCGGCATGACGCTGAGCGGCATTGTGCGTGGCCCTTTCCGCAGCGCACCACGTCCTCTTCCAGCGCGTCCTGTACTAAGCCGCGTGCCAGACTCTGACGGTGACTGACGAATCTTTTGGTGCGCTGCACCACGTGGAACTCTGGGTGCCGGAGCTGGCCAGGGCCAAGGACCAATGGGGCTGGCTGCTCACCGGGCTCGGCTATGAGCAGTACCAGGACTGGCCCCAAGGGCGTAGCTGGCGGCGCGGACCGACGTACATCGTCGTTGAGGAATCCCCGGACCTGAGCAGCCGGACCCACCGGCGCACCGCCCCCGGGCTGAACCACCTGGCTTTCCATGCCGGGACCCGGACGCAGGTGGACACCATGGCGGCGACCGCTCCCGCCCACGGCTGGACCGAGCTGTTCCCGGAGAAATATCCCCACGCCGGCGGTCCCGCGCATTTTGCCGCCTACCTGGTGAACTTAGACGGCTTCGAGGTCGAGCTGATCGCCACGGACTGACGCACAGCTAACCCGGCAGGTACCGTGAACCCATGAGCATCATCCTCGTGGGCGGCGGCCCGGACACTGTCACAACCCCGGTGGTTTTTGACCGCTTCGTGAAGGATGTCCGGCGCCGTGCCGGCGGAAGCAGGCCTACCCGGATCGCGGTCGTGCTCTTCGACCGTGAAGGCAGTTCGGAGTACTTCCTCCCCGCCTACCTGGAGCCCCTGCAGAGCCGCATACCCTGCGATGTGGCGCCCACCCTGCTGCGCACCGGCGAACCAGCCGATCCGGCGGCATTCGACGACGTCGACGGGATCGTCGTCGGGGGCGGTCCCACCCCCGAATACCTCGCCGGGCTGCTCGGCTCGGCGGCGGCGATCCGTGCGGCCGCCGCAGCCGGCGTGCCCTACCTGGGGTTCTCCGCGGGGGCGATGATCGCGCCGCAACGGGCGCTCGTGGGCGGCTACCGGATCCGGGGTACCGAGGTGTGCTCGGTCGAGTGCTCCGAAGGCCTCGATGAACTCGACGTCCGCGATGGCCTGGGACTGGTTCCGTTCGCCGTCGACGTCCATGCCGCGCAGGCCGGCACCCTGAGCCGGGCGGTCGGGGCCGTGGCGGAGGGCCTCGTGGACCGGGCTGTGGCGGTGGACGAGAATACGGCGCTGGTGCTGCGCCATGCGGATCTGGAGGACCTAGAAGTCATCGGCAGCGGAAATTGTTGGACCATCCGGGCCTCCGGGCGGAAGGCTACGGTGGCCGTTCTTTCGGCCGACTGAGGCGGGGCACCCCCCCCTTGGCACCTTTGTTACTCGCGGGTAACATAGTGTCCATGCACCTGCTCCTCCGCACCCTCCTCCTGCTCATCACCTCCGCCCGGCGCCCCCCGCTGGGCATCTGGGATGCCTCGTCGCTGCCGCTGCGCGTCCTGCCGACGGACATCGACATCGCGCTGCATGTCAACAACGGCATGTATTTCTCCCTGATGGACCTGGGCCGGTTTGACCTGATGGCACGCAGCGGGACGTGGAAGGCCATTCGCAGGCGCGGCTGGACCCCGGTGGTGGCGGGGGAGACCATCGCGTTCCGCCGCTCCCTGCAGCTATGGCAGCAGTACACGATCGAGACCAAGGTCATCGGGCTGGACGAGAAGGCCATCTACTTTGAACAGCGGATGGTGGCCGACGGCGAAATCTACGCCCGCGCCCACATTGCCACCCGTCTGGTCAGCAAGGGCAAGCCGGTCAGCCAGGACGAGATCATCGGCGAATTCGGGGCGCCCCCGGCGGACCTGGAACTGCCGGAGTGGATCCATGACTGGCGCGAAACAAATGCGCTGCCCGGCGCCCGCCGTCCGGCCCCGCACGTCTGGGCCTGATCTGCCGGCCTGATCCCCTCAGCCTGGCCTGCCCGGGATGTGCCATCAGCGAAACGCGGGGGACATTCGCGGGCTGCTCGCGTACCGTTGAGGCCATGGCAACCGTAGACATTACAGGTGAACAGTTCGCAGCGACCGTCGAGGACAACGACATTGTCCTTGTAGACTTCTGGGCCGAATGGTGCGGCCCGTGCAAGCAGTTTGGCCCCACCTACTCCGCCGTCTCCGAGAAGCACCCGGACGTCGTCTTCTCCAAGGTGGACACCGAGGCGGAGCAGCAGCTTGCCGCCGAGGCCGGCATCACCTCGATCCCCACGCTGATGGCCTTCCGCGAAAAGGTGCTGGTCTTCTCCCAGCCCGGCGCGCTGAACGCCCAGCAGCTGGAGCAGGTGGTCGACGCCGTCAAGGCCCTGGACATGGAGGAAGTCCACGCGCACGTGGCGCGCTCGCAGGCCGAGGCCGCCGCCCCGCAGGACGGCACCCAGATCCCGGACGCCTAGGCCGGCAACAGAAACTTAAAGCAACGCGGGGTCACTTCGCGCCCATCCTTGACGGGATTATGGGCGTGATGTGACCCCGCGTTTGTGTTGTGCGCCGTGGCCCCGTGGCCCTAGAGCTTCTCCAGCTTCACGGGCTCGGCCAGCAACGCGCTCAGGGACTCGTTCAGGTCCTGGAGTGCGGTGCCTTTGGCGTGCCTGTCCAGGTCCTCCTGCGAGGCCCACTGCTCGGTCAGCACCAGCTTGTCCTCGCTCGCCTCGGTCAGCTCGTACCGGAGGCAGCCGGGTTCGTTGACCACCTCGTCGATCGCGATCTCGAGGGCAAGTTTCACACGGAAGAATTCGCCGTCGTTGGGGATGAAAGTGGCCTGCAGGTCAATAGGTGCGCTCATGGTTTCACCCTACCCGGCGGCCACCCGCGCACCGCAGCATGTGCACAAGATTTCCTAGGACTTCCACGCTTTACCCTTCTCATGCCGCCGGCCTGTTGGTAGCGTCGCATCATGCTTGCCTACACAGCCGGGGACACTGACGTCCCGTTGCTCAATGAGACTATCGGCGACAATTTCGAGCGGATCGTCGCCCGGTTCCCCTACCACGATGCCTTGATCGAGGCGGCGGCAGTTCCGGGCGGGGAAGCCCGGCGGTGGAGCTACACCAAGATGAACGACGACGTCGACCGGCTGGCCCGGGCGTTGCTCGCCGTCGGCGTCGACAAGGGCGACAGGGTGGGGATCTGGAGCCCTAACTGCGCCGAGTGGACCATCCTGCAGTACGCTACGGCGAAGGTCGGGGCCATCCTGGTCAACGTCAATCCGGCCTACCGCAGCCACGAACTCGAGTTCGTTGTCAGGCAGAACGGCATGCGGATGCTGGTGGCGGCGCCCTCGGACAAGAACAGCGACTACACCGGCATGGCGCGGCGGGCGTTGGCCGAATGTCCCGAATTGCGGGAACTCGTGTTCCTGCCGGACGCCGGCCAGCCCGGCCTCGCCGCCGGGGTTCCGGAAGGCGCGGCGGAGCAGACGTATGCCGAACTGCTGCGGCGGGCCGACGACGTCGCGCATTCCGGGCTGAAGGCGCGGATGGCCGAACTGGACCCGCACGACGCGATCAACCTGCAGTACACCTCCGGGACCACCGGCTTCCCCAAGGGCGCCACCCTGACCCACCACAATATCCTCAACAACGGCTACTCCATCGGGGAGCTGCTGGGCTACACCGAGCACGACCGCGTGGTGATCCCAGTGCCGTTCTACCACTGCTTCGGCATGGTGATCGGAAACCTGGCCGCCCTCAGCCACGGCGCCGCGACCATCATTCCGGGACGCGGGTTCTCGCCGGCCGCGGCGCTGGAGGCCGTGCAGGACTTCGGCGGGACGTCGCTCTACGGCGTGCCGACCATGTTCATCGCCGAACTTGCCCTGCCGGACTTCGCCTCCTACGACCTCGCCACGCTGCGCACCGGAGTCATGGCCGGCTCCCTGTGCCCCATCGAAGTGATGAACCGGGTGATCGCCGAGATGAACATGCGCGACGTCGCCATCTGCTACGGCATGACGGAAACCTCGCCGGTCTCCACCATGACCCGCGACGGGGACACTCTGGCGCAGCGCACGCAGACCGTGGGCCGGACCATGCCGCAGCTGGAGAGCCGGATCGTGGACCCGATGACCGGGGACGTTTTGCAGCGCGGCGAGATCGGCGAGCTGTGCACCCGCGGATACTCCGTGATGAAGGGCTACTGGAACCAGCCGGACAAGACCGCGGAGGCGATCGACGCCGAGGGCTGGATGCACACCGGCGACCTCGCCCGGATGGACGAGGACGGCTATCTGGTGATCGAGGGGCGGATCAAGGACATGGTGATCCGCGGCGGCGAAAACGTCTACCCGCGCGAAATCGAGGAGTTCCTCTACACCCACCCGGACATCCAGGACGTGCAGGTGATCGGCGTCCCGGACGCCACCTACGGCGAGGAACTGATGGCCTGCGTCATCCTCAAACCCGGCGCCGGCCCGCTCGACGCCGACGCGCTGGCGGAGTTCTGCCGCGGGAAGCTGGCGCACTACAAGATCCCGCGCTACGTGGACGTCCGGGAGAGCTTCCCGATGACCGTCTCGGGCAAAATCCGCAAGGTGGACATGCGCCAGGAAGCGGTGGCCCGGCTGCATTTGTAGGCCTTGGCCGGCGATGGCCGGCGGTAGCGCTGTTTCGCGGCCGGTGGTACCGTCCGGGGGCACTTTGGGCGCGATGTACGACGGCGGCGGCCCGCTTGGCGGCGTGTCCGCGCCAAAGTGCCCCCGAAGTGCGGCCCAACCGGCCTCAGCGGCGCCGGTCAGTGATTCCGGTGGTCCTGGATGGTCATCCGCGGGCCGAAGACCGGCTTCCGGAATCCGCTCAGGCCGATCAGGCGGACCACCCGCTGCCGATGGCCGGCCCAGGGGGCGAGCAGCCGCAGCATGCCGGCGTCGTCCGTCCTCCGGCCGGTCAGGGCGGCGCCCACATAGGCGGCCAGATGGTAGTCGCCCACCGCGATCGAGTCCGGGCAGCCGTGCGTGCGCTGCACCACCTCGGCCGCCGTCCACACCCCGATCCCGGAAAGGGTCTGCATTTTCGCGGCGGCCTCGGCTGCAGGCAGTGCGGCCAGGCGTTCCAGCGCGGCGGCGGAGCGGAGCGCCCGCATGACGGTGTCCGAGCGCTGCGGGCCCACTCCGGCCTTGTGCCATTCCCAGGACGGAATGCGCAGCCACTGCTCCGGTGTGGGCTGCACGAGAAGGTTGGCCGGGGCGAGGGTGCCGGCGCCGGGGGCCGCGGTCCCGAAGCGGTACATCAGGTAGCGGTAGCCGCGGCGCGCCTCGATCACGGTGACCTTCTGTTCGAGGACCGTGGGCACCAGCGCGTCAATCATCCGGCCGGTGGACGGCAGCCGGAGGGTCCGGTTGCGGCGCCTGGCTTCGACGACCATCCGGGGGAGCGTGGCGTGAAAGCCCGGTTCGTCGAAGGCCGTCCAGTCGTCGTCGCGGCCCAGCAGCCGCGGGACGCCCCTGACCGCTTCGGCCGCACCGGGTCCCCAGGCGCGTGCCTCGACCCAGGGCGCGGCCGCCGGGCCGGCGGTGGCCAGGTGCAGCGTGGCCGGGCCGGACGCCGTCGTGAATGCCATCCAGAAGCCGTCCGGGGCAACCCGGATGGAGGGGTCACCGTGGCCCCGTCGGAGCGTGCCGAGGGTCTGCAGGAGATCGTAGGGGCCGCCCGGGTGCCACCGGAGCGAGGCGTCCGCGGCGGCTGCGCGGGCCGGGAGCTCTGCGGTGGTCATCCGAATATGTTCCCACGAGAGGCCGGCGGCGGAGGCATCCGGGCTTCGCAGGGACGCCGCCGGGGGAACTCAGCGGCAGGGGGCAGCGGGTCCAACGGCCCTTAACCGCGGTGCCGTGCGGGGCATAGAATCCGGCTGGACGCGGGTTCCCGCGTCCGCCCGGGAGCGGATCCCATGATGGTCAGGAGAATGTGATGGCTGGTGGAGTGGTGCACTTCGAGCTTCCCGCGGACGACGAAAACCGCGCCCGGGAGTTCTACAGTTCGGTGTTCGGGTGGGGTTTCCAGGTCATGCCGGAGATGGAATACAGTCTGGCGATGACCACGCCGATGAACGAGGAAGGCCGCCCGGCGGTCTCAGGGTCCATCAACGGCGGCTTGTTCCGCCGCGGCGACCTTACCGCCCCCGTGGTGACGGTCGACGTCGACGACATCGACGCCGCCTTGGAGCAGATCGTGGCCCTGGGCGGCTCGGTCCACCGCGGCAAGATGGAGGTCCCCGGGTCCGGCTGGAACGCGTACTTCAAGGACACCGAGGGCAACGTTGTGGGGCTCTGGCAGAACGCTGCCCCGGCGCCGGAAACGGCCGGGGAGGCGGCGGGCAACGATCTAGGAGCCTGACGCCGCGCCTTAGTGCATCCCGCTTGCGAGCCACAGCGCCAAGACCGCCGCGGGAACGGTGAGGACGACGGCGGCGAGGCCGGCAAGCGCGAAGCCACCCCAGCGGATTTCGACGTTGAGCGCCCGCAGTCGTTCGTGCCAGAGCAGGGTCGCGAGAGACGCCCACGGGGTGACCAGCGGACCCAGGTTCACGCCGATAAGCAGCGCCGCGAGCCGCACCGGCGAGCCGCCCACCGGCTCCAGCGCGAGGTAGGCCGGCAGGTTGTTGACCGCATTCGCGGCGCCCACCCCGAGCCCCGCCAGCTGGAGCAGTGCGGGCAGGCTGTTCCCGGAACCTGCGACGCCGGACAGCACCCTGGCCAGGCCGTTGGCGTGCAGCGCCTCCACCACCATGAACAGCCCGATGGTGAGCATCAGCGGCCGCCAAGGGACCATCGACCAGCGCAGGCTGGACCGGCGCCGCCACAGGAACATCGCCAGCAGGACCGCGGCGGCGGCAGCGGCCGGCAGGTACACCGGGACTCCGGACACCAGGGCCGGCAGCAGGATCAGCATCACGCCGGCCGAGGCGTAGAGCAGCACCTTGTCCCGCACGCGGTGGACGGGCTGCGGCGCGTAGCCGCCCCGGAGCTCCTTGCGGAAGGCCAGCCAGAGCAGCGCCAGGGGGAGCAGGATTCCGACCAGCGCGGGGGCCCAGACCAGCGAGGCGAAGGCGGCCGGACTGAGGCCCAGCCGGGACTGGGCCAGCAGGTTGGTCAGGTTGGACACGGGCAGCAGCAGCGACGCCGTGTTCGCTAGCCAGATGGTGGTCAGGGCGAAGGGCAGCGGCGGGATGCGCGCGTGGACGGCCAGCAGCACGACGACGGGCGTTACCAGCACCGCCGTCGTATCCAGCGAAAGGAACACGGTGGACACGCAAGCCAGCGCAATCACCAGGAGCCAGAGCAGCAGCACACGGCCCCGTCCCAGGGCAGCCAGGCGGTCGGTCACCGCCCGGAACAGCCCGGCGTCGTCCACCAGTTCCGTTACCAGGGACATGGCCACCACGAACCCCAGCACCGGCACCGTGCGGCCGGTGAGCTCCTCGAAGTCCGGCCAGGGCAACAGCCCGGTGCCGAGCGTGGCGGCCCCGGCCAGCAGCATGCCGCCGGGGACGAGGTAGCTCCGCAGCGTCTTCAACCAGGTCCTTCGCTTCACCGCCCCATCGTCGCACCCGCGGGGCTGCGGCGGCCACGCGACCTGCTGAGTCCGCCTCTGCCAGCAGCAGACGGTAACTTTGTACCTATGAAGTACGCCCAGTCCGTCCTGGACCTCATCGGCAACACGCCGCTCGTCAAACTCAACCACGTCACCGACGGCATCGCCGCCACGGTCCTGGTGAAGCTCGAATACCTGAACCCCGGCGGTTCCATCAAGGACCGCATCGCGGCCAAGATGATTGAAGAGGCGGAACGCAGCGGCAAGCTCCAGCCCGGCGGGACCATCGTGGAGCCCACCTCCGGCAACACCGGGGTGGGGCTCGCCCTGGTGGCGCAGCAAAAGGGCTACCGCTGCATCTTCGTGGTCCCGGACAAGGTCGGCGAGGACAAGCGTGCCGTGCTCCAGGCCTACGGTGCCGAGGTCGTGGTGACGCCCACCGCCGTCGCCCCGGACAGCCCGCAAAGCTACTACGGCGTCTCGGACCGCCTGGTCACCGAGATCCCCGGCGCCTACAAGCCGGACCAGTTCTCCAACCCGGCCGCGCCGGCGAGCCACTACGAGTCCACCGGCCCGGAGATCTGGAAGGACACGGACGGCCTGGTCACGCACTGCGTGATCGGTGCCGGCACCGGCGGCACCATCACCGGTACCGGCCGCTACCTCAAGGAAGTCTCGGCGGACCGGCCCGAGTCCGACGGCGGCGTGGTCAAGATCATCGGGGCCGACCCCGCCGGCTCGGTCTACTCCGGCGGCACCGGCCGGCCGTACTTCGTCGAGGGCGTCGGCGAGGACATGTGGCCGGCCAACTACGACAAGGCCGTTCCCGACGCCGTCATCGCCGTCAGTGACGCCGACTCCTTCGCCATGACCCGCCGGCTGGCCCGCGAGGAGGGTCTGCTCGTGGGCGGATCCTCGGGGATGGCCGTCGTCGCAGCCCTTCAGGCCGCCAAGGACCTGCCCGCAGACGCCGTCGTTGTGGTGATCCTGCCCGACTCCGGCCGCGGCTACCTGGCCAAGATCTTCAACGACCAGTGGATGCGCTCCTACGGCTTCCTGGCCAGCGGCGACGAAGCCTCGGTGGGGGAGGTGCTCAAGGCCAAGACCGGCGAACTGCCCGACCTGGTGCACATCCACCCCAACGAAAGCGTCCGCGACGTCATCAACATCATGAACGAGTACGGCGTCTCGCACATCCCGGTACTCTCCCAGGAGCCGCCCGTGGTGATGGGCGAAGTCCTCGGCGCCGTCGACGAGCGCACCCTGACCGCCAAGCTCTTCCGCGGCGAGGCCCAGCTCACGGACAAGATCTCCGAACACATGGAGGCCCGGCTGCCGGTGATCGGTTCGCTCGAATCGATCTCCACCGCCCGCGAACTCCTCTCCGACACCGACACCCTGATGGTGACGTTCGTCGGCGCTCCGGTGGGGATCCTGACCCGCCACGACCTCCTCGCCTACCTCAGCAACTGACCAGCCCAAGGAGTCCCATGTCCCAGCCAGAAAGCTCTTCCGCGGCAACCGCCGGCTTCAACACCCGCGCCGTGCACGCCGGCCAGGCCTTCGAGCCGCGCACCGGCGCCGTGGTGCCCCCGGTGCACTTCTCCTCCACCTACGCGCAGGACGGCATCGGCGGCCTCCGGGCAGGCTATGAATACGGCCGCGGCACCAACCCCACCCGCGACGCCCTGCAGGAACAGCTCGCCGCGCTGGAGGGCGGTTCCGCCGCGTTCTCCTTCGGTTCGGGACTGGCCGCCGAGGACTCGATGATCCGCGCCCTCACCCGGCCCGGGGACCACATTGTGCTCGGCAACGACGCCTACGGCGGCACCTACCGGCTGATCAGCCGCGTCCTGGGCGAGTGGGGGATCGGCAACACCCCGGTGGACATGTCCGATCTTGGCGCCGTCGCGAAGGCGGTGGCCGCTGGAGGGTCGAACGGCGGCGCGGCCGGCGGCAAGACGCGATTGGTCTGGGTGGAGACGCCGTCGAACCCGATGATGAAGATCACCGACATCGCGGCCCTCGCCGAGGTGGCGCACGACGCCGGCGCCCTCCTCGTGGTGGACAACACCTTCGCCTCCCCGTACCTGCAGAACCCGCTAGCGCTCGGCGCCGACGTGGTGGTGCACTCCACCACCAAGTACATCGGCGGACACTCCGACGTCGTCGGCGGCGCCATCATCGTCAACGACCCGGAGCTCGCCGAGAAGATCGGCTTCGTGCAGTTCGCCGTGGGCGCAGTGTCCGGGCCGATGGATGCCTTCCTCACCACGCGCGGGCTCAAAACCCTCGGCGTGCGCATGGACCGGCACAGCGACAACGCCCAAGCTGTGGCCGAATGGCTGCTGGAGCGCCCCGAGGTGGAGGCCGTGCTGTACCCGGGCCTGCCCTCGCACCCGGGCCACGAGCTGGCCAGGAAGCAGATGAAGAAGTTCGGCGGCATGGTCTCCGTGCAGTTCAAGGGCGGCGAGGCGGCGGCACGCAAGGTGGCCGAGTCCACCTCCGTGTTCACCCTGGCGGAATCCCTGGGCGGCATCGAATCCCTGATGAACTACCCGTCGGAGATGACCCACGCCTCGGTCAAGGGCACCGAGCTGGCGGTTCCGGTGAACCTGATCCGGCTCTCCTGCGGCATCGAGGACGTCGAGGACCTGATCGCGGACCTCGAGCAGGCCTTCGCGCGCCTTGAGCCGGGCAGCTAGCCTCCGGTGACCACCCTTTCCAAGCCGGCCGCCTCCACCACCCGCGGCTGGATCGCGACGGCGGCCGGCGCTGCCGCCGTCGTCGCCGCCCTGGTGGTGCTGTACTCGGCCTACATCCCGCTGCTGAACGACTTCGAGGTCTACTTCTACGGCGGGAACCGCGTTCTGCAGGCCGGTGAGACCGGCGTGAACGAGCTGTACGCGCCCCGGGTCGGGCTGCCGTTCACCTACCCGCCGTTCGCCGCGCTGATCTTCGCCGCCATGGCGACGCTGGGCCAGGGCGCCGGCGGCATCGTCTTTATTGCCACGGCGCTGCTCGGGGCCGCCGTCGTGTCCGCCTGGCTGACCCGGCATTACTTCGGGCTGGGCCGCTGGCGGGACGCTGCCGCGGACTGGCGGTTCCGGGCCGTGGCCCTGGCCGGCACCGCGGCGATCCTGCTGCTGGGGCCGTGGCGGGACACCTTCGACTTCGGCCAGATCAACATCATCCTGATGGGCCTGATCCTGGCCGACTTCGCGCTGTACGGAAAGTCCCGCGCGGGCGAGCTCCGCTGGCCGGCGGGCCTGCTGATCGGGATCGCGGCCGGGATCAAACTGACCCCGCTCGCGTTCGGGCTGTACTTCCTGGTCCGGCGCGACTTCAAGGCCCTCGGCTGGATGGCCGCGGGGTTCTTCGGCTCGATCGCGCTGGCGTGGGCCATACTGCCGACGGCGTCGGTGACGTTCTGGACCAAGATCCTGCCGGACACCGGACGGATCGGTGGGCCGGCATACGTGGACAACCTCTCCGTCAAGGGCCTGCTGCTGCACCTGGGGCTGCCGGACTCCACCCTGACGTCCGTGGTGTGGCTGGTGCTCGCGCTCGGCCTGGCCGCCGTGGCCGCGCTGGTGATCAAGTGGGCGGTCGCGGCGGAGGAGAACTTCGTCGCCGTGTCCGCGACTGCCCTGCTGATGCTGCTGATCAGCCCGGTGTCCTGGTCCCACCACTGGGTCTGGATGGCCGTGGCGCTGCCCTGCATGGGTTTCGCGATCCACCGGGTGCCCTCCCGCAACGGTCGGATGCGGCTCGCCGGCTGGATCATCGTGGCCGCGTCCGTCATCGCCTTCTACCTGACCCCCAAGTACCTCGCGGTCATGGCCGGGGCGCAGGAGTGGGGCAAGGACCCGCAGACGCAGTGGCAGCTCATCGTGGCGAGCCTGGGCGTGGTCTGCGGGATGGCGATGCTGGTCTACTGGGCGCTGGCCTACCGACCCTCCCGGGCCGCGCTGCGCCAGCTCCCCTAACCCCGGCCCCCTGCGCGCGAACGGACACTTGGGGCCCGCCCCCTGCGCGCGAACGGACACTTGGGGCCCGGTCCCTGCGCGCGAACGGACACTTGAGGGCCCGGTTCGGCCGCAAAACAGGGCCCCAAGTGTACGTTCGGCCGTCAGAGGTGTGGCTTTCTTCAAGAGAGTCAGCTACTCTGCGGGTATGGCACTTCGATCCGACTGGTCCCAGCGCAGCTGCAGCATGGCACGCGGCCTCGATATCCTGGGCGACCCGTGGGGCATGCTGGTCCTGCGCGAGGTCTTTTTCGGCAACGGGCGCTTCGACGCCATGAAGGCCCGGCTCGGTGCGGCGGACTCCGTCCTGACCCGGCGGCTGGCCGCACTTGTCGACGCCGGCCTGCTGAGCCGCCGGCCCTACGACGACGGCGGCCGGCAACGCCAGGAATACGTGCTCACGGCGAAGGGCGAGGACGCGCTTCCGGTGCTCAACGCCGTCGTGATCTGGGCCGAAAAGCACCTGCCCGCACCGTCGGAGCAGGCGCACATGTTCGTGGTCCACAGCGGCTGCGGCCAGCGCACCACCTCCGCGGACAGCTGCACGGCCTGCGGTGAACGGCTCACGGCCGACAACACCAGCTGGCACAGCCTCACCCGGACCGACCACCCGGTACCCCTCGCCACCGCCCCCGCAGCCCAAAAGAGTGCCCAGCAGAATGGAACAGCAGCATGAGCGCGCCCCGGACCACCTCCCGCCGCCCGGTCGGGCGCCGGCTTCACCCCGCCTGGATCGTCGCCGTCGTCGCATTCCTGGCGCTGGTCGGCGCGGCCGGCTTCCGGGCCGCCCCGGGCGTGCTGATGGTGCCGCTGCAGACCGAGTTCGGCTGGTCCACCACCGTGCTCTCGGCGGCGGTCAGTATCAACCTGGTCCTGTTCGGCCTGACGGCGCCGTTCGCCGCGGCACTGATGGAGCGCTTCGGCATCCGCGCCGTGACCTCCGTGGCGCTGGTGCTGATCGGGGCCGGCAGCGCCCTGACCGTGCTGGTGAACCAGTCCTGGCAGATCCTGCTGACCTGGGGGCTGCTGATCGGTCTCGGCACCGGGTCCATGGCACTGGTATTCGCGGCCACGATTGCCAACACCTGGTTCGCCAAAAGCCGCGGCCTGGTGATCGGCATCCTCACCGCGGGCAGCGCTGCCGGGCAGCTGGTGTTCCTGCCCTTCATCGCCGCCCTGGCGCAAAACCCCGGCTGGCGGCAGGCCTCGCTGCTGATCGCCGCCGGCGCGCTGGCCGTGGTGCCGCTGGTGCTGAAGTTCCTGAAGAACTCACCGGCCGACGTCGGCGCGCTGCCCTACGGCGCTGACACCGACGCCGAAACCCCTGAGACGCCGGAAGCCCCGCCAACCGCTGGGGCGCCGGTGACGCCGGGCGGAACGGCCGAACCGCGCCGCAACGCCGCGGTCCGGGCGCTCCAGGTGCTCAAGCGCGCCAGCAAGGTCCGCACCTTCTGGGCACTCGTGGCCGGCTTCGCCATCTGCGGGGCCACCACCAACGGGCTGATCGGCACGCACTTCATCCCGTCGGCGCACGACCACGGCATGGCCGAAACCACCGCCGCCGGCCTGCTGGCTGTGGTCGGGATCTTTGACATCCTTGGAACCATCGCCTCCGGCTGGCTCACGGACCGGTTCAACCCGCGGATCCTCCTGGCGGTCTACTACCAGTTCCGCGGCATCGGGCTGCTGGTCCTGCCGCTGCTGCTCAGCGCCGAGGTCCAGCCCAGCATGATCGTCTTCGTGGTCATCTATGGCCTGGACTGGGTGGCCACCGTCCCGCCGACGGCCGCGATCTGCCGGCAGGTGTTCGGGGCGGACGGCAGCGTGGTGTTCGGCTGGGTCTTCGCCGCCCACCAGCTCGGCGCGGCCGCGGCGGCGCTGGCCGCGGGGGCCATCCGGGACGCCACCGGCCAGTACACCTACGCCTGGTTCGCCGCCGCGGCGATGTGCACTATCGCCGCCGTCATCAGTGCGACTATCCGCAAGGACGCCGGACAGAAGGCCAGGGTCCCGGTCCCGGCCTGACCACTCGGTAGGATGAACGGCGGGGACCGGCGCAGCCGCCGCCGGCGCGCTGCGCCCAGGTCCGCTGCAGCAAATATTGGGGGGATCCACACATGTCACTGCTCGACGCCGAAAGCCCGCACGCCCCGCCGTCCGCGAACCGGGGAGCCCCGCCGTCCGGGAACCGGGCCGCCCCGCCACCGGCCCCGGGCCGGAAGAGCCGCCGTCCCCTCCGCCAGTCCTTCGCCGCCGCCCTGTTTCCGCTGGGCCTGGCCGTCGTCGCCTTCGCGGTGTGGCACTGGCTGGCCGTCTGGGGTGAACAGGGGCTGGACTTCAGCGTCTATTGGTACGGCGGGAAGATCCTCAACGACGCGGGCGCAGCGGCGTCGGACCTCTACGAAGGCAACGTTGACTGGGCCGGAGGACCCGGGCTGCCGTTCACCTACCCGCCCTTCGCCGCGCTGCTCTTCAGCCTGCTGGCCCGGATGCCGGAAAAGTCCGCCCTGGACCTGTTCAATACCGCAGGCGTCCTCACGGCGGCCTGGGTCACGATCCGCGCGCTCCGCTACTGGACGGCCAAGGCGGACTGGCGCGCCGCCTTCCGTTCCCCCGGCAACCGGTGGGCCGCCGCCGGCCTGCTCCTGGCCGTGCTCAACCTCGGCCCCTGGCGCGAAACCCTGGCCTTCGGACAAATCAACATCCTGCTGATGGGCCTGATGGCCGCGGACCTGCTGGCCCGGAACCCCCGCTGGGCCCATGGCATCCCCGGCAGCGGGTTCCTGGTGGGCGTCGCCGCGGGCATCAAATTGACCCCGCTGGTGTTTGGGCTCTACTTCCTGGTCCGGAAGGACTGGCGGGGCCTGCTGAACATGGGTGCGGGATTCCTCGCCACCGTCCTGCTGGGCGCGCTGCTGCGCCCGGCCGAGTCCCTGCAGTTCTGGCTCCGGGTCCTGCCGGACACCTCGCGGATCGGCGGGGCCGGCTACGTCGACAATCTCTCCCTCAAGGGCGCACTACTGCACTTCGGCGTTCCCGAGGACGCCGTGACCGCGCCCTGGCTGGTGCTGAGCCTGCTGGTGGTCGCACTGGCGGCCGGCATCATCAAATCCGCGAGCGAGCAGGGCGCACGGGTGGTCGCCATCTCGACGACCGCCCTCACCATGCTGCTGATCAGCCCCGTCTCCTGGTCCCACCACTGGGTGTGGGTCGCTGTCATCCTTCCCGCTTTCGCCTGGACCCTGCGCGAAATGCCGTCCCGCTACCGCGGAACCCGCTGGCTGATGGGCGGTGTGCTGGGGGTCTCCGTGCTCGTGTTCCTCTTCTCACCGAAGACGATCGGCGCGGCCCTCGGCGCGCAGGACCTCAACATCCAGACGCCCGGGCTTTGGATCATGGCGTCCAGCGCCGGGGTCTGCTGCGCCCTGGCCCTCCTGCTGTGCTGGCAGCTCGCCCTGCGCCGAGGGTCCCTGGCCCAGGCCTTCGACGCGTACACAGCGCTGGCGCCGCTCCGGGAACCTGCCGCCGCACCGGCCCGGCTAGGCTGAAGCGTATGACGCAGACTCCCGGTTATCCCGCCCCGGCCACGGTCCAGCGGAGGACGGCGCTGGTCACCGGCGTCGGACGGCTCGCGGGTCTCGGCGCCGCCATTGCGCGGCGGCTGGCCGCCGACGGCTGGGACCTGGTGCTCACCTACTGGCAGGACTACGACACCCGGATGCCCTGGGGCGCCCAGCCGGACGACGTCGAGCGCCTCACCGCCGAACTGCAGGCCACCGGCGCAGCCGTGGTGGCTGTGCCCGCCGACTTCGAGGATCCGCAGGCCGTGGACCGGCTGATGGCCGCGGTCCCGGACCAGGCCGGCGCCCTGCAGGGACTGGTACTCAGCCACGCGGAATCCGTGGACTCCGGCATCCTGGACACCTCCCTGGAGAGTTTTGAGCGGCACTTCGCCGTCAACACCCGCGCTAGCTGGCAACTGATCGCGGCGTTTGCGCGGCAGGCTCCGGCCGAAGGCGGCGCGATCGTGGCGCTGACCAGCGACCACACCGCGTTCAACCTCCCGTACGGGGCGTCCAAGGGCGCCTTGGACCGGATCGTGATAGCCGCGGCGCGGGAGCTGGGTCCGCAAGGGATCAGCGCCAACGCGCTCAACCCCGGCCCGGTCGACACCGGCTGGATGGACGCGCAGCTGCGCGAAGAACTGGCCCGGCAGCAGCCCGGCGGACGGCTCGGCACCCCCGCGGACGTGGCCGGGACGGTGGCATTCCTGCTCTCGGCCGAGGGCCGCTGGGTATCCGGCCAGCTGGTCAAGGCCGACGGCGGCTTCTCCGCCTGACGCCCGAAGAACCCGCGGCCGCTCGCCCTAGCGGAAGGCGGCCAGGCCCGTGATGTGCTGGCCCAGGATCAGGGTGTGCACCTCGTCGGTGCCCTCATAGGTGCGGACCGACTCGAGGTTGGCGGCGTGCCGCAGCGGCGAGTAGTCCAGGGTGATGCCGTTCCCGCCCAGGATGGTGCGGGCCTCGCGGGCGATCGTGATCGCCTCCCGAACGTTGTTCAGCTTGCCGAGCGAGATCTGCTCCGGCCGCAGCGTCCCGGCGTCCTTGAGCCGGCCCAGCTGCAGCGCCAGCAGTGTGCCCTTCTGGATCTCTAGCAGCATGTTCACCAGCTTTTCCTGGGTGAGCTGGTATCCGGCCAGCGGCCTGCCGAACTGCAGCCGCTCCTGCGCGTACCGCAGGGCCGCCTCGTAGGAGTCCCGGGCCGCGCCCATCGCGCCCCAGGCAATCCCGTACCGCGCTTCGTTCAGGCAGCTGAAGGGTCCGCGCAGGCCGCGCGCGGCGGGCAGAAGCGCCTCGGGGCCCAGCCGGACGGCGTCGAACGTCACATCGCACTGGATCGAGGCGCGCATCGAGAGCTTCTGCCCTATAGGCGTCGCGGTGACCCCGGGAGTGTTGGCGGGGACCAGGAAGCCGCGCACGCCGTCGTCGGTCATGGCCCAGACCACCAGGACGTCCGCCACCGAGGCCAGGCCGATCCAGCGCTTCGCCCCGTCCAAGACCCAGCCGGCGTCGTCGCCGGTCCCGTCGCGGCGGGCGGAGGTCTGCATGGCGGCGGGGTCCGAGCCGGCGGTGGGTTCGGTCAGGGCGAAGCAGCCGATCAGCTCGCCGGCAGCCATCCGGGGGAGCCACTCCTGCTTCTGCTCCTCCGAGCCCCACTTGTGGATGGCCGTCATCGCCAGGGAGCCCTGCACGGAGACGAACGTGCGGATGCCGGAGTCGCCCGCTTCCAGCTCCATCGCGGCCAAGCCGTATTCGACGGCGGAGCGGCCGGGGCAGCCATAGCCGTCCAGATGCATGCCGAGCACCCCGAGCTCGCCCAGTTCCGGGGCCAGCTCCAGGGGGAAGACGCCGTCGTCATACCAGCGCGCGATGCCCGGCCGGATCCGCTGGGTGGTGAAATCCCGGACCTTCTCGCGCATGGCCAGCTCGTCTGCGCTCAGCAGGGAGTCGATCGCCAGGACATCGGACACATCTGTTGCTGCAACACTGCTCATTGGAGCATCCTACGTTCCGGCGCGGGCGGCGTCCCCGACCCTCCTGCCCGGTTAGTTCCGGTACCCGGCCCGGATCGCGGCCGACACGCCGGTGTCACGGGCAGCTCCAGGGGCACGCGGGAAAGTAACTGGGCTGGAGCGTCCGGTGTGCCCCCGGGCCTACACTGGTGCCATGGACACCGCTTCCGTGCTTGCCGTCTGCCGGGTACACCAGTTGCTCAGCGATTCCGGAAGCGTGGGCGTGACCGCGATCGACAAGCGGCCGGTGGAGGGTCCGGTGAAGGTCCACCGGCTGGGGCTCCACGGCGACATCCAGGCCAGCCGCATCCACCACGGCGGCGAGGACCAAGCACTCTACGCCTATTCGCAGGACGACGCCGACTACTGGGCTGAGGAGCTGGGCCGCGACATTCCGCCCGGCTACTTCGGGGAGAACCTCCGCGTCGCCGGCATTGACGCCACCAACGCGGTGATCGGGGAACGCTGGAAGATCGGGCTCGACGTCGAAGTCGAAGTGACGTCGCCCCGGGTGCCCTGTGCCACGTTTCAGCGGCGGGTCGGCGTGCCCAACTGGGTGGCGCGGTTCGGCGAGGCCGGCCGGGTCGGCAGCTACCTCCGGGTGGTCCGGACGGGCACCATCCAGGCGGGGGACCACATCCACCGGATCTTTGTCCCGACCCACGGCGTCACCATCAGGAAGTGGTTCAGTGATCCTGCGCTCGAGGACATGGAAGCCTTGCGGGACGCCGACGCCGATGGCGAGATCCGCCTTCAGCCCGAGTACCACGAGTATTTCGAGAACCTGAGTCGCCGGCTCGCGCGCTAGGGGCGGAAGCGGCAGTGTGCGCAAGCTCACCGCCGCCGGTGTGCCCTCCGTTAGTACCTGCGCCGCTGCATGCCTTACACTTGAAATATCCCCCACTCCGGAAATCCCTTATTCCTGCCCAATTCTTGAGGCAGGACTGGTAAGTGTTGGGGCCCGCAAAATGTGATGCGGGCATTTTCATAGGGAGAGCCGGCTAAAGAAAACGCTGTACAGACTGCTGGGATAGCAGCCAAGAGATGCAGCGGGAAGTCCTGCCACGGGATTGCGAAAGCGCCGGGCTTCTATGTGACCGGCCGGTCAAAGTATGCCCGGCACCCCGTGTCACGCGTACTGCGGCTCCGCTCACCTCGGGTTGTGCCGCCTGGCCCCTATGGATGAGGAAGATTCCCCTATGCCCGAAAATCAGGACAACTCCGTCGACACCGAGAACACCCGCACCGACGTCGAGTTCACCGAACCTGCTGCCCCCGCTGCAGCCGACACCACCAATGACACCACCGCCGAGAACTCCGGCGACGACGACGGCGGCCTCCGCTTCGTTGACCTCGGCATCGACGCCCGCGTCCTTGCCGCCCTTCAGGACGTCGGCTACGAGAAGCCGTCCCCGATCCAGGCAGCGACCATCCCGGTCCTGCTCGAGGGCCGCGACGTCGTGGGCCTGGCCCAGACCGGCACCGGTAAGACTGCAGCATTCGCAGTACCGGCGCTGTCCCGGCTGGCCGAACTCCACGACCTGAACGGCCCGTCCCGCAAGACGCAGGCCCTGGTCCTGGCTCCGACCCGCGAGCTCGCGCTCCAGGTCGCGGAGGCCTTCACCTCCTACGCCAAGCACATCGACGACTTCACCGTCCTGCCGGTCTACGGCGGCTCCGCCTACGGCCCGCAGCTGGCCGGCCTGCGCCGCGGCGCCCAGGTTGTTGTCGGTACCCCCGGCCGCGTGATCGACCACATCGCCAAGGGTTCGCTGGACCTGTCCGAACTTCAGTACCTCGTGCTGGACGAAGCTGACGAGATGCTGCGCATGGGCTTCGCCGATGACGTGGAGCAAATCTTCCAGCAGACCCCCGAAGGCCGCCAGGTTGCCCTGTTCTCGGCCACCATGCCGAGCCAGATCCGCCGGCTGTCCAAGCAGTACCTGAACAACCCGGCCGAGATCCAGGTCAAGTCCAAGACCACCACCGGCGCCAACACCCGCCAGCGGTACCTGCAGGTCATGGGCCCGCACAAGCTCGACGCGCTGACCCGCATCCTCGAGGTTGAAGAGTTCGACGGTGTCATCGCGTTCGTCCGCACCAAGATGGCCACCGAGGATCTGGCTGACAAGCTGCGCTCCCGCGGCTTCCTGGCGGCCGCCATCAACGGCGACATCCCGCAGCAGCAGCGTGAGCGCACCGTCGAGGCACTCAAGGAAGGCCGCATCGACATCCTCGTCGCCACTGACGTCGCCGCCCGCGGCCTGGACGTCGAGCGGATCAGCCACGTGATCAACTACGACATCCCGCACGACACCGAGTCCTACGTGCACCGCATCGGCCGCACCGGCCGCGCGGGCCGCTCCGGCGACGCCGTGCTGTTCATGACCCCGCGGGAGAAGTACCTGCTGCGTTCGATCGAGAAGGCAACCCGCCAGCCGGTCGAACAGATGCACCTGCCCACCGCGGAGACCGTCAACACCCTGCGCCTGGGCAAGTTCGCGGACAAGATCACCGAGACCCTCGAATCCGAGGACGTTTCGGCCTTCCGTGACCTGATCGCCTCCTACGAGGAAGAGCACAACGTTCCGGCCGCCGAGATCGCCGCCGCACTGGCCGTCATGGCCCAGGGCGGCCAGCCGCTCCTGGTCAAGGAACTGCCTGCCGCTCCGGAATTCCAGAAGCGCGAGCGCTCCAAGGACGGCTTCGGCTCCCGCGGCCCGACCCGCACCCTGACCGAGGGCAACGCCACCTACCGGATCGCCGTCGGACGCCGCCAGCGCGTCATGCCGGGTTCCATCGTCGGCGCCATCGCCAACGAGGGCGGCATCTCCTCGGCCCAGATCGGCGGCATCGACATCCGCTCGGACCACTCCCTCGTGGAGCTTCCGGCGGACCTGAGCCCGGATCAGCTGAAGGCCCTGTCCCGCACCCGGATCGGCGGCGAGCTGATCCACCTCGAGCTGGACAACGGCCGCAAGCCCTCCGGTGACCGCGGCGCCTACCAGGGCAACCGGGGCGGAGACCGTGGCGAGCGCGGCGGCTACTCCGGTGGCAGCGGCAACTTCAAGGGCAACGGCGGCTTCAAGCGCGAATTCCGCAAGAACGACGGCGAGCGTTCCTCTGCCGACCGCGGCGGCCGCTCCTTCAGCGACCGCAACGAGCGCAGCGTCGGCACCGACACCCGCAAGCCCCGCACCGAGGGCGGCTTCAAGCCCCGGAACAAGTGGTAACCACTAGTTCCTAGGCGGTGCCAGGACGGGCCGGCTCTTCTTGAGCCGGCCCGTTCTGTGCTTAAGCCGTCACGGGCGCGATTCCGATCCCGCGCCGGACCCGCGAGTCGGTTTCGTCACATCCGCGGGTCGGACCCGCCGCACTGGCCTCGCCGGACCCGGCCCCGGCCACGAGGATCCCCGGAACTACGCGGGTTTTGCTGCGATGGCCGGTGGAGGCCAGCCGATTTGTTGGGAGCGGAATCTTCCGGTAGAGTATTTACTCGTTGCCCCCCTAGCTCAGTGGTAGAGCGCGTTCTTGGTAAGAACGAGGTCACCGGATCGATTCCGGTGGGGGGCTCTGGATGAGGGCCTGCGTCAAGGCGGTTTTGACCGGCTGGACGCAGGCTTTTCTCATTCGTGGCGGTGTAGCTCAGTTGGTTAGAGCGCACGACTCATAATCGTGAGGTCGGGAGATCGAGCCTCCCCACCGCTACAGGGTAAGACCCCCGGAATCCGTGAGATTCCGGGGGTTTTGTCGTTTTCCGCGCTGGCTGGGCTTTTGAGAGTCGTCTTCGGAGGTCACCGAGAATCCTGCCGCCTTCCCTGTGAGACCGCCATGGCGGCGCCAACCGCTGCTAGTTAGGTCGCACCGCGGGCATTCTAACCCGCTATTTTGCCGTCAGGAGGCGGCGGGGGACCTGAGCCCTGGACTGCCCGAACCTCGTGCGGTCCAGGTCAGGCTGTGCCAAATCTTGCCCCGCGCAACGTGCGCATGGAAATCGAACGGCCACCGGAAGGACGCCGATCGGAGCCACCAGTTAAGACCTCGCAGTTCCCGGCGGGTGTCCGGGCTCAGCGGGGTCCTTTCGTTTCAAGGTAAGGGGCTGCCCGTCGTTCCAAGCCGGGGTCTTAACCCCGTAAGTGCTTTTACGCCCGGCAAATCGGCCACGTCGGAGGGCTCGGGCCGAGAAGCGTGATGTTTCAGCTAAAAAGCGTGTGTCTTCCCATCTTTTGCTGACGCCTCAGCAGCATCCATGAGCGCCGCGAGGCGTGCAATGTCGGCCGCGGACGCGCCGCCGCCCCCACGGGTCAAGGTCTCGAGTTCGCTTTGAACTATGCCGGGCCCATATTCATATGAGGTGGCGGTGCCGAGCAGTTGTATAGAAGGGGCTGCCAAGTCGACCAGCGCTTGGCCGTCAGCCGCCAGGAGCCTGTAGCGGTGCAGCCCGGATGGGACCCCGGGAGCGGCTCGGGAGACCAAGATCGTTACGACGACCCCGGGCCTCCACTGAATTGTGAGTGTCCACGTCTCTCCGCCCTCTGCGGCGCCGACGAAGCGCACAGCATGCACAGCTCCCCGAGGCGGCCCCAGAACGGCTGCTACAGCATCCAGGGCGAGAATGCCGACGTGGCGCAGGTCCCCTCCTGCTGCAGGGCCGTCACCGTAGGGGACGAACAGTTCAGCGTGGAGGGCGTGGGGAAGTCCGAACTCGCCGGCCTGGGCTGCCGCGGCCAAGGCCGCCACCGAAGGATGGAATCTGCTGTGGTATGCGGCCCGGACAGTGGCAGCGCGGGGGTCTCTTACTAGTTCGTGAAGCCGGGAAGTGCCGAGCAGTGCGAGCTTGTCGACGACGACCGGCTTTTGTGGTGCTGCCTCCAAGAGCGCATCCATTGAGTTGCCATCCACACACGCGACGACGGCATCGGCATCTGAGAGTGCGCCCGGCAGCTCGGTGTGCAGGGGAATTCCAAGTTGGTCGGCGAGCTCAGCGGCACGGTCAAAGCCGTCGCTTCCCCGTGTGCCTGGCCAAACACCGCAAACTTCAAGGCAATCGCTCGCGGCAATCGCCGGTACGAACATGTCCCGCTGGTGATGGCGGCCTGCCTCTGTTCCTGCTGCTCCCGCGAGGAGAATTCGGGTGGCGGTCATGATGCGATCCTCACTGTGCGGCCGGTCCGCGCTGACGCCTCGACCGCTTCGGCGATGACGGTTGCCCGCACGGCGTCGTGCGGGCTGGGTTCGCTTGGCGCGCCTCCGGCCACCGCAGCAGCGAAGACTCTCATTTGCTTCAGAAAGGGATCGTTGGTAGCTGCGGCTCTGGGGCCCGAGGCTCCTGTCGTGTAGGCGACCCAGCCTTCGGCCCCATTGCTTCTGACCAACGTTCCGCGGTCGCCGTGCACTACGAGTTCAAACATGGAGGTCCCGCGGGGACGTTCGCCGCGGCTAATCTCGCAGACGGCAGTTGCGCCCGTGCTGGTCACCAGCGTCGCGCAGAGGTAGTCGTCGATCTGGAGGGCAGCTGAGGAAAGCGGCTGACCCACTGCGTAAACGGACGTGATGGGCGAACCAAGCCACCAGGCTGCCAGATCGTAGAGGTGGACGCCGTTATGGAAAGCGTGGCCTCCGGAGCGGGCCGGGTCGAGAACCCAGGATGACCATCCGCCCCAGATCCATCCGCCGGTGATGGCAATCCTCAGAGCGCGGACTTCACCGATCGCGCCCGAATGTACGACGTCGCGGATGCGTTGCGCATAGTCCGCATGTCGGTGCGTGTGCCCGACCAGCAAGACTTTTCCTGAGCGCTCAAACGCCCGCACGACGTTGCCCGCATCTTCAGCGGAGAGGGCCATCGGTTTCTCGAGCAGGAGGCTTTTGCCCGCGGCGGCCACGGCCAGCGCGAGTTCGAAGTGGGTGTCATTCGGCGTGCAGACGACGACTGCGTCGATTGTGTCATCTGCCAGCACATCGTCAACGCTTGGAATCGATGCGACGCCCCACGTGGCTGCGAACCTAGCGGAGGCTGCCGCATAGTTGTCCGTCACCCCGGCGATTTCGACTCCGGCGGCGCGCGCGGCGGCCGCGTGCGAAGCTGCTATGAATCCGGCGCCGATGAGCGCAATCCGCATATGTTCCCCTAAGTGGTAGATGTGGAATAGAATTCCATGTCAAGAGGTGGTGTGCAAGACCCTGACCCGCTGCAACTGCAGCGAACCCGCAAGGTCCTCGTAAACAAACCCACCGGTGTATCTGAAAGGGGCACGGCGTGTCAGAGGCGGATCCCGCAGAGAAGGGCAATTACCACACGCACGCACTGGCGCGCGGACTGATAGTACTTGAGACTGTCGCCGCCCACGCGGGCCCCGTCACCCTCTCAAAAATCCACGAAGCGAGCGGACTCCCGAAAAGCACTATCGTGCGCCTAGTCAGCGTTCTCTGCGACGGCGAGTACCTCGTGCGAGTGGATGAGCGCCCGTCGTACCGGCTTGGTGACAAAGTCATGGTCTTGGCTAACAGCTACCTAGAGGCCCTCAGCGTCCCGGACTTGGCGCGGCCGCACCTCGCGGCGCTGGCGGCAGAGACCCGGCAGAGTGCGAACCTCGGGGTGCTCAGCGGCATTCACGTCGTTCATCTGGCGGTGGAACATCCGTCTCGACCGTTTCGATACGATGCCAACGTTGGCGATCGTGCCGTTCCTTACGGGACAGGACTTGGCAAGGTCCTACTTGCGGACCTGGCGCCGGACCAGTTCGCGGCTCACCTTCCTCCCGCCCCTTGGCCGGCTGTCACAGCAACAACCATCACAACGCCAGAAGCCTTGCGGACCGTCGTCAGTAAGGTGCGCGAACTCGGGTACGCGTACGACGACGAGGAATGGGATGAAGGGCTCCGCTGCTTGGCAGTTCCGGTGGTGGTCGGCGGCAAAACCATTGCCGCTGTAAGCGTTTCTGGTGCCGCTGGCGAGTTCTCCGATGAGGCACGTCCAAGGTTTCTCAAGATGCTGCGCCGGGCGGCCGACTCCCTGGCGGAGGACGCTGCCTTTGTGACGGCGATCGCCTCGGCATCTCGCCCGAGAGACTGACCTTCCAGCAAAACCACCTTGGCCGGCACGCGCTCGGCCGACGCGGCGGCAATGCTGGGGGCGGTGGAACGGCGCTCCTCTTCAAGCAATAGCGACTCGGGAAATTTCAACATGAAACGTCTTGCCATGTTGCGCGGGTGCCTCTTAGCATGACTACATCCGCGGGCCCCGCGGAGACCACGCTGAACTCGGAACGCCGTCCGCTTCACCCAACACCGAGGTTCGACTGACCTAAGAAGGAGTGCTCCTATGGCACAACGCAATCGGACCGCGCAGGGCGTTCTCGCCGCCCTGCTCGCGGGCACCGTCGCCCTGACCGCATGTTCGCCGCCAACTTCCGCCAGCGGGAGTGCCAACTCTGGTGGGAGCACCAAGGCCCTGACGGTCTGGTTGCAGCAGAAGCCGGACACGGCAAGTGCATTGTTGAGCGGAACGTATGGCAACTCGGAAATCTTGAGCGTCACGCAGGACCAGCTCGTCAGTGTCGCGGCCGATGGAACGCTGGAGCCGCGCGCAGCGACCAAATGGAACCTTTCCGCAGACGCGAAGTCACTCACCCTCAACCTCGCGGACCAGAAATGGTCCGACGGAAGTCCGTTTACGGCAGACGATGTGGTGTTCACGTTGAACCTCTACACCAATCCGGCGGTGAAATCGCCGCTGACTACCGTCCTAAAGCCCATCGCCGGATATGACGAGGTCGCCTCTGGGGCGGCGAAAGAGCTCTCCGGCGTCAAGAAGGTCGACGATCATACGGTGCGCATTGACCTCAAAAACCCCGATGTGGGCTTCATGTACACGTTGTTCGGCGCGACGATCTACGTCCTGCAAAAGGCCGCACTGAGCAAGGAAGATCCGGCAACCGTCGCATCGTCGCAAATCTGGATCACCCCCGGTAAGGTCCCAGGGTTGGGACCCTTCACGCTTAGCTCCTACGTTCCTGGGCAACGAGCTGAGTTTGCCAAGAACCCGAACTTCCGCAAACCGGTGGAGTTCGATCGGATGGTCCAGACGCTCGTCACCCAGGACGTTGCCACGCAGCAGCTTTCCTCGGGCGAAATGGATGTTGCACTGGTCGCGCCGACCGATGTGGCAACCGTCCAGGGCATGCAAAGCAAAGGCGTGGGCACAGTGTCCAACGAGGTTCCGGGGTTCGACCGTTACACGGTCAACCAGCGTAAGGAGTACCTGAAGGAACCAAAAGTTCGCCAGGGCCTGCTCACCGCCATCGACCGTGTCGGGATCATCAAATCCGTCTACGCAGGCCAAGCAAAGCCAATAAACAGCTCGTTCACGTCGTCGAAGGTTGTCAAGGATGGATTCGCCACGTACGACTACAGCCCGACCAAAGCCAAACAGCTTCTTACTGAGGCCGGTTGGGACTTTAATCGCGAGTTCGTGATCCGGGAGGTCAACAACAATGCACAGCGTCAGGCAATTGACCAAGTGGTTCTGAAGAATCTCCAAGACGTCGGAGTCAAGGCCACCATCAAGCCCGTCGACCAGGCGCAGGTGACTGACATGCTCACGAAGGGAGACTATGACATCTTCTTGTACGGCGGCGGCAACTACACTGCCGACCCGTCAACGAACATTCCGATGATCACCTGTGCCAACGCCTTCCCGAAGGGCGCCAACTTGCCGGCGTACTGCGATTCCAAAGTCGACGATCTGCTCTCGCAGGCCGCCACCAGCACCGACGAAGCCAAACGTGGGCAGCTGCTCACCCAGGCAGGCAAGCTCGAAAACGCCGACGTCTCGCACCTGTGGATTGCCCAACCCACCCGCGTTTACGCATTCAGCTCGAAAGTCACCGGTGGTGTCCGGGGCGGGGACGGCATGTTCAACATGCTCATGTCAGTCCAGGACTGGAAAGTAAAGTAGCGTCGACCCGACCAACCAGGGTCCCGGGACACGACGGCGGCGCGGGCTGCGCTGCCAGAAGTCCCGGGACTCGCCGGCGGCGTGGGCGCTGCCAGAACCGAGGAGTATTCCCCTATGGTGCGATACATTGCAGTCCGCTTCGCCACTATGGTGCTCGTTCTTGTCGTGATCTCCGTTGCGCTGTTCTCCCTGAGCCGCGCAGCTCCGGGCGGACCTCTGGCATCGCTAGTTCCTCCCGAAATGGTTGCGGACTCCGGTCCGCTCATCGCAGCAAAGATGAAGGAATACGGTCTTGACCAACCTCTGCCAGTTCAATACTGGCAATGGGTGAGCCATGTTGCCATTGGCGATCTTGGAAATTCGTTTCAGTACGGCCGTCCAGTCGTGAGCCTCATGGCTGAGCGTATGGTACCGACGCTTGAACTCATGGGGCTCGGCCTCTTCCTTGGCAATGTGGCCGCCCTGGTGCTCGGGGTTCTGCAGGCTTCGCGCAAGGGATCAGTGGTCGATTACGGCATCGGGACGCTTTCCCTGGTCCTGATGTCGACCCCTGCATTTTTCCTCGCAATGACGGCAATCTATGTTTTCTCGGCGCGCTTACAACTCCTGCCCTCGGCGCAAATGAGCACTCCGGGGGACGGCAGCACTGGCGACCTATTACGGCACCTTGTCCTCCCGGTCGCGGTCCTCGCCGTCGTGCAATGCGCGATGATGACGCGTTACGTTCGAGTGGGGCTGCTGGAGGAGATATCCCGGGATTATGTGCGCACGGCCTTGGCCCAAGGGGCCACACAGTTTCAGTCGCGCATGAAGGCTCTTCGCAACACCCTGGGGCCACTGGTAACGGTCATCATGCTATCGGCGCCCACGCTTCTAGGCGGTGCAGTTGTGCTGGAGTCGGTCTTCTCCTGGCCCGGGATGGGTTCTCTCGTGTTGGCTGCCATCGACTACCGGGACTACCCGATTATCCTGGGCTTCGGAATGGCCGTTGCCGTTCTGGTTGTTATCAGCAACTTCATCGCCGACATACTCGTGTCACTGCTAGACCCTAGAGTGAGGCTTCTATGAGTGAGATTCTGGCCCCTGGCCAAGAGGCCGCTGCTGTCACCGCGGCAGAGAATATCGCGGCGGCAACTCAGGCGGGTCCTACGCGTAGCCCCACCGCGTTGGCTGCGCGGCGTTATTGGGCCAACCGCGGCGCCTTGACATCGACGATTGTCCTCCTATTCATAGTCGCTCTGATCTTCATCGGGCCATTTTTCTTGCGCATTGACCCAGATGCGCAAGACCTGCTCGCGAGTCGCCAACCGCCGTCACCCGGCCACGTTTTGGGAACCGACCTGGTGGGGCGGGACGTGCTATCCCGCTTGTTCGCCGGCGGCCAGGTCTCTCTACTCGTGGGACTCGCAACCGGGGCGACGGCGCTTGCAGTTGGTGCGTTCGTCGGGGTGATCTCCGGGACTGTCGGCGGCCAAGTCGATTCGGTTCTGATGCGCATTACGGACATATTCATGGCCGTTCCGTCATTGCTCGTGGTGATCGTTGCGGGCGGCATTCTTGGTCCTTCGATTCCGCTCCTCGTGGGCCTCATAGCGGCCTTCGCATGGCCCACTTCGGCCCGAATCGCTCGTTCCGTTGTGCTTAGCGTGCGCGAGCTCGACTACATCAAGGCATCCGTGGCGGCAGGGACGCGAGGGCCGACGATTATGCTCCGGCATCTCCTTCCGGCCGTCATTCCGCAGGTGACGGTAAGCGGCGCCATGTTGGTATCGACCGCAATCCTCTCCGAGGCCGCACTCTCCTTTCTCGGTCTAGGGGTGGTTCCCCCCCAGGCATCGTGGGGAAATATGCTCCAGTCAGCCCAGTCATTCACAGTTATCTCTTCAATGCCGTGGCTATGGCTCTCACCCGGCATCTGTATAGCCGTCACATCTCTCGCGGTGATCTTCATCGGTGACGGCATGCGCGATGCCCTAGATCCGAAGGAAAGCCGATGACTTTACTTGAGGTCCGAAACCTGTCGGTGGAGTTCACAACAATGGACGGCCCCGTCCGTGCAGTTCGCGACTTGTCCTTCGAACTGGAACACGGCAAGTCACTTGGCATCGTCGGTGAGTCAGGGTCCGGCAAGACCGTATCGGTTCTCGCGTTGATGGGCCTGCTGTCGAACAACGCCGAGGTAGTTGGCGGTCAAATTTTGTTCGACGGTGAAGACGTCCTCCGCATGTCGGAGTCGCGAAGGCGTGCCCTTCGCGGAAGCCGAATCAGCATGATCTTCCAAGATCCCATGACGGCACTAAACCCGGTCGAGAGAGTTGGGACCCAGATAGGCCGGACCATCGAGTATCACGACCGCGCCGCTACGCGCCGCAGTGTGCGAGATAGGACGATCGAGGCCCTAGAGTCCGTCGGGGTGCCTGACGCTTCCCGCCGAAGCACTCAGTATCCACACCAGTGGTCCGGGGGGATGCGCCAGCGTGCGGTGATCGCAATGGCTCTGGTCAACCGCCCCGACCTTATAGTCGCGGACGAACCGACGACCGCGCTCGATGCCACCGTTCAAGCCCAGGTACTCGACGTCCTTCGACAGGTCCGTGCCGAACAAGGCTGCGCACTGATAATGATTTCGCATGACCTCGAGGTGGTCCGAGACATTGCAGACGACGTGATGGTCATGTACGCCGGCGCGAAGGCCGAAGTTCTCCCGGCCGAGAGGGTATTCGACTCGGCGGGTCATCCATATACACGAGCTTTGGTACGAGCCAGGCCCGGGTGGGGACCGCCTTCAGAAAGGCTATTCTCGATTCCGGGCCGACCACCGGACCTACTCACCGTTCCACCCGGCTGTCCTTTTGAGCCGCGTTGCGCGGAGTCGGAAGGTCTACCAGCCTGCCGTGATCTCGTGCCTCGCCTGCTCACAATCGGGGAGCGCCACAGGTCAGCATGCCACAGAGCCGGCCAGCTTTCGCCAATCGGTGTCGGAGCGTCAGAAACTTTAATGGAGGAACGCCTGTGAACGAGGAAACAAACTTGCGTGCCTCCAACTTTCGGAGTGCCACTCCGGCGGAAGGTGCTGTGCTTGTCGTCGACGATCTCAAAGTGCACATCCCAACGCGACGCAACATGGGCCCGCTCAGGGCAGTGGACGGCGTTAGCTTTGAGGTGGCTCGGGGTAAGACTCTCGGAATCGTGGGAGAGTCGGGCTGCGGCAAATCGACCACGGCGCGTGCGATCATGCGGCTCCAGGAGCCTACGGCTGGTTCGATCCAACTGCTCGATACCGACATCACGCACTTAAAGGGTGAGGCGCTGAGAGCCATGCGCCGACACTGTCAGATGGTTTTCCAAGACCCGTACTCGGCTCTCAATCCGCGGCTCACAGTGGGTCAGATAGTCTCCGAGCCGCTACAAGCGCAGGGGGTCAGCGCTCGAGAGATTAGAGGGCGTGTGGACGAGCTCCTTGAACTCGTTGGCCTTCATCCGCGGCACCGCAACTCTTTCGCTCACCAGTTCTCCGGAGGCCAACGACAACGGATTGGCACAGCAAGGGCGCTCTCAACTCGCCCAGAGGTGCTAATTCTGGACGAACCCGTTTCGGCCCTCGACGTGTCCGTCCAGGCCCAGGTCGTCAATCTCTTTCAGGACCTCCAGTCCCAGTTCGACATCGCGATGGTTTTCATTTCCCACGACCTGTCTGTCGTGAGGCACACCTCGGACGAAGTCGCGGTCATGTACCTCGGGCAGATTGTCGAACGGGGCAGCGCCGAATCGGTCCTTACTGCCCCAATGCACCCGTACACGGAGGCCTTACTTTCCGCAGTGCCCCGGCGGGATGGGGGGGAACGCAAACGTATCGTCCTAAGTGGCGAAGTGCCGTCGCCTATTAATCCGCCTCCAGGATGCCGCTTCAGGTCCCGCTGCTGGAAGGCAACTTCTGAATGCGGGGAGACACCGAAACTGGCTGTGCCAGTCGGTGGGGACCACCAGGTGGCGTGCTTCCACCCTTCTCTTTAACGGCACCCGCGGGGGGTAGTTACCGGAATCCGGGGCCGGGGAGGTTCGTAGATGATCCAGGCTCTGCCCGCACCATGGTGCGGGGCGGCGAGTCGCAGAGACAAGGATCAATGGCCGGAGGTTCCAGCCTTGAACAAACGTACTGAAAGGCTCGCAGGATCTTTCGCCAGAGCGTTGCCGCCAGCAATGACGGTAGCCGGGCGGCCAAAGGCCGGTCCCGGTGGTCCATGATCCAGTCCGCTTCCCACAGGGTTCGGCTTGGTTCCGGCCGCTGGCCGTGGCGGACGTTGCGTGCTTGGTCGCGGCGCTGTCCAAGGTCCGTCCGGGCCCGGGTCAAGACGGACGCGGGGATGCCGGGCATCCGGCCCGACTGGGGCAGATCACTCCGATCCGGTGCCCGGGGCGCAGGAACCGGTCGAACGCGCCATCAGGATTTCCGCCAGCTGTTCGAGTCCGCGACTTTCCCCCACGAGCGGCTAGCGCCCCTCTGGGGGACGGGCCGCCGGCATTCAACCACAGGCATTCCAGATCCCGCGACTGCCGCCCTGACGTGCTGGTCGTCCTGGACCGGCGAGTTCGTCTCCGAGGTCAAGAACGTGGTTCATCGGGCGTTCCCTCCGGCACCGGCAAGGGGAGGCGTCGGACGCTCACCCGTGCTGCGGTGACTGGAACGCCTGCCATCAGACTTACGATCCCAGGCCTTTGGTGATAAGCGGCACGACGAACGTGATGTGCATGGGCTGTGTCTGTGGACGGCGCCGTCCACTGATCTTGACCAGTCGCCGTCGCCGGCTCAAGACGCTGCAACGCTATGGTGCCGGCGACGGCGGCGACCCCAGTTTTCTTTTCGCCGTCCCCTAATCGGGGACTGTCGAACGGCGGACCAAGGTCGTCAGCCGCCCGACGGGCCCCAGGTCCGCGACCATGACATCTCCATCGTTGAGAAATGTCCCAGTGGTCGCCCCGACTCCAGCCGGGGTACCGGTCAAAATCAAGTCACCCGGCTGTAAGGTGCACAAACGCGAGGCGAAAGCGATGATCTGCGCGCACGTGTGGATCATGTCCGCAGTCGTTCCCTTCTGTTTTGGCTCTCCGTTCACGCTCAGACCGACAGGAATGTCCTGTGGATCTGGCACTTCGTCGGCTGTGACGATCCACGGTCCGATAGGTGCCGAGCCGTCCGACCATTTGCCTTCCAGCCAATCAAAAAAGCCAGCCCACGGGTTCATGTCTCTTTCGTAGCCCACGCTGAGGGACCTGAGCGAGATGTCGTTACTCGCCGCATAGCCGAACACGTAATCCAGGGCCTCAGCTTCGCTGATCCCCTTCGCGGTCTTTCCTATGACAATGCAAAGCTCGGCCTCCCAATCTGCCTCGGTGGAGATCTCCGGAATCTCGTAGGTCGCGCCATCTCCGATGATTGTCGTCGCTGGCTTCAGGAAGATCTTCGGCGAAACGCGGGCAGGATCGACCCGTTCCCCGCCCCCTTCTACGATGTGCTCCTGGTAATTTGTTGCCACGCACAGGACCTTCGGCGGTGCGAGGACCGGGGCGAGCAGGTTCAACTCCGCGAGCTCGTAGGTCGCGCGTGCAGCCGCATTAACATCTTCACCGCTCGCGACAACAGACGACAGATCTCCGTCACCGGTGTCCTCCACGAGGCTGTCGTTGACGAGGCGGCCGTGGCCAATGGTGCCGTCGGGACGGCGGAACGTGATGAGTTTCATGACCTCTCCTGAGGGTTACTTGGTAGGCTGACGAGGTGAGCCGGTTAGCGCAGCGGAAGCTGCCCTTGGGCGACAAGCTGGCTGACCACGTCGGCTGCGGCTTCCACCGTTGCGTCGATGTCGGCCTCGGTGAAAGCGCCCGAGATGTGCATGCGTTTCATCGGGATAGGCAGCATGAGGAAACCGCGCTCGACCATTCCGCGGTGGAAAGCCCGGCTCGCTGCAGCGTCGTTTGCGAGCAGATCCCTGTACCCCGTCGCCCGGGCCGGGAGGAAGTACGTCGTGAACGTTCCGCCGAACCCCTGGACACTTGCCGCGACTCCCGCGTCGTCGAAAACCCCCTGGAGCCCGGTCCGGGCGCGGCTGCCCAGCGCATGAGTCCTCGTGTAGAACTCCGGATGCGAGCGAAGGTAATCGATGGTGGCGATGCCGGCAGCACACGCCACGGGGTTGCCGTTAAATGTTCCCATTATGGCCACCTTCCCGCCGGCCGCGGGATCCACTGCGGACATTACCGCGGCACTTCCGCCGACGCCTGCGACGGCGTACCCGTTTCCAAGTGACTTCCCGAACGTGGTCAGGTCGGCAGCAACCCCAGACAGCTCTTGGTACCCGCCCAAGGCATGGCGGAACCCGGTGATCACTTCATCCAGGATCAGCATTGTGCCGTGCTCGAGCGTAAGTTTCCGAAGCTGTTCAAGGTAGCCGGGCTCAGGAAGAAGGGCGCCGACGTTGTGGGGAATCGGTTCGACGATCACCGCAGCGATCTGCTCTGGGTGCCGGACGAACAGCTCCCGCATGCTCTCGATGTCGTTCCATTCGGCAACCAAAGTCGCTTCAAGGGCCTCGGGCAGGATGCCAGCCGAGAGAGGGTCCATTTGGTAAACGCGATCCGGCGCCGATATCACGTTGCGGGCCACGGAGTCAGACCACCCATGGAAGCCGCCCTGGATTTTGATAATTAGGCGACGGTCCGTACTGGCCCGCGCGATTCGTAGAGCGTAAGCGACTGCCTCGCTCCCCGTGGTGACAGTCGTCACTTGCTCCACGCTAGGCAGAGCGGCGACCAGTGACTCGGCAAGTTGGGTTTCTAGGCGGCTGGTGCCCCAGCCGGTGAGGTCGGGTTCGTTGTGGATAGCGTCGATGACTGCACGGTCTACCTGCGGTGCTTTGTGGCCAAGAAGTATGGCGCCGAAGGCGGCGTGGTAGTCCAAGTATCGCTTCCCGTCACTGTCAGTGACGTATGCGCCGTCAACCGAAGAGATCATCAGAGGCGCCCCGTTTGAGCGGGTTGAGGAATTGACTCCGCTAGCTACAGCGGGGGGAACGGCGCTGCGGACTTGCGCGGTGTTGACTTCGGTGGTCATGGCTGGTTCCTCTCGGGAAGGTAGGCGATAGCGTCGACTTCGACCCTCACCTCGGGATGGCCAAAGCGGACGACAACTGTCGTTCGCGCAGGCCGGTGGCTCCCCAGGCGGGCGGCATACAGGGCGTTGAACTGCTCGAAAAGCTCCGGTTCGGACAGCCAGGCGCCCACCTTTACAACATCGTTGAGAGTCCCACCCGCGGCGGCGAGAATGGCCTCGACGTTGTCGATGGTCATTTCTACTTCACGGGCGAAATCTCCCCTGTAAACATTCCCTCGTGCGTCGGTTGCGACCTGGCCCGAGACAAACACGAAGTTCCCGGCCTGGATACCGGGACTCAGGGGTACCGGCGGCAATGCGACGGAATCCGGAAATATCGCGTACATGATCAACTCCAGAAGGCACTAAGTAGTGGCGGAAAACGGCTGGGAAAAATTCGAAACGGCGTTTCAGGTCAAACCATACCTTTCCGGACGGGCGAGTGGAAGGATAATGTGAAACGATGTTCCGTGTATTGCCCGTGTTCGCATTGGAGGTACCAAATTGCTGTTAGACGTCCACACGCACGCTATGAATTCGTGTCACTGGGGCCATGAGTGGGACGACCATTGGAAACCTGTATACGGCTATGACTGGACCGATGTGACCCCGGCCGCCTACGACGCTGCAATGTCGGAGGGTGGTGTCGACGTTTCCTTCGTCTTCGGAGTAACCGCCCGGTATGCAGGTATGTCCACCCCCAATGAGTTCATCGCCGACTTCGTGGCACGATGCCAAAGCAACGTCGTAGGGTTCATGGCGCTCGACCCGACGGATCCAGGCGCTCTTGAGCAGATGCAGGACGGTGTCCAGCGGGGCCTTCGCGGGATCAAGTGTTATCCGGTACTCGGGCTATATGACGCGCGCGACGAGCGGTTCGATCCCTTTTATAGTGCTGCCGCCGACGCTGGGCTTGTGCTCCTTTGGCATATGGGCGCAACCCCTTCGCCGATCGGGAAGCTTGAGCTCTCGAACCCTCTAGTCGTCGATGAAGTGGCGCGCCGCCATCCTGACCTGGTACAAATCATCGCTCACCTCGGACATCCCTGGCAGCGGGAAACAATGGCGGTGCTGAGAAAGAATCGCCGCGTGTTCTCAGACGTCTCCGCAGTGTGGGCACGACCTGCGGATGGGTATCGTGCCCTGGTGCGCGCCCAAGAGTGGGGTGTCGTCGACAAGCTTCTGTTTGGCTCGGACTTCCCGCTGTGGACACCGGCACAGGCCCAAGATGGTTTGAAAGCCGTCGCAGCAGCTCGGGTCCAGGGCATGCCCGCCATTTCCAACGAACTTCTCGACCATGTGCTGCACGGTGACCACCTTGAGATGCTTGGTCTGACGCGGTGAGCGCCGACCTCAGCATGCTACCCACACCGTCCGCTGTCGTAGACGTCCGAAAGCTCGAGGCAAACATTTCCGATCTCGCGGATTCCCTCAGCGCGGCCGGAGTGGGGCTGCGTCCGCACATCAAAACTTCCAAATGCCTCGACGTTGCGCGCCTCCAGCGCGATGCAGGCGCTGCCGGCTTCACGTGCTCGACGCCGGCAGAGGTCACGGCGCTCTCGGAAGCGGGATTCAGAAACCTCCTGTGGGCGCACCTGCCTGTGGGCGCTCACAAAGTCGACTTTGCAGTGCACGCAGCCGACGCTTGGGGGGTGCAGACGATCGTAGACTCGCTGGCAGTAGCCCGGCCTTTATCGGACGAGGCGCGACGGCGAGGCACCGAAGTAAGCGTCTTGCTTGACATCGACACAGGGCATCATCGCACTGGGATCCCTCCGTTCGAAGCCGTCGAACTAGGGACGGCCGTCGCTGCCTTGCCAGGTCTCCACATGGGCGGCATCCTTACGCACGAGGGCCATCTATCAACATACGGGTCTGACCGTGATGGACTCGTTGCCGCCGGGCACGCGGCTGCCGAGGCCATGTCTCAGACAGCACGTTCCCTGCGGAAAGCAGGGGTGCCGTGCGATATCGTTTCGGTCGGTTCCACGCCGGGCATTACTTCTGCCCCTTTGGGTAGCGGCATTACTGAGGCGCGCCCTGGAACCTACGTGTTCTTCGACGCAAATCAGCTCCGGCTCGGGAGCGGGCGCCTCGAACAGTGCGCACTCACCGTTCTCGCACGCGTCGTCTCTACTCAGCGCCCGGGAACGGCCATCATTGACGCCGGGCTGAAAGCCCTGAGCGCTGACGCTCTCACCGCGCAAAACGGCGCAGGAATCGTCTGTGACATCACCGGCACGCCCATGCCCGACGTCGCCTTCCCGACAGCGAACGAGGAACACGGCTTTCTCACCGGCACCGGAACCGCGCGTTTGCGTGTCGGGGACCTTGTTCGCATCATCCCCAACCACGCGTGCGGGACGGTCAACATGTGGAGCACACTTCACGCGGTCGACGACCAAATCACCACATGGCCCGTCGTCGCGCGTCACTAATGGCCCGTCATATCCAGCGTAGGGAATGACCCGAACGACAATTAGGACCAATCTGTGTACGACATAATCCTTCGCGGCGGATCTGTAATCGACGGCACCGGAACCTCGGCCCGCAATGCAGATGTCGCCATCGCCGATGGGCGAATCGTCAGCGTCGCGCCGTTCATTCAAGAGGCCGCAACAACCGAACTTGACGTCCGAGGCAGAATCGTCTGCCCAGGGTTTGTCGACATCCACACTCACAGCGACCTAACTCTTCTGTCGGCCCCCTCGGCTACAAGTGCGCTCACGCAGGGGACGACAACCCAGGTAGTCGGTAACTGTGGGCTCGGCCTCGTACCGCGCACGGCGTCTACCGATGCTCAAGCGGTCAGGGCGTCGGCTGCATATTTGGATCTCGACCCCGATGTGCCGACCGACTGGACCACCGTCGCCGGCTATCTGAAGGCGGTGCGCGCCGCTCGACCGGCAGTAAACGTCCTCACGCTCGTACCCCACGGACCGGTCCGAGCAGCCGCCGTCGGCTTCGAAAACCGTCCGGCAAGCCCCCGGGAGCTCCGACATATGGCAGATCTCGTGGAGCAGGCTTTTCAAGACGGAGCAGCCGGTCTGTCAACCGGCCTGGTCTACCCTCCGCAATGCTTCGCTGAGGACGAGGAACTCATCAACCTTGCGAATGTCGCCGCCGGGCATGACCGCATCTTCGCTTGGCATGTACGGGACTACGCCGACGAGCTGATTCCATCCATCGAACAGTGCCTGCGTGTCGCTCGCGCAACGGGCGTGCGGACGCAAATATCTCACCTGTCAGCGGTGGGTCAGAGAAACTGGAGCGCCGTCGGTCAGGTCCTGGGGCTCGTCGACGACGGCCGGCGGGCGGGTCTGGACATCGGGATCGACATTTATCCGTACGTCGCAGGAAGCTGCCCTTTGGCCCAGACAGTACCATCAGGTGTCCAAGCAGGCGGAGACGAGAGACTTCGGCAGCAAATGCGGGACCCGGCTGTGGTTCGAAATGTTCTTGAGGAGTGGTCGCGCCGCCCCTGGGGGTGGGAGGAAACCATCATCAGTTGGATCCCTGGGGGAGAGGATTCGGCCGATGCCGACTTGGTCGGTTGCAGCGTGGTCGAAGCCGCCCTCGGCAGGCGTTGCACGCCCGACGAGCTAGCCGTCGACTTGCTCATTCGGTATGGCTCCGCGGTGCTCATTGTGGTTTTCGGCCGCTCCGAAGAGGTATTGGAGACGGTCTTGGCCCACCCAGCGACCGTGGTTGCCTCCGATGGATTCGCCTTGGGACTCGTCGGCCCTACAGCGCAGGGGGTCCCCCATCCGCGAAGTTACGGGTGCTTCCCCCGGTACCTCTCACGGTACGGTGCAGGCGACCTGCCGGACGCTATTCGTCGGTGCACAAGCGCTCCCGCACTTCGCGTTGGGCTCAAAGACCGCGGGCGAGTCGAACCTGGATTCATTGCCGATCTTGTTGTACTCGACTTCGATAATCTGCAGGACACGGCGAGCTTTGGCCAGCCGCATCAGCCCAGCAAGGGCATCGACCACGTCATTGTGGCTGGGTGCCTTGCTCTCGAAGCGGGGCGACCGACGGGGAGGCGAGACGGCGTGGTCGTCTCGGTCGCTTAACATCCGATCGAGGCCCGGCGCGGTAAATTAGCCGCCGCTTATCAGCAGGCACCCGACTAGGAAGCCAGAATGTTCTCTTTGTGCAAGTCATATGGTCGGTTCTACCAGGGCATCTCCCGGCTCAATCTCCAATGGTGCTGGAACTTTGGTGATCATAATGGTCATGCCCTATTGACGTCTCTGGCCTGTGAAATGTGTGGTGGCCATGCGTGGCCGGAAGATACAAGTTCGCGCGCAGTGCGCGTGGCCTTTGCTGCGTTCAGCCCGACCACCCCGGTTACACGCCTTCCATCACCATAGGCGACAGCAAATGAACTCCCGGCTAGCGTTCCGGCGATAATAAACTCTTCCCTCCCGCCGCCGGTGGTGCCGTAGCCTTGCAAGCGGAGCCCGTATTGGTCCGACCACCAAAATGGGATCATCTCGTATGAGACATCGCCACCGAGAAGGTCCCAGGCGACGGCGCGGGCCTGCTCGGCCGCTGTGGTGCGGTGTTCTACCCGTCGCAACTGGCCACCAAGGTCGGGCCATGCGCAGACTTCCCCGGCTGCGTGTATCCCGGGGACGACGCGTCCTCGCCGATCGACCAGTACTCCATCGCGCCCAATGGGCAACCGAGAGGCTGCCAACCACCCCACGGAAGCGCGGGCGCCTACTGCAATCACGACGGTATCTGCTTTGGTGTGGCCCTCGCGTCTGTGGACGCGTAACTGCCTTTGAGAGCGGCCGGGAGAAGCGCTCACCGCTATCACCTTTTCCCCGAGCTCGAACCGAACCCCTTGTTCTTCGTGAGCGGCCCTGAGGCGCGCGCTCACCGCCTGCCCCAGCACGTGTTGCATGGGCTCGGAGGTCCCGAGCACAGTCACGTCGGAGACGCCGAGCGTCTTGGCGGTTGCAGCTACCTCCAGCCCGAGGACCCCGGATCCGATGATGGCTAGCTGGCGGCATTTGCCCAGTGTCTGGGAGAGTGACAAAGAGTCATGCAACGTTCTTAGGACCTGTACCCGAGGCCCGAGCGGGGCCCACGGCGGGACGACCGCGTGACTCCCGGTGGCGATGACTATCTCGTCGGCGCAGATCTCCCTGCCATCCCCCATCGTTACGGAACGGCGTCCGATGTCGAGAGAAACAGCAGGTGCCCCCAAGATTAAGTCGACGCCTAGACCTTCTAAGGTTTGCCGAGTCGCAATCGTGGACCTCGCTGGGGCCCAAGCGCGCGAAAGCACCTGCTTGGAGAGCGCTGGACGATCATAAGGATCTTCCTCTTCTTCCCCAACTAGGGTAATAATTCCCGGGAACCCCTGCCGCCTTAACTCATCGACGACGGTGAAGCCTGCAATTCCGGCTCCTACGACGAGAACGTGACCCGGAACTCTCACTCTTCTATGAGCTGGATTGCCCGAGCGGGGCAGACAAGCTCCGCCTGGCTGGCGCTGCCGATGTCGGCCGCCTCGGGCTGACGCAGAAGGATGACGGTGCCGTCCTGCTCGTCCTGATCAAAGAGTTGAGGAGCGGCGAGTACGCACTGGCCGCCGCCGACGCACTTGTCGAGGGCAAGTTCAATTCTTGGTGTTGTCACGGTTTTCCTATCAGTTTGGTTACCAGGCCACCGGCAACGCGGCGACCCCGACGAGATTGGTGTTCTTGAAAGGAATGTCAGAAGCTGCCTCTGCCAGCTTGAGTGATGGCAGCCGACGAATTAGGGATCCCAGTGCGATTGAGAGTTCCAGCCTGGCAACGGGCTGGCCCAAGCACTGGTGCGGGCCAAACCCGAAAGCAACGTGGTGCCTGCTGTCCCGGTGGATATCGAATCGATTCGGCATGTCAAACGCCCGAGGATCTTTGTTGGCTAGCGCCGGGCCGACGATGAGCCCCTCGCCGGCTTTGATCTGCTGGCCTTGAATCAGAAGATCCTGCTTCGCGGTGCGCACGAGGATAAAGAGCATGCTGATGTAGCGAAGCAACTCTTCGATGGCGCCAGTGAGGAGACTCTGGTCGGACCTAATTTCTCCGAGCTGGTCGTCATGGGTGAGGAGCACGAAAGCGCTCGTCGCGATCATCGTGGCGGTGGTCTCGTGGCCGGCAGTGAGAAGAAGTCGCAACGCTGCCACGAGGTCGGTCTGGCTGATCAGCCCCGGATCCAGCAAATCGACAATCGTCGAACTGATGATATCTGGGCCCGGTTCGGCACGCTTAATCTCAATCAAATTCGCCATGTAGGCCAGTAGCTCTTGAGTGGCCCTGGCAGCTTCCTGAGGGTCGCCCTCCATCCGGCTTCGGACGTCAGCCCGGGCTTCAAACCATTCGTGATCTTCGTAGGGCACCCCCACGAGAGCGCACATAGTCCGGGAAGCGACGGGCAGGGCAAAATCTGTGACCAAGTCCGCCCGCCTGTCAGCTCGCGACATGAGTGAATCTATTGCTTCGTCCACCACGCCCTGGATGTAACCGCGCATGCTCTCGACTCTGCGCAGAGTGAAATAGCGCGTGAAGAGGCGGCGAAGATGGGTGTGGTCCGGAGGGTCAAGGACAGTGAATGACGTTTCGGCCCTTTCCGCGGCAGAACGATTCGCGGAGCCAGCAAATTTCCAGAGCCCCGACGAGCTAAACCGCTCGTCTGACAGGACCATTCTTATGTCGTCATAGCGGCTGATCAGCCACGCTGCTTGCCCATCGTGCAGCTCCACCGGTGCGACCGGGCAGCTTTCCCGCAGGGCCGTCTGGACCGCTGGTGGATCGAATGGACATTCCCTCTGCGAGGGGAATCGAAGTGGTGCCGGGCCGGGTGCCATGCTCATCAATCCTCCGTGGTGATCGTCAACACCCTCATGGTAGGGGGAGTCTCGTTGGTCGTCAACGGATATGAAACGGTGTTCCACGACGAATTTCTCACCCGCTTGCATTCTTTACCCGGAAGGGCTTTAGCCGTGGCAGCCATCGCTGTAGCATCCCTGGGGAGGCGTTTCGTATCCGTTGAGCTTCCGCCAGCCTCGCGGGTTCGACGGCCGCGCGGGAGGTCATGAGGTCGGGAGATCGAGCCTCCCCACCGCTACAGGTAGAACCCCCGGAATCCCCGAGATTCCGGGGGTTTTTCATTCTGCGGGTGCGCGAGCGAAGCGCGTGGGTCAGAATGGGTCCATGACGCGAATCGCAATCATCGGCGGCCACGGAAAAGTGGCTTTGGAACTCTCGGGCCTGCTCTCGAAGGACGGAGCCGAGGTTACCTCCATCATCCGCAACCCCGACCACCGCGACGACGTCGCGGCCACCGGCGCCACCCCGCTGGTCCTGGACGTTGAGAAGTCGACGACGGCGGAGCTCGCAGCGGCGCTGGCGGGCCACGACGCCGTCGTCTGGTCCGCCGGAGCTGGCGGCGGCAGCCCCGAACGCACCTACGCCGTCGACCGGGACGCGGCCATCCGGTCGATGGACGCCGCAGCCCAGGCCGGCGTGCGGCGCTACGTTATGGTCTCGTATCTCGGCGCCGGGCCGGACCACGGCGTCCCCGAGGACAACGGTTTCTACGCCTACGCCGAGGCCAAGGCCGCCGCGGACGCGCACCTGCGCGGCAGCGGCCTGGAATGGACCATCCTGGGTCCCGGCGCCCTGACCGACGGCCCGGGCAACGGCCTGCTCGACGTCAACCCCCCGGACACCTCAAACGGCACCGACACCTCGCGCTCCAACGTGGCCCTCGTCGCCGCCGCGGTCCTGGGCCTGCCGCAGACCGCCGGCCGGACCATCGAGTTCCGGGACGGGACCCTGCCGCTCGCCGCTGCCCTGGAATCGGTGAAGTAGCCCCGCCGGTCCGGGCCGGGCCGCGGGCTTTACGCGGGCGCGGCCAGCTCCAGTTCCAGCGCGTTGGCTTCGACAAAGTCCAGGGCATGCCGGATGGCGCCCACGGTCACAATTCCGTCGCCAAGCGGGGAGACCGTCACGCGCGGGGGAGTGGCGGTAAACCGGGGCAGTGCTGCGGTGATGCCTGGCAGCAGCGCTCCGGCCGAGTCCGCGACGGCGCCGCCGATAACCACCTGCTCGGGATTGATCAGGCTGGCGATCGCGGCAATGACCCGGGCCATCCGCTCCGAAAGCCGGTCCAGGATCGCCACTGCGGCGGGTTCCCCGGCGGCGGCATCCTCGAAGACCCGCAGCGCGCTTGCCTCACCGCCGTCCGCGGGTCCGCCGGCCGCCGCCTGCCATTGCCGGGCCAGGCTCGCGATGCCGTCGCTTGAGCCGACGCCCCGCACCATGTCCAGGAAGCCCATTTCGCCGGCGCCCCCGGCGCGGCCGTGCAGCAGCCGACCGGACTCCAGCACGCCCGCGCCGAGACGCTCACCGGCCAACAGCACCACGAGGTCTTCCACCCCCGCGCCGGAGCCGCGCCAGCGTTCGCCAAGGGCGGCCAGGTTGGCGTCGTTCTCCAGCAGCACCGGCCAGCCGTGCAGCTCCTGCAGCGCCGAGCGGAGCCCGACGTCGAACAGGCTCCAGAAGTGTTGGGCGGCGAGGACCTTGCCTTCGCGGTCCACCGGGGCCGCGATGCCGGCGCCTACGGCCAGGACTGTTGCGGGCGCCTCGCCGGCGGCCTCCAGCGCCTCCCGGCAGGCCCGGTCGACCACGCTGATCCGCTCGCTTGCGGGGATGTCGGCAGCGCGGAAGTGCCCGCTGGCGCGGCCGAGAATCGTGCCCCGCAGGTCCGCGACCGCCGCGGTGGTGGTGGCGGCGCCGATGTCGATGCCGAGCACGACGCCGGCCCGGGAGCGAAGTTCGAAGCGCCGCGCGGGCCGGCCTTTCTGCCCGCTCCCGGCATCCTGGCGCTCTGCCGGCAGGCCGTCTTTCCGGGGCGCGTCCAGTTCGCGGATCCAGCCGCGACGGATCAGGTCCTCGCAGACGGCAATCACCGTGGCACGGGTGAGGCCGGTTTCAGCCATCAGCTCCGTGCCGGTGGCCACGTCAGTGCCGCGGATGGCAGCCAGCACCAGCCGCGCATTGACCCGGCGGAGCAGCTGGGGCGTCGCGGCGGCCTGCGGCTTCTTCGGAATCTTGACCTCCCCGTGAGTGCGGACCCATAATTGTTCCGGCAATAGATTTAGCTTCTATCTAAATTATCAGACACGACATTTATCAGCACCGCATATATCAGACACCGCCCCCAGCCCCGAAGGATTCACCTTGTCGAACACCGCCACGCTGGCAACCCTGACCGGTTCCGACCTCGCCGCCGACCCCAATTGGTGGCGCCAGGCCTCGGTGTACCAGATCTACCCGCGCAGCTTCTCCGACTCCAACGGTGACGGCCTCGGCGACATCAAGGGCATCACCGCCAAGGTGCCGTACCTGAAGGAGCTCGGGATTGACGCCGTCTGGCTCTCCCCGTTCTACCCCTCGGCCCTGGCGGACGGCGGTTACGACGTCGACGATTACCGCGACGTCGACCCCAAGCTCGGCACGCTGGAGGACTTCGATGAGATGTCCGCCGCGCTGCACGCCGCCGGCATCAAGCTGATCGCGGACATCGTCCCGAACCACTCCTCCAACCGCCACGTCTGGTTCCAGGAGGCCCTCGCCTCGCCCCGCGGCTCGGACGCGCGCGAACGCTACATCTTCCGCGACGGCAAAGGCGAAAACGGCGAGATCCCGCCCTCGGACTGGGAATCCGTCTTCGGCGGCCCGGCCTGGGAGCGCATCACCGAACCCGACGGCACCCCCGGCCAGTGGTACATGCACATTTTCGCCAAGGAACAGCCCGACCTGAACTGGTCCAACCGCGAGATCCGCGACGACTTCCTCAAGACGCTGCGCTTCTGGTCCGACCGCGGCGTGGACGGCTTCCGCGTGGACGTGGCGCACGCCCTCACCAAGGACCTCACCGAGCCGCTGCTGTCCAAGGTCGAACTCAGCGAGGCCAACTCCGGCACCGACGGCTTCGATGACGGCTCGCACCCGTTCTGGGACCGCGACGAGGTCCACGAAATCTACGTCGAATGGCGCGAGGTCTTCAACGAGTACAACCCGCCGCGCACCGCCGTCGCAGAGGCCTGGGTGCACGCCAGCCGTCGCGCCCGCTACGCCAGCCCGGAAGGCCTGGGCCAGGCCTTCAACTTCGACCTGCTCCAGGCCGACTTCGACGCCGACGAGTTCCGCGAAATCATCACCCGCAACCTCGCCGAGGCGACCGAATCCGGCGCTTCCTCCACCTGGGTCTTCTCCAACCACGACGTCGTCCGGCACGCCACCCGCTACGGCCTGCCCAAGGGCGGCGGGCGACACGCCAAGGGCCAGGACGGCAAGGGCTGGCTGCTGGCCGGCGCCCCTTCCGAGGAACTCGACGTCGAACTGGGCCTGCGGCGCGCCCGCGCCGCGACCCTGCTGATGCTGGCCCTGCCCGGGTCGGCCTACCTGTACCAGGGCGAGGAACTGGGCCTGCAGGAAGTCGCCGAGATCCCCGACGCCGAACGCCAGGACCCCACCTTCTTCCGCAACAAGGGCGTGGAGATCGGCCGCGACGGTTGCCGTGTGCCGCTGCCCTGGGCCACCGAAGGTTCCTCCTTCGGCTTCGGCGACGGCGGCGCCCACCTGCCGCAGCCCGCCTGGTTCGCCCGCTACGCCGTGGCCGCCCAGGACGGGACCGACGGGTCCACCCTGGAGTTCTACCGCAAGGCCCTGAAGCTGCGCCGCGAACTCCAGACCTCGGAGGAGCTGGAATGGCTGGAGAACGGCAACGCTGACGTGCTGCACTTCCGCCGCCACGGCGGCTGGCAGTCTGTGACCAACTTCGGGGACGACGCCGTCGAACTGCCGGCCGGTGAGGTGCTGATCAGCAGCGGACCGCTGGACGGTCAGCTGCTCCCGGGCAACACCACCGTCTGGCTTCGGTGAGTGCCCCGTCCCCTGGGCCCGCAGGGGTCCCGACCCAGGAACTGAGCCCCGTCCAGGAGCTGATTTACGGCTGCATGGGACTGGGCGGTAGCTGGTCGGCCGAGCCGTACTCGGCCACGCACGTGGACGAGGCGGCCGCAGCCGTCGACGCCGCCCTGCAGGCCGGCATCACCCTGTTCGACCATGCCGACATTTACCGCAGCGGCAAGGCCGAAGCGGTCTTCGGCGAGGTGCTGGCGCAGACGCCCGGGCTGCGGGAGCGGATCCGGCTGCAGACCAAGTGCGGCATCCGGCTGGGTGGACAAGGCCTCGAGGCGTACTACGACCTAAGCCGGGACGGCATCCTGGACCGGGTCAACGAGAGCCTGACCCGGCTCAAGACGGACTACGTCGACGTGTTGATGCTGCACCGCCCGGACCCGCTGATGGATCCGGCCGAGGTGGCCTGCGCCGTCGCCCAGCTCATGGCCGAAGGCAAGATCCGCGCGGTGGGCGTGTCCAACATGTCGGCCCCGCAGATCGAACTGCTGCAGGACCGGCTCGAGGCGCCGGTGGTGGCGAACCAGCTGGAGATGAGCCTCTCGGCCCGGGCCTGGCTGGAAAGCACCGTGCTGGTCAACCATGCCGAGGGCACCGACTACAGTTTCCCGCACGGCACCGTGGAGCACTGCGTCCGGCACGGCATCACCCTGCAGGCCTACGGGGCACTGTCCCGCGGGCTCTACACCGGGGCGCCGGCGGCGACCCCGAGCGCCGCGGAACAAGCGACCGCTGCACTCGTGGCCGCCATGGCCGCGGAGAAGGGCACCACAGGCGAGGCTGTGTTGCTGGGCTGGCTGATGAAACACCCGGCCGGCATTGCCCCCGTGATCGGCACGGCCAAACCGGACCGGATCTTGGCCTGTGCCGGCGCCGCGGAGGTGGCTGCGGCCATGACGCGGGCCGAGTGGTACCGGCTCTGGATCACGGCCCGGGGGAGCAACATCCCCTAGGCCCGGCGCTGCCCAACTGGCTCGCTGTTGTTGTCGTTTAGAGCCCTCCAAACGACACCAACCGCGGGCCAGTTTCGCGTTCCGGGGTGATTTTGGTCGTATTGGTCGCCCCGAACGGAGGCAATACTTGGCGGCGGGCCGCCCCGGGCGACTAGCGTAGAGGCATGACCTCTACCACCACCGCCGGGATTGTCCGGCCCCAACGCAACGTCCCGGCCGAAATCGCCCGCTCCTGGCTGCTGGTCAACGCCATGAAGCCGGAACTCTTCGGACAGTCGGCGGAGTCCCGCGCGGACGCCATCATCCTGGACATCGAAGACGCGGTGGATCCCTCCCAGAAGGATGCCGCCCGCGAGCACGTCGTGGACTGGCTGACCGCCGGCGGCAGCGCCTGGGTCCGGATCAACGACGCCACGAGCCCCTTCTGGGCCGACGACCTCGCCGGACTCCGCGGCACGCCCGGACTCCTCGGCGTCATGCTCGCCAAGACCGAATCCGCGGACCAGGTTACCGAAAGCTTCCACCGCATGGACGGCAAGACCCCGGTCATCCCGCTCGTAGAGTCCGCCGTGGGCATCGAGGAAGCCAACCACATCGCCAAGGCCCAGGGCGCGTTCCGGCTGGCCTTCGGCTCGGGCGACTTCCGCCGCGACACCGGCATGGCAGCCACCCCGGAGGCGATGGCCTACCCGCGCGCCAAGCTCGTCGTCGCAAGCCGCGTCGGCAACCTGCCCGGCCCCATCGACGGACCCACGGTCGGCACCAACCACCCGATCCTGCGCGAGCAGACCGGCATCACGGTGATGATGGGCATGACCGGCAAGCTTTGCCTCGCGATCGACCAGACCCACGTGATCAACGAGGTCATCAGCCCCACGCCGTCCGACGTCGCCTGGGCCACCGACTTCATGGCCGACTTCGAGGCCAGCGGCCGCGTGATCCGGGACGGCTCCGACCTGCCACGCCTGGGCCGCGCCGAGAAGATCATGAAGCTCGCGGTAGCCTTTGGGGTGGAGCCGGCCCTGTAGCGGTTCCCTGCCCAGCAAGGAGACCCCGTGACCGATACCCGCTATCTGGTCCACGGGGTCTTTTGGGATGGTCCGGCGCCGGCCGCGGGTCCCGTGCCGCCGGGCGCCGTCGGCGCTGCCCTGCGCCTTCAGGACTCCGCCGGTGCCTTCACCAACGTGGCGCTCGACGCCGGCACGCGGCTCGGCTTCCGGCTCGCCGGCCCGGGGAAGGGATGCCTGGGCCACCACAGGGTGCACGGCCCCGCGGACCGCGACCACGTCGTCTGCCCGGAACGGGCGCCGGCGGCCCGCGGCAGCCAGTGCGGGCCGTGCTTCGCCGTCGACGATTCACGGTTGATCCACGACTTCCACCGCGGCGGACGGGTCACGCCCGGCTTGCGCGCCTACCTGATGCAGCCGCACTGGCTGTACGTTGCGAGCTTCGCCAACGGCGCCACGAAGATCGGCACCGCCTCACAGCTGCGGAAATGGCACCGGCTCGCGGAGCAGGGCGCCGTCGTCGCCCGCTACGTCGCCCGCGCCGCAGACGGCCGGATCGTCAGGATCCTGGAGGACCTCGTCACGCGCGACGCCGGGCTGCCGCAGCAGGTCCGCTCGGCCGCCAAGGCCGCCGGACTCACGGCGCCGGTTCCCGCCGTCGCACTGGAGGAGCTGAACAGCCGGCTCGCTGCCGGGGTCCGAACACTGTTGGGCGGCGTCGTCCTGGAAGGTTTCGACGTCGTGGACGAACGCTGGCAGCGGCCCGGACTCGCCGATGCCGCCTGCATCCCTGCCCTCCGCCACGCCTACCCCCATGACCTTGGCTCGGATGCACACGGCTTCGTCATCTCCTCGTTGAGCGGCAGCGTCGCGCTGGCCCGGCTCGACGGCGCCGACCTGGACTTCGTCGTCAACCTCGGCGGCCTCAAGGCGCGGACCATCGAACTCGGCGACCACGGCTCCGAGGTCCCCGCCGTCCAGGAGTCCCTGTTCTGAGCCGGTGGCCACCGGCCGTGCACCCGGGCCCCGGTAGACTGGCACGGTGCTGAACGAATTCTGGGCCACCGCGCCAACTACCTACAAGGTGCTCGTTTTCAGCGCCATGGGGCTGATTGCCGCCGGCATCATCCTCAACCTGGTTGGCAACACCACCGGCAACCAGGCCCTGGCGCTGGCCTCGCTGGCCGTGATCGGGCTCGGACTCATCCTGCACATCGCCGGAATCGTGGTCCGCGGCCAGACGATCCGCAAAAACCTCAGGCGCTAGCGGCGGCGTTCCGCGCCACGTGGCTCCGTGCATGCTCCACGGCCCCGGACAGCGTGTCGAACAAATGCTTGTGGTGCCGCAGTGAGCGGATCACGCCTACGTTCGTCACCAGGTCCAGGTGCTGGGGCTGGACGCCCTTGAGCAGCACCGTGACCCCGCGGAGTTCCAGCGCCGAGATCACCTCCACCAGTGTGTGCGCCCCGGTCGCGTCGAGCATGCGGACCTGCGAGAGACGGATGATCGCGACCTGGATGTCCCTGACCTGGCTGATCTCCTGCAGGACCCGCTCCGCCGCACCGAAGAACATGGCGCCGTCCAGCCGGAAGATCGCAATGTGGCGGTCGCCGGGCGCGGGCGGCCCCGGGATCTCCTCGCGCTGCACCCCGCTGAGCGAGGCAAACTTCCGCAGCGTGAACACCGCCGCCGCGACCAATCCGATCTCGATCGCCACGATCAAGTCAAACGCCACGGTGATCAGCGCCGTCAGGACAAAAACGAAGGCATCGGCCCGGGTGGAGCGCAGCACCGCCGCCACGGTGTGCCGCGACACCATGCGGATGGCCGTCACCATCAGGATCCCGGCCAGCACCGCCAGCGGAATCCTGCCGACCAGCCCGGCCGCGAGATAGATAATGGCCAGCAGCACCAGCGCGTGCACGATCGCCGCGAGCCGCGTCCTGGCTCCGGAGCGGACGTTCACGGCCGTCCGGGCGATCGCGCCCGTGGCAGGCATGCCGCCGAAGAGACCCGCCGCCACCGACGCCAGGCCCTGGCCGGTGAGTTCGCGGTCCGGGCTGTACCGTCCCGTGGGCCGGCCGTCCGGACCCACCATGCCGGCGGCCACCCGCGCGGACAGCAGGGACTCGATGGCCGCGAGCGTGGCAATGGACACTGCCGGCATGAGGAGCCCGCCCAGGGCCGACGGGTCCATGGCCGGCAGGGACGGGGCGGAGAGCGAATGCGGCAATGCGCCGATCCGAGGGATCTGCAGATCCAGGACTTCGGCGGCCAGGGTGGCCAGCAGCACCGCTGCCAGGCTTGCCGGGATGGCCTTGGTCAGCCGTGGGAGCAGGACCATTACCGCGGCGACGCCCGCCACGATGGCCAGCGTCTGCAGCACGGCCGGAGCCGAGGCCTGGGACGCGCTCTCGACGGCGGCCAGCAGGGTGTTGTGGCCCGGCACCCCCTCGGTTCCGGTGGCCATGGGCACCTGCTGCAGGAAGATGATGGCCGCAATGCCCAGCGTGAAGCCCTCCACCACTGGCCACGGAATGAAGGCGACCGCCCGGCCCAGGCCGCTGATGCCCAGGACAATGACCAGCAGCCCGGCCAATACGGACACCAGGGCTACGCTGCCGACCCCGTGGGCAGCAACCACGGGAGCCAGAACCACCACCATGGCGCCGGTGGGCCCGGAAACCTGCACATGGGATCCGCCCATCACCGCGGCCACCAGCCCGGCGACCACCGCCGTGATAAGCCCGGCCTCGGCGCCTACGCCCGAACTCACCCCGAACGCGAGGGCCAGCGGCAGGGCCACAATGCCCACGGTGACGCCGGAGAGCAGATCCGTCCGCCAGGACCTGCGCAGCCCGTCGTAGTCGCGAAGGGACGGCAGGAACCGGACGAGGTAGCCCCGGAAACTGTGGCCCGCTGTCCGGGCGGTCACGAGGCGGAACCCGGCAGGGGAGAGGCCGGCAGTTCCTGCGCGAGCCGTAGCTGCTCGCCCGATTCTGCGAGGCTGTCCAGCAGAAAGACCCGGGCGATGGCCAGCAGTTCGGCAATCTTCGGGTGTGCCAGCCGGTAGGTCACGGCGTTGGCCGTCCGGACTGAGGTCACCACCCGGTGCCGGCGGAGCGTGGCCAGATGCTGGGACAAGTGCGAGGCCTCCAGCCCGGTCTCGGCCAGCAGGTAGCTGACCGGGGCTGCGGTATCCGGCGCGGCTGCCAGCAGTTCCAGCACCCGGATCCGGGCCGGGTGGGCGAGGGCCTTGAACAGATTGGCCTTGATCTCGTAAAGGGGGGCCTGCGCTGCGGGCATCATCGGAAGGACCTGCGCTCTCTCCGCGTGCGCCGGACGCTCCTACGGATTAATGGATTGATGTTTTCATCATACCGCGCGGATGCAAGCCCGGCCCGGAGGTGTAACGCGGACGGCCCGCCCGGGGCTGGGCGCTAGGCTGGAGCCATGACTATCAATCCGGATCTCCAGGGCCGCAGTTACCCTGCCGCAGAGGTGTATGACGTCGGCCGCGAGAAGATCCGCGAGTTCGCGCGCGCGGTCAAGGCCACCCACCCCGCCCATTTCGAGGTGGACGCCGCCCGGGCCCTGGGCCACGGCGACCTGGTCGCCCCGCCCACCTTCGCGATCATCGTCGCCCAGCGCGCCGACGCGCAGCTGATCGAGGACCCGGAATCCGGCATCGATTTCTCCCGCGTCGTCCACGCCGACCAGCGCTTCGTGCACCACCGGGCCATCGTCGCCGGTGACCGGCTCGTTGCTGAACTGCACGTCGATGGTGTCCGGGCCATGGGGGGAGGGGCGATGATCACCACCCGCTCCGAGATCTTCGCCCTCACCGGCAGCGACGCCGGCGGCGGTTCTGCCGGCGGCCGCGAAGCCGTCGCCACCACCACTTCGTCCATCCTGGTCCGCGGAGAGGGACAGTAAGCCATGCGCCCCACACTTTCAGAGCTGACCGTCGGCCAGGACCTCGGCAGCCGCAGCATCGAGGTCACCCGCACCGACCTCGTCAAATACGCCGGCGCCTCCGGCGACTTCAACCCGATCCACTGGAACGAGACCTTCGCCAGCGGCGTCGGCCTGCCCGGCGTGATCGCCCACGGGATGTTCACGATGGGTGCCGCCGTCCAGCTCGTGACCGACTGGGCGGGCGACCCGGCCGCCGTCGTCGACTTCCAGACCCGCTTCACCAAGCCGGTCCCGGTGGCCGACACCACCGGAACCCCGGAGCCCGGTGCAGTGATCGAAGTCAGCGGCGCAATCGGCGCGCTCGACGCCGACGCCGGCACCGCCCGGGTGGATCTCACCGTCGTTGCCGGCGGCCAGAAGGTCCTCATGAAGGCCCAGGCCGTCGTCAGGCTGGCCTGACCGGATGATGCTGCCGTGATGACGCGGGCCGCGCAGGCCGCCGAAGTCACCCGGTGGCGAAACGCCGTCGTCGCCGCCTATGCCTTCAGCGGCATAGCCTTCGCCAGTTGGGTGTCGCGGCTGCCGGCCATTCGTGACGGGCTCGACCTCACGCCCGGGAACGTCGGCCTGCTGCTGCTGTGCATGACGCTGGGCTCCTTTGTCTCGGTGTCCGCGTCCGGACTGATCGTGCTGCGCTTCGGCTCCAAGCAGACCATCCGGATCGGCAGCATCATGGTGGGCGTCGGCCTGGTGGTCGCAGGGTTCGGCACCTCCGTCCTGGTCAACCCGCTGGCGGTCGCAGCCGGACTCGTGGTGGTGGGCCTCGGCACGGCCAGCTGGAACACCGCCTCCAACGTGGAGGGCGCCGCCGTCGAGCGCGCGGTGCGCCGCCACATCATGCCGCGGCTGCACGGTGCCTTCAGCCTCGGCACCGTCGCCGGTGCGGGAGCGGGCGCGTGGGCGGCCGGTGCCGGAGTGCCGGTCTTCTGGCACCTGGGCGCCGTGGGCCTGCTGGTCGCCGCCTCCGTGGCCACGGCCGCCGGCTGGTTCCGTGCCGACGTCACCCCGGTGGAGGAAAAGGCCTTCACCCCGGCCCGGACCGACACCTTCGAGGATCCCTCCACGGGCCCGCTGCCGATCATCAGCCAGGCCACGCAGGGCCAGGAAGTACCGCTGGACAACAAGCGGCAGATCGCGCAGGCCTGGCGGGACCGCCGGACCCTGCTGCTGGGCGTCCTGGTACTGGGGCTGGCCCTCGCCGAGGGCGCAGCCGGGGACTGGGTGGCACTCGCCCTGGCCGACGGCCACGGCCAGTCCGACGCCGCCGGAGCTGCCGGTTACGGCCTCTTCGTCACCTTCATGACCGTGGGCCGCTTTGCCGGCACCCTGGCGCTGGACCGCTTTGGCCGGGTCCCGGTGATGCGCTGGTGCGCGGCGCTGGCCGTGGCGGGACTGGGCCTGTTCGTTTTCGCACCCGTTCCCTGGCTGGCCTACGTCGCCCTGGCCATCTGGGGTCTCGGCGCCTCGCTGGGCTTCCCGGTCGGCATGTCCGCGGCCGCCGACGACCCGGTCAAGGCCGCCGCACGCGTCTCGGTGGTGTCCACCATCGGCTACGGGGCATTCCTCTGCGGGCCGCCGCTGCTCGGCCTGCTGGCCGAGCACGTGGGCATCCTGCACTCGCTGCTGGCCGTCATGGTGATGCTGGTGGTCAGCTTCCTGCTCTCCCCGGTGGCCCGCAAGGCCTCCTAGCCCCGCGGGAGCAGCCTTTCCTGGCATTGCCCGGACCCGGCTAGGCTGGAGGGGTGACCCAGACACTGCTTTCCGCCCTGACCACGGCCGGCGTCGGCGGCCCCGCCGCCCACTACGTCGAAGCCCGCACCGAGGCGGAGACCATCGACGCCGTCCGCGACGCCGACGCCGCCGGCGAACCGCTGCTGATCATCGGCGGCGGCTCCAACCTGCTGGTCGCCGACGCCGGGTACCCCGGCACGGTCCTGAAAATCGCGTCGGAGGGCTTCACCGTCGACGCGGAGGACTCCTGCGGCGGCGTTGCCGTCGTGGTCCAGGCCGGCCACAACTGGGATGCGCTCGTGGATCACGCCGTCAAACATGCCTGGTCCGGCATAGAGGCGCTGTCCGGCATCCCCGGCTCCACCGGCGCGACCCCGGTGCAGAACGTGGGGGCCTACGGGGCCGATGTCTCGCAGACCATCGCCGCGGTCCGCACCTGGGACCGGGAACGCAACGCCGTGCAGACCTTCACCAACTCGGAACTGAAGTTCGGGTACCGCGACTCCCTGCTGAAACAGACCACCTCCAACGGGTCTCCGCGCTACGTGGTGCTCACCGTGGAGTTCCAGCTGCCGCTGGGCCGGATGAGCGCGCCGGTCCGCTACGCAGAACTGGCCAGGGCGCTCGGCGTCGAGGTGGGCCAGCGGGCCTACTCCAACGACGTTCGCCGTGAGGTGCTCCGGCTCCGGGCATCCAAGGGCATGGTCCTGGACCCGGCGGACCGGGACACATACTCCACCGGCTCCTTCTTCACGAACCCGATCGTGCCGGCCGAGGTGGCCGCAAAACTGCCGGAGGACGCCCCCCGCTACCCGGGCGGCGCCGATGGGCTAACCAAGCTCTCCGCGGCCTGGCTGATCGACCAGTCGGGCTACGGCAAGGGCTTCGGGCTGGATCCCGGGAGCGTCTCAGGCGGCCGGGCTTCGCTGTCCACCAAGCACACCCTTGCCATCACCAACCGGGGAGGGGCCAGCGCCGCGGACCTGCTGGCCATTGCCAGGGAGGTGCGCCGCGGCGTCGCCGAACGCTTCGGGATCGAGCTGCACCCCGAGCCGCTGCTGATCGGCATCGAGCTCTAAGCCAGCGCCGCCGGGCCTAGTTCCTGCCGCGCTGCGGGGCCACCTTGCTGAAGAGCATGAACGTGAAGCCGGAAGCCGCCGCGCCGAGGAGGAAGACCTGGCAGAACGCCACGGACTGTGCGCTGGGCCCGCTTCGCAGCAGGAGCCCGGCGCAGGCGAAAGCCACCGCCCCGGCCAGCAGTGCCAGCGACCCGAGCAGGAAACTGCGTACCGTCGCCGGAAACTCGCCGCCCGGATCGAGGTCGAGTTCCCGGCGATCGCCGTCCCGACGGGCAGGGGTCCGCGGCTGGAGTGACGCGGCAGTCACAAAACTGGCCACCGCGACCGCCATGCACACCGCCGACACCGCCTGGAACGTTGTCATCATGGGGGAGAGGCGGGTGCCGCTGGCAATGGCGACGGCGAGGCCGGCCCCCATTCCAGCGGCGCTGGCGGCCCAGCCGAGCAGGGCCAACCTCCTGCACAGGGGCCGCAGGCGCGGCCACACTTCACCCAGAGTCATGCCTCTACCCTAAGGAAACCGGCTGGGCGCAGGCTGGGAGGGCGCCGGGCATCGGCCCGGCAGCTGCCGGGGACGGGACGGAGTCCGCGGGAATGTCCGGCCCCCGGCCTAGGATGATGCCATGGCAGCAGTGGAGCGCACGCGTCTGAGCCCGGCCGTGATGGGCCGGCTCCGCCTGGCCTCGCAGGGGCTCGTCGGCAAGGGCTTCGGCTCCGTTCCGGACGCCGTCAGGTCTATGCCGGCCCTGCAGGCGCAGGACCTGCAGGCGTCGCTGTGGGCTGTGGGACAGCGCGTTCCGGGCTCCCGCGTGGCCGACGTTCGTGCGGCCCTGGACCGCGGCGAAATCGTCCGCTCCTGGCCGATGCGCGGCACGCTTCACCTGCTGGCACCGGAGGACCTGAAATGGATCCTGGACATCACGTCCAACCGCCTCATCAAGAGCCTCGCCGGGCGGCACCGGGACCTCGGCATCTCGGCCCCGGACGTGGACGCAGCCGCCGAAGCCGCGCTGGCGCGGGTCGCCGGCGGCGGCGCGGCAAGCCGGGCGGAGCTGTTCCAGGCCTTCGAAGAGGCCGGACAGTCCACGGCGGGCCAGCGCGGCATCCACCTGCTGGCGATGCTCTGCCAGCGGGGCTTGCTGGTGCAGGGGCCGCTGGCCGGCAACCAGCAGCTGGTGGTGGCCGTCGACGACTGGATCAAGAATTCGCGTAGCTTGGACCGGGAGGAGGGCATTGCCGAGTGGCTGCTCCGCTATTTTCGCAGCCACGGCCCCGCCACCGAGCGGGACTTCGCCTGGTGGTCCGGCATTCCGCTGACGGAGACCCGCGCCGCGCTGGCCAAGGTACGGGACCAGTTGGTGGAGCTGGACTTTGAGGGAAAGCCGTACTGGATGTCGCCGGAGACGGCGGCCCTGCTCGAGGACGGCGTCCCCGGCCAGCGGGCCGTTCTGGCGCTGCCCGGGTTCGACGAGTTCCTGCTGGGCTACACGGACCGATCGATCGCACTGCCCGCGCACCACGCGGACAAGATCGTTCCCGGCGGCAACGGGGTGTTCAAGAAGACCATCGTGGCCGGCGGCCTTGTGGTCGGCACCTGGGCGGCGCCCGGCGGCGCCGTCGTGCCGGAGCCCTTTGACGGGGTTAACGGACTGCGGCCCGCAGCTCGTAAATCCTTTGAGCTGCAGGCCGCGAAGTACCGGCGGTTCCTGGGTTTGCAGGACCTTGGCCGGCCCTAGAGTGTGCCGGTGGCGATTTTGAGCATGCGCCGCAGCGGCTCGGCCGCGCCCCAGAGGAGTTGGTCGCCCACGGTGAAGGCGCTGATGTATTCCGGGCCCATTTCGAGCTTGCGGATGCGGCCCACCGGGATGTCCAGGGTGCCGGACGCCGCCACCGGGGTGAGATCCGCCATCGAGGCTTCCTTGGTGTTGGGCACCACCGTGGCCCATTCGTTGTCCGCGTCGAGCAGCTTCTCGATCTCGGCAACGGAGAGATCCTCGCGGAGCTTGAGCGTCAGAGCCTGGGAGTGGGAACGCATGGCGCCGATCCGGACGCACAGACCGTCCATGATGATGCGGTCCGCGCCGGAGGTACCCAGGATCTTGTTGGTTTCCACCCCCGCCTTCCACTCCTCCTTGGACTGGCCGTTGCCGAGGTCCGCGTCGATCCAGGGGATCAGCGAGCCGGCCAGCGGAACACCGAACTGGGTGGCGTCAATGTCGGTGCGCTGGTGCGCCAGCACCTTGCGGTCGATCTCGAGGATGGCCGACGCCGGGTCGTCCAGTTCGCTGCTGACCTCGGCGTTGAGCGTGCCGAACTGGCTCAGCAACTCGCGCATGTGCCGGGCGCCGCCGCCGGACGCGGCCTGGTAGGTCATCGACGTGCCCCATTCGACGAGGCCGTTCTTGAACAGGCCGCCAAGGCCCATCAGCATGCAGGAAACGGTGCAGTTGCCCCCGATGTAGTCCTTGACGCCGCCGGAGAGGCCGGCGTCGATGACGTCGCGGTTGATCGGGTCCAGCACGATGATCGAGTCGTCGTTCATGCGGAGGGTGGAAGCTGCGTCGATCCAGAGGCCGTCCCAGCCGCGGCTGCGCAGTTCGCCGTGCACCCGCTTGGTGTAGTCGCCGCCCTGGGCGGTCACGATGATCGGCAGCTTCGCCAGCGTCTCGACGTCGAACGCGTCCTCAAGCTTGCCGGCGGCACCTGCCGCCGCGCCGGCGACAGCCGGGGAGGCACCTCCGGCGTTCGAGGTGGAGAAGAAGACCGGGTTGATGTTGGCGAAGTCGCCCTCGTCCTGCATGCGCTGCATCAGGACGGAGCCGACCATGCCACGCCAACCGACCAGTCCGACGGACGGGGTAGCTGCTGTAGTCATTGGGCCAGTTTAGACTTTGCGGTGGCAACGCCGCAGTCGGTTACGTCACGGCAGCGGGCAGCCGCGCACGGGACGGCCGGCATCAGTTCAGCTGGCGCGGGCTCGGTTCCGGAAGCCCGCGTTCGCGGCGGATGCGCCGGGCCTTGAATTCGGACACGGCGAGCCGGACGGCGTAGAGCACGCCGGCGGTGCCAATCCCGGTCAGCACGAGCGCGCCCCACAGCGGGCTTTCGCCCTGCGACGTCGGGGCGGCGACGAGGACGATGGAGAAGACCGTCACGGCGGCGAACACGGCTGCCAGGATGACCATGCCGAAGGCTGTGGTGACGATCGGACCGGATCCGGCGCGGGCGAAGCCGATCTCGTCCGCGGCGTAGGAGTGCAGCCGGCCGCGGTCCATGGTCCTGGTCAGGAGCCTTTTCTCTCCCGCGGCCACGGCGCGTTCGTGCAGGGCGCGGACCTCGGCGTCGTGCTGGCGGTCGGCAGCGTCGTTGGGCACGAGGTTCAGCCTTCCCGGATGGTGCGGATGTGGTCCAGTACCTCGGCATCGCCCAGGCCCGTGAGCTCGTCGATGTCCCCGGCCCCGGGGGTGCTGTAGCCGACCGTCCAGGATTCTCCGGAGCGCTTGAGCAGCAGTTGGCGCCCGGAAGCGTCATCGAGGCGGCGCAAGGTGGCGCCGCCAGCGGGGTTGTCCTCGAGGTGCTTCCGCATAATAAAGAAATTCGCCTCCTCCGGGGTGATGTCCGGATCCTGCGCCATGGCAAACCAGCTGAAGAAGGCGCGCGGCTGCAGCAGGATGCGGTAGTCCTCGGACTCGACGGCCAGGACACTGTCCGCGGAGTCTGCCGTGAGCAGGTTGATCTGCATGCGGCGAGTGGCGGTGGTCAGTGCCCGGGTTACCGCGGCCACCGGCCCGCTGACGGACAGCGTGCCGTCGGGCTCCACGGTCGCCGCGCCCCGTGCCACCAGCGAGGAAGCTCCAGCGGACACGACCGTGGGGTCCTCGAGCTCCTTGGCCACGCGCAGCGCCTCGGCGCTCGCGGTGGCGGCCGGCCCGTGCGCCAGGTTCAGCAGCGCGACGAGCTCGGCGAAGCCGAACCCGATGGAATCCGGGTAGACAGGCTGTCCGGCTCCCGGACGAACTGTTGTTGTCTCAGTCACGATCTAGATCTCCTCGTTATTAGAAGCCAAAGAAGTCGCCAACAGCTTCCGCGCCGTCGGAAATGGAATCCCCGACGGCGCTCGCTCCGTCAGCGATCTTGCCGCCCACCCAGTTCACCGAGTCGTGGACGACGGGGACGTTGTCGTAAAGGGCCAGGCCCGCGCTGGCGACCATGCAGGCCGTTCCGGCGGGCGGCGGCAGGAAAGAGCCGGCTCCAATGAGCGCCTTGGCCGACGAATAAGCGGCATCGCCGTACTCGTGGTCCGCCAGGGAGTTAATGGCGTCCATACCGTCCAAGCCGACCCCCACAACGCCAAGCCCCTTGCCCAGGCCGTCGAAGGCAGCGAAGGCCTTGGTTCCTTCTGTGAGGTTGAAGGCTTCATGCCATTTGCCCTCAAACAACTGGTTGGAGACGTTGAAAAACTTGCTGAACTCGTTGGAGTTTTGAAAGGCCTTCCATGCCGCCGGATCGAAGAAATCGCCGATCCGGGATTTCTGCAGCATGCCGGCGATGTCGAAGAGGCCGGAGCGAAGGTTGGGGAACGCCTTGACGACGTTGTAAAAGTCCCAGCCGCCGCGGAACGGGGACGAGGGGTCAGAAAACCAGTCCGGGCCCCAGGGATCGTTGGAGCCGGGCCTTCCTTGGCCGCCGGTGCTGCCGGCGGTTCCGGTCCCCGGTCCTCCGCCGGAGCCGGGAGCGGCGTTGCTGGCCTTCTCCTGCTCGTCGGCCTGGCTCATTAGCCGCTTGGACTGTTCCTTCAGGGCGCGCGCGGTCTGCTGGATCAGCGCGCGGTGGCTGCCGTTCCAGTCGGACTTGAACCGGGCACTGTCGGCGCCCTTCCACGAGGTGTTGTTGTTGATCGTGGAGGTAAGGACCGACGACTGTTGCAGCAGCGTCTCCGACGTCTTGCCAAAGTGCTGCGCGAGCGTCCGCAGCTGGGCGACGTCGGCGCCCCACACGTTTCCTGCCATGCTGGCAACCCCCTTTACGGGCAACAGCCTAAGGGGCCGCCGCCAAACCAAATGCATTCTGGCCAAAGAATCTGACCGGCACCAATCTAGCGGGGCGTCCCGGATGCCGCGATGGGGTGATCTCCCCATGGCAGCGTCCCGGCCCGGCCGCCGCCCGGCCGTGCGGGTGCCGCTAGTCGGCGTCGGGCTCTGCCAGCAGGGCGCTCTTGCGCCGTCGCAGGGCGAACACCGCACCGAAGGCGAATACCTGGGTGACGATGACGAGGACAATCGCGCCGGCAATCTTGTTGCCGCCGAGGATCATGGTCAGCCCCACGATCGCGGACAGCAACGCCAGCAGGGGCAGCAGCATGTAGCCGAGGACGAAGAGGGTCTCAGGTTTGCGCAGCACTATTTGGCCTCGGTCCGGCGCCACAGCGTGATGCGGTAGCGGGTGCCGTTCGCGGCGGTCAGCCAGCCGTCAGCGGGGAGGCTGGCTTCCGCGGCCCAGTCGTAGCCGAGTTCCGGGGCGAAGGTGTCGCCCTCCGTGGCGGCGTCGATCGTGGTGACCACGGCGACGTCGGCCAGGTCTAGGGACTGCGTGAAGACCTCGCCGCCGCCGATGATCCAGACCATCTGCTGCCCCGGCGCGAACTGGGACTCCAGCAGCGCGTCATCGAGCGACTTGACCGCCAGCGCGCCTTCCGCTTCCGGCGTCCCGCCCCAGCCTTCCTGCCGGGTGATGACGATGTTCGTCCGTCCGGGCAGGGGGCGGTACTTGTCCGGGAAGGAGTCCCAGGTCTTGCGGCCCATGATGACGGGGTGGCCGGTGGTGAGCCGGCTGAAGTGCGCCATGTCCTCGGGCAGGTGCCACGGCATGGATCCGGCCTGGCCGATCACTCCCGTGTTGGTCTGTGCCCACACCAGCCCGAGCCCGGTGACGGTGCCGCGGAGCTGTTCGGTGAAATCGACGGGTTCCATGTGTTTGCTCGTCTCGTTGCTCATACGGCGATCGGGGCCTTGATCGTCGGGTGGTGCTGGTAGCCGACCACCTCGAAGTCCTCAAGGGTGTAGTCGAAGATGGATTCCGGTTTGCGGGTGATCTTCAGTTGCGGATATTCGTAGGGTTCCCGGCGCAGCTGGGTGAGGACCTGGTCCAGGTGGTTCTCGTAGATGTGGACATCGCCGCCGGTCCAGACGAACTCGCCCGGTTCCAGTCCGGTCTGCTGGGCCAGCATGCAGGTCAGCAGGGCGTAGGAGGCAATGTTGAACGGCACCCCCAGGAAGGTGTCCGCCGAGCGCTGGTACAGCTGGCAGGAGAGCTTGCCGTCGGCGACGTAGAACTGGAAGAACGCGTGGCACGGCGGCAGAGCCATGTCCTTGAGTTCGGCGACGTTCCAGGCCGAGACAATGTGCCGGCGCGAATCGGGGTTGGACTTGAGGTTCTCCACAAGCTCGGCGATCTGGTCGATGTGGCCGCCGTCGGGTGTCGGCCAGGAGCGCCACTGCACGCCGTAGACCGGGCCAAGTTCGCCGTCGGCGTCGGCCCATTCATTCCAGATGGTGACGCCCTGGTCCTGCATCCACTTCACGTTGCTGTCCCCGCGCAGGAACCACAGCAGCTCCACGGCCACGGACTTGAAGTGCACCCGCTTGGTGGTGATGAGCGGGAAGCTCTTGCCCAGGTCGAAGCGGAGTTGCCGGCCGAACACGCTGCGGGTGCCCGTCCCGGTGCGGTCCGATTTGTGCGTGCCGTGCTCCAGCACGTCGCGCAGCAGGTCTTCATAGGGCGTAGGGATGCTCACGCCCCCAGTCTACTGAGAACTGGCGTCCGGGACTTTATTCGCCGTCCCGGCCGAGCCGGGTCTCTACGACCGCCCTCCGCAATAGGACGGTCGACGGCGTCGATCACCGCGTCGATCCGCGGCGCGCCGGGGTCAGGGACCTAGTCGTCGAAGGGCCGGAACTGCTCCACAGCAACAACCTTGCCCTTGGTGCGCGAGACATGGCAGACGATGATTTCCCCGGGGGAGAGGTAAGGGTCGTTGGCCGGCAGCAGCGCACGCAGCCGGGAGTTCATGTGCTTGCCGAGCTGCGCGAAGACCGTGGGCAGGGCCGGGCGATGCGTGCAGAGGGCCACGGCGCGCTCCTTGTCGAAGAGGGACTCGACGACGTTGGCGGTCTTGTGCGGGCTCCGGCCGTGCAGATGTTCGGTCAGGGACTCGTGCAGTTTCACCTTCGCGTCCACGGCCTTGGCGTAGGGGGCGACCGTGGCCACGCAGCGAAGCCACGGGCTGGTCACCACCCGCGAGGGGCTCCAGGCCTGCAGCAGCCGCCCGACTGCCTGGGCCTGGCGGGCACCGGTGGCGGCCAGCGGGCGGTCACCCTCGGCCTTGGACCAGGAGGAGCGCGGCTTGGCCTTCGCGTGGCGGACCACCAGCAGCGGCCAGGTTTCCAGCTCATTGCGGGCATGGGCGGCGGCGAGGTGCTCCAGTGGCGCGCGGTCGCTCGGGTTGCTCAGCAGGCCCGCCGCCTTCTCCGGCGAGCACCACATGACGCTGTCAACCTCTTTGCCGTCCGGGTGCAGCGGGGCGCCGTCGACGTCGACAGCCCAGTAGTGCACAACCTTCAGCCCGGCCGCCACATGATAGTGAATGGGCGGCAGCGGGATTCCCAGGGGTGCCTTGAGGCCAATCTCCTCTTCCACCTCACGGGCGGCGCACTCGGGAACGGTCTCGCCCGGGTCCAGCTTGCCCTTGGGCCAGGACCAGTCGTCATACCGGGGCCGGTGGATCAGGAGGACCTCGAGCTTGTCCTTGTTGAGGCGCCACGGCAGGGCGCCGGCCGCGACGACGGCGATCGCCTCGCCGGGATGGTCAGTCTGGTCCGCTACCAGCGAATCGCTATTAGCCACCGGCGGCCCTAGCGCAGGCTCGCCGAGCGCTGCCGCGAACGGGAGGCGAGCAGCCAAGACTGGACGTCCTGCAGCGCCGTGCCGTCCTCGGCGAGGTGGTGGCGGATCCATTCGCCGTCGCGGTCCAGGTGCCAACTGGCGGTGCCCGGATCCATGTAGCGGCGGAGCATATCGAGGACGTACGAGGTGTCGTCCCCGCTGCTGAGCTGCACGAGGGCCTCCACCCGGCGGTCCAGATTGCGGTGCATCATGTCGGCCGAGCCGATGTAAACCACCGGGTTGCCGGCATTGGCGAACGCAAAGACGCGGGAGTGTTCCAGGAAGCGGCCCAGGATGGAGCGGACCGTGATGTTTTCGCTCAGTCCCGGCACGCCGGGACGCAGCGAGCAGATGCCGCGGACAATAACGTCGACCTGCACGCCGGCCTGCGAAGCCCGGTAGAGCGAGTCGATGATGGCTTCGTCCACCATCGAGTTGACTTTGATCTGGACGCGGGCGGCAATCCCGGCCCGGGCGTTGCGGATTTCCGTCTCGATCCGGTCGATCAGCCCCGAACGCACCGAGCGCGGGGCGACCAGCAGCCGCTTGAACGTGGACTTCGGGGCGTAGCCCGAGAGCTGGTTGAAAAGCTTGGACAGGTCCTCGCCCACCTGCTCGTTGGCCGTCAGCAGGCCAAGGTCCTCGTAGTAGCGGGCCGTGCGCGGGTGGTAGTTTCCGGTGCCGATGTGGCAGTACCGGCGCAGCCCGTCCACTTCCTGGCGGACTACGAGGGAGAGCTTGCAGTGGGTCTTCAGGCCCACGATCCCGTACACCACGTGCACACCGGCCTGCTCCAGTTTCCGGGCCCAGGAGATGTTGGCCTGCTCGTCGAAGCGGGCCTTGATCTCCACCAGGGCGAGCACCTGTTTGCCGGCCTCGGCGGCGTCGATCAGTGCATCGACGATCGGCGAGTCGCCGGAGGTGCGGTACAGGGTCTGCTTGATGGCTTGGACCTTGGGGTCCGCGGCGGCCTGTTCGAGGAAGGCCTGCACGGAGGTGGAGAACGAATCGTAGGGGTGGTGCAGGAGGATGTCCCGCCGCCGCATGGCCGCGAAGACATTCGCCGCCTTGGACGTTTCCGACTCGTTGAGGTACCGGGACGTGTGGGGCACGTGCTTGGGATAGTGCAGGTCCGCGCGGTCGATGCCGGCGATGACCGAGAGCCCGCGCAGGTCCAGTGGGGCCGGGACGGAGTAGACCTCGGATTCCTCCACACCAAGCTCGCGGATCAGCAGCGCCCGGATGTTGGGGTTGATGTCATTGGTGACTTCGAGCCGGACCGGCGGACCGAAGCGGCGGCGCAGGAGTTCCTTTTCCAGCGCCTGCAGCAGGTTCTCGGCGTCGTCCTCTTCGACCTCGACGTCCTCGTTGCGGGTGACGCGGAAGGTGTGGTGCTCCAACACCTCCATCCCGGCGAAGAGCTGGTCCAGGTGGACGGCGATGACTTCCTCGAGCGCGATGAACCGTGCCACCCGGCCGGGGACCGAGCCGGCGCGCGGGCCGTCGATGGAGATCAGCCGCGGCAGCTGGTCCGGGACCTTGACGCGGGCGAAGAGTTCCTTATCGCTGACCGGGTTGCGGACCACCACGGCCAGGTTCAGCGAGAGCCCGGAGATGTACGGGAACGGGTGGGCCGGATCCACGGCCAGCGGCGTCAGGATCGGGAAGACCTTTTCGGCGAACATGGCGCTGAGCTGGTCCTTCGCCTGGTCGTCCAGCTCTTCCCAGTGCATCAGGTGGATGTGCTCGTAGGCCAGGGCAGGCCGGATCTGCTCGGCGTACACGCGGGCGTGGCGCTGCTGGAGTCGGTGGGCGGCCTCGCCGATCTGTTCCAGCACCTGCATGGGACTCAGCCCGGCGGGGGAGGGCACGGCGAGGCCGGTGGCGATGCGGCGCTTGAGCCCGGCTACGCGGACCATAAAGAACTCGTCCAGGTTGGAGGCAAAGATGGAGAGGAAAGCCACGCGCTCCAGCAGGTAGAGGTTGGGATCTTCGGCCAGTTCCAGCACGCGCGAGTTAAACGCGAGCCAGCTCAGCTCCCGGTCGAGGAAACGGTCGGGGCTGATATCGCCTTCCGGTTCCAGGTTGGGGGCGAACTCGGGAATGTCGATCCGGTCCTGGGTGGCACGCGACGCGGGCACTTCGGAGGAGCCGAAACGCGCACGCACTGGACGCGCTGCCTTGTCCGGCGTGGCGGTTCCAGACGTGGCTGTCCGGGCAGAATCCCGTTGCATGGTCTCTCCTAATGCTGGCGCGAGTTAGCTTCAACCTTACAAGGAATCAGCTCCGGATGAGCCCAGGTTTCGACCGTCCCGGGGGCCCGGCCGCCGGTACCGTTACTGCCCGTCCCGCGGCGCGTACATCACGTCCATGTCCCAGCGCGAAAACCCGAGCCGGCGGTAGAGTTCGACGGCGGGAATGTTGTCGCCGTCGACGTACAGCATGACGGCGTGCAGCCCCTGCTGCTGCAGGTGCCTGATGCCGGCGACTGTGAGTGCCTTGCCCAGCCCGGTGCCCTGCGCCTCGGGGGCGACGCCGACGACGTACACCTCGCCGATCGCCGGGTGCTCGCCGTGCCGGGGGTGGACCTTGGTCCAGTGGAAGCCGAGGATCCGGCCGGCGACGTCGACCGCGAGCAGGAATCCTGCGGGGTCGAACCACGGCTCGGCCATCCGGGCGTCCAGGTCGGCGCGGCTCATGTTCCCCTGTTCCGGGTGGTGGGCGAACGCGGCCCGGTTGACCGCGAGCCAGGCCTCCTCGTCCTGGCCCGGCACGAAGCCGCGCAGCGAGACGCCGTCGGGCAGGGCGACGTCGGGCAGTGCAGAGGCGGCCGTGGCGAGCCGCATCTTCCAGAGCTCCCGGACCGGGGCATAGCCGTAGCGGGCGGCCAGGTCCGCCGCGGCCTCGTGATTGCCGTGCGACCAGGCCTTGAGGCCGGCGAAGCCGCGCACCGTCTGCAGTTCGCCGACCAGCCGGTCCGCGACGCCCTGGTTGCGGTAGCTCGGGTGCACGGCCACTTCCAGCACCCCGGTCCCGTCGGGTTCCCCGATCACCACGGCGAACCCGGCCAGGTCGTTGCCGCGGCCCGCGCCGGCGCGGTGCCGGGCCGGGGAGTCGCCGGAATAGTCGGGGGAGTAGAGGGCCAGGGCCAGCACGGTGTGCGGACCGGCGTCGCGGGCGCGGAGCGTGACGAGGGTCTGCTCGGATAGCGGCGGGTTGCCGTCCGACTCTTCGGCGGCGGCCACGAGCGTCGTGACGTCCCGCAGGAGCTGTTCGTCGACAGCTCCCTGAAGGGTGAGTACGGGCCAGTTCTCCGGATGCGCGGGACTCATGGTGCAAGGCTATACGTCCGCCGCCTGCCGACGCGCGGAATCCCTCGGATTTGATGCATCCGCCCCGGGGACGTATAGTCGATATCTCATCCGGCTGAACGGTGCGAAACCGTTGACTGGATGTGAGGGGGATCCACCACTGGGGTGGCCTCGATACGTTCGACCCGTATGTCCTCCACCGAAACGCCAACCGGCGAAACGAAAGCCCCGGACCTTCAAGGTCCGGGGCTTTTTCGTGTCCGGCTCGTGTCCCGCTGCGGCGGTGCGTCCGTTCAGGCCTCGGAGAGTTCCTCGTCCGGCTGGCGGACCAGAGTCAGGCGGTAGCCGACGTTGCGCACCGTGCTGATCAGGTTTTCGTGGTCGGCGCCGAGCTTGGCCCGCAGCCGGCGGACGTGGACGTCCACGGTGCGCGTGCCGCCGTAGTAGTCGTAGCCCCACACCTCGGTGAGGAGCTGCTGGCGGGTGAAGACGCGGCCGGGGTGCTGCGCCAGGTACTTGAGCAGTTCAAATTCCTTGAAGGTCAGGTTCAGCGCGGCCCCGTTGACCCGGGCCGTGTAGCTGGCCTCATCGATGACGACGCCGGCCGCCCTGATCTCCGTAGGGGTGTCGTCCGCATCGGGCAGGGCGCGGGCGACGCCGAGCCGGATGCGGGCTTCGACTTCTGCGGGGCCGGCGGATTCGAGCAGGATGTCGTCCACGGCCCAGGCCGAGGACACGGCCGCCATGCCGCCTTCGGTCAGGATCAGCATGAGCGGGGCGCTCAGGCCGGTCGCCTTGAGGAGCTGGGTAAGGGAGCGGGCCCCCACGAGGTCCTTGCGCGCGTCGAGCAGGACGATGTCGCACGGGTCGGTTTCCAGCAGGGCCGTCGGCTCGGCGGGAAGAATATGGACGCGGTGGTTGAGCAGTTCCAGCGCAGGCAGGACATCCACCGATGAGCCGGTGCTGTTCGTCAGTAGCAGGATGTGCGACATGGTTCCTCCAAGGGGTGTCCGCGCATCTTTGGGCGTCTGAGCCGGGCTTTCACCGGCCGGTACTGAGCTTCCTGTCGGTGCCCTGCCTGCGGCTGCCGGGGGAAGCTAGCTGATTCTTGAGTATACCCAACCGCCCTTTCGCAGACACTGTTTCGCCGCTCCAGCGGCGTTCTTTTGCGACACAAAACGTCCAGATAGGGCAGGATTGATCCGGAGAACCGCATTGGGAAGATCCGCAGGTGACGATCCGCAGGGGGAAAACAGCGTTGGGAACAGCAGCATTGAGAAGAGCCGCGTGAAGTCCTGGAGCGTCGGGGTCATCGGCCTGGCCGGGCTCGCCGCGATCATCGCCGGCGCCTACTCCACGCCGGAGGCGCTGCTGGCCGTCGCCGCGCTCACCGCCGCCTGCGTCGGCATCGGCTGGCCGCACTTCCTGGGCATCCCCGCCAAGAAAACCCTCGCCGCCCTGATCGGCCTGCCCGGAATAGGGTCGGCTATTGCAGCAACCTACCTTCCTGCGCCGGGTTTCCTGGACTGGACGCCTGCGTTTGTGGCGGCCGGGGTGATGGCCGTCTTCGTGATGCAGCTGATCCGCGGCACCGGCCAGGCTCAGCGGCTCGAGTCCACCCTGGGCTCGTGCGCGGGCGTGCTGCTCTCCTGCCTCGGGGCCGGCTGGATCGCCTGCTCGCGCTTCAACGGCGTGCGCGAAATGCTGCTCATCGCCGCCATCAGCGCGGCGATCGCCCTGATGGCGGGCCTGATCCGCTGGCCGGACCGGATCGTCGCGCCGCTGGGAATCATCGGGGCGGGCCTCGCCGGTCCGCTGGCCGGCCTGGTGTTCTCCGATATCGCCGTCGTGCCGGCCGCCCTCGTCGGGATCGTCGTCGGGGCCGTCCTGGTCAGCTTCCGCCGGCTCGTGATCCTGCGCGGTGAAACGCTGAACCTGCCGGCCGTGCTGGGCATGGGCCTGGGGCCCGTCTCCGCGGTCGGTTCCCTGGCCTACTTCATAGACAAACTACTCCTTCACTAAAGCGTTAGGATGGCATCATGTCCGTACTTGCATTTGAGATTTTCTTCCTTGTCCTGCTTGGCGTTGCCAGCCTGGCCATGGCCTGGTTCGCCGGCTTTGTGGTGTACCGGCTCTTCAAAGGCCAGAAGTAAGCGGCCGGAACCGCCACCTATCCAGAACCCGTAGTTTCCAGAGGTAGCTGCTGTGCCGATTGAAATTCCTACCGACCTGACACCTGAAATCGTTCCGCTGTCCTGGCTCATTGGTGAGTGGGAGGGCAGGGGCAGGCTGGGCGCCGGGGACGAAGATTCCGAGCACTTCCTTCAGCACGTCTCCTTCACCCACAACGGCCTGCCGTACCTGCAGTACCGGGCCGAGTCGTGGTTGACCGATGACGAGGGAACCAAGCTCCGTCCGCTGACCGTGGAGACGGGTTTTTGGGCTCTGGAGCGCAAACAGCGCGAGGAGGACGGCGGTCCCGGCCTGATCCCGGCAGACATCGTGCCCGTGCTCAAGAGTGCCGACGAAGTCGAGGAACTGCGCAACAGTGACGGAGGCTTCGACATCTCCGTCTCGATCGCGCATCCGGGCGGAATCTCGGAGCTGTACTACGGCCAGATCAAGGGCCCGCAAATCCAGCTCAGCACTGACATGGTGATGCGCGGCAGCCATTCCAAGGAGTACACGGCGGCCACGCGGATCTTCGGCCTGGTCGACGGGAACCTGCTCTGGCGGTGGGATGTCGCCACCGGCAAGGGTTCGACCCCCGGCGGCGGCCTGGAAGCCCATGCCTCCGCCATTCTCAGCAAAGTCGGCTGAACCGCACGGCTGAATCGCACGTCCGGCCGGCGGCCGGGGTCTCACTGAATTTCCGTTCTCCGCAGCGAACACAGGGAGCACCACAGTGAATGGCATCACCAAACCGGCCCAGTACAGCGACCTCAAGGCGGTCTTCTTCAACGGCACCCTGAAGAGGTCGCCGGAGAAGTCCCATACCCAAGGCCTGATCGAGATCAGCCGCGGGATCATGGAGAAGCAGGGCGTCGCCACCCGCGTCATCCGCACGGTAGACCACGATATCGCCAGCGGCGTCTACCCGGATATGCGCGAGCATGGCTGGGCCACAGACGAATGGCCGGAACTCTACCCCGCCGTGCAGGAGGCGGACATCGTCGTCGTCGCCGGTCCGATCTGGCTGGGCGACAACTCGTCCCTGACCAAGAAGCTGATCGAACGGCTGTACGCGCACTCCGGCCAGTTGAACTCCAAAGGCCAGTGGGCGTTCTACCCGAAGGTGGGCGGCTGCCTCATCACCGGCAACGAGGACGGCATCAAGCACTGCGCCATGAACGTGCTCTACAGCCTCCAGCACATCGGCTTCACCATCCCGCCGCAGGCCGACGCCGGCTGGATCGGGGCGGTCGGCCCGGGACCGAGCTACCTGGACGAAGGCTCCGGGGGACCGGAAAGCGACTTCACCAACCGCAACACCACCTTCATGACGTGGAACCTGCTGCACCTGGCCCGGATCCTCAAGGACGCAGGCGGAATTCCCGCCTACGGTAATCTGCCGGACGAATGGAAAGCCGGCACACGATTCGACTTCGAAAATCCGGAATACCGCTGAGGGCTGGGGACTTCTACTTCATATGACTACCAAGAGCCCCCTGCTGTCGCGCCCGGGCGCGGTCGAAGCGGCCGGCGCTGATGCCGGCGTCGCCGCCCACTACGGCGAGCCGCTGCGCGAACAGCGCGCGCTGGCCGACGGCACCGCCGTCGTCGATCTCTCCCAGCGCGGCGTGGTCACGGTGAGCGGGCCGGATCGTTTGAGCTGGCTCAACACCCTGTCCTCCCAGCAGCTCACCGCCCTGGCACCCGGACAATCCACTGAACTGCTGCTGCTGAGCGTGCAGGGCCGGATCGAGTTCGATGCGCGCGTGGTGGACGACGGCGCCACCACGTGGCTGATCGTGGAGGCGGCCGAGGCCGCGCCGCTGGCCGAATGGCTCACCCGGATGAAGTTCATGCTCCGGGTCGAGGTTGCCGATGTGTCGGCGGACTGGGCCGTGGTGGGAGCTACCCGCCCCGTTCCGGAGTGGTCCGGACGGCTGGTCTGGGAGGACCCCTGGCCGCACGTCGGAGCTGGCGGATATTCCTACGCGGTGGTCGGCGAGGAATCGCACCCGGGCCTGGAGCGGCCGTGGTTCGAATACCTCGTGCCGGCGGCCGAGCTTGAGGCGGCCGTGGACGGACGCCCGCTGGCCGGCGTCCTGGCGGCCGAGGCGCTGCGCATCGCGGCGTGGCGGCCGCGCTGGGGAGCCGAGACCGACGACAAGACCATCCCGCACGAGCTGGACCTGCTGCGCACCGCGGTGCACCTCGCGAAGGGCTGCTACAAGGGCCAGGAAACCATTGCGCGGGTACACAATCTGGGCCATCCGCCGCGGCGGCTGGTGTTCCTCCAGCTGGACGGTTCGCAGCACACCATGCCCGCCGTCGGCAGCGAAGTCCGGGCCGGCGAACGCAAGGTCGGCACCGTCACCTCCGTGGCGCAGCACTATGAAATGGGTCCGGTGGCACTGGCCGTCATCAAGCGTTCCGTCGCGCCGGACGAGGTCCTGACCGTGATGGACGGCGAGGAAGCCTACACGGCGGCACAGGAACTCATTGTCGCGCCCGACGCGGGGCAAGTAGTCGGGCGCCAGACGGGGTTCCTCCGGGGGACCCGATGAACGCCAGGCCGGAGCACAGCGTGCCGGCCGCGGTTCCGGAGTCGGCCGCGGTTCCGGAGTCGGCCGCGGCCGCAGTTCCGAGGCCCGACGACGAGACCCTCGCCCTGGCCCATGCCCTGTTCGACGCCGCCCGCGAGGGGGACTCCACCATGCTCGGCGGCTACCTCGCTGCGGGCGCTCCGGCCACACTGACGAACGCGGCGGGTGATTCGCTGCTGATGCTCGCGGCCTACCACGGCCACGCCGACACCGTCCGGCTGATCCTGGCCCACGGCGGCGATGCCAATACGGCCAACGACCGCGGCCAGACGCCGCTGGCGGGGGCCGTGTTCAAGAACTACCCGGACGTCGTGCGGGTGCTGGTGGACGCCGGCGCCGACCCCGACGCCGGCAACCCCACTGCCCGGGCGGCCGCCCAGATGTTCGCCCGAAACGATATTCTGGCTCTTCTTGGCTGAAGAGCCGCACACCAGACCTTCCCAAAACTTCAGCCGGCACCACGCACCGTAAGGAACCCCGATGGAAAACGTAACCAGGCCGTGGGCCGCACTTTGGTCCCTGGTCATCGGATTCTTCATGATCCTGATCGACACCACCATCGTCTCGGTAGCCAACCCCAGGATCATGGAAGGCCTGAACGCCGACATCAACTCGGTGATCTGGGTGACCAGCGCCTACCTGCTGGCCTACGCAGTCCCGCTGCTGATCACGGGCCGGCTCGGCGACCGTTTCGGTCCGAAGCGGCTCTACCTGACCGGCCTGGTGGTGTTCACCCTGGCGTCGCTCTGGTGCGGGCTCTCGGGCGACGTCCACACCCTGATTGAGGCGCGGGTGCTGCAGGGCCTCGGTGCGGCGATGATGACGCCGCAGACCATGGCCGTCATCACCCGGATCTTCCCGCCGGACCGCCGCGGCGCGGCCATGGGCATCTGGGGCGCCACTGCCGGCGTCGCCACGCTGGTGGGCCCGATCCTGGGCGGCGTCCTGGTGGACGGCCTGGGCTGGGAGTGGATCTTCTTCATCAACATCCCGGTCGGCATCGCCGGCTTTGTCCTTGCCTTGCGCTTCGTCCCCTCCCTGAGCACGCACCCGCACAAGTTCGACATCCCCGGTGTGCTGCTCAGCGCCATCGGCCTGTTCCTCCTGGTGTTCGGTATCCAGGAGGGCGAGACCTACAACTGGGGCACCATCACCGGCCCCGTTACGGTGTGGGGCCTCATCATCGGCGGCATCGTGGTCCTGGTTGCGTTTGTAGCCTGGCAGCGGGTTAACAAGGGCGAACCGCTGCTGCCGCTGGGTCTGTTCAAGGACCGAAACTTCTCGCTCGCGAACCTTGGCATCACCACCGTCGGCTTCACGGTGACCGCCTTCAGCCTCCCGCTGATCTTCTATTACCAGGTGGTCCGCGGCCTCACCCCGACGCAGTCCGCGCTCATGATGGTCCCGATGGCGGTGATCTCCGGCGGACTGGCCCCGGTGGTGGGCCGGATCATCGACAGGGTCAACCCGAAATTCATCACGGCCGGCGGGCTGACCCTGATGTCCGTGGCGCTGTTCTGGAATGCCTCGCTGATGCATCCGGACACCCCCATTTGGCTCTTCCTGCTCCCCAGCGCCGTGCTGGGCTTCGCGAACGCCGGGATCTGGGCTCCGCTGAGCTCTACGGCCACCCGGAACCTGCCGCCGCGCCAGGCAGGGGCAGGGTCCGGCGTCTACAACACCACCCGCCAGATCGGCGCCGTACTCGGCAGCGCGGCCATCGCCGTGCTGATCCAGGCCCGGCTCGCGGCCGAGCTCCCCGCAGCCCCGGGCGCATCAGGAGGCCCGGCCCCGATGGCCTTCGGCGGCTCACTGCCGGAGGCGCTGCACGAGGGATTCTCGACGGCGATGGGCCAGTCCATCCTGCTGCCGGCGGCGGTGATCCTGCTCGGCGCGGCCGTGGCGCTGTTCTTCGCCAAGCCCCAGCCACAGCAGGGCTGGGACACTCCGGGCGCGGTACCGGCGGCCGGCAGCGAACACTCCGTGGCGGACAGCACCGAGGCCAGGCGGGGCTAAGCCCGGATGCCTCCTGGGCCGGGCTTCCGCGGGGAGCCTAGCCCAGGAGCACGCTGGTCTGGATGCCGCCGGCGGTGAAGCCCAAGCTCCGGGCCAAGGCCAGCGAGCCCTTGTTGCTGACGTCGGCGCGCCACTGCAACGTCAGACCCGAGGCGAGGGCCTCATGGGCAGCAATTGACGCGGCGAGCGTCCCGACGCCGCGGCGCCGCCACTCCGGTGCCACCAGCACCCCGAGCTGCGCCAGGATGCCTTCCCACTCGGTATAGGCGCCACACGCCACGGGCGTCCGGCGGCCGTCTTCCACGTGCATGATCGTGAAGCGGTGCTCCAGGTCCGCCAGGCCAACCTCATTGACGTCGTCCGGCGGGCACAGCGCTTCGAGCTCGATCGCTTCCGGGTTCCCGCGGGAGACGGTCAGTTCCTCGGAGGGCTGCTGCAGGGGCAGGTCGTCGGCGAAGAACAGTGCGGCGGCGCCCAGCCCGTGGCCGCCGTGCCCGCGGGTGATGGTCAGCAGCGTGACATGTTGGGCCAGTTCCTCGTCCGTGTAGCCGCCGGCGGCGTTGAGCGCCCAATGCGGTCCGACCAACGCCGAGCTGCCGAACAGGCGGACGAACTGCAGGGAACGGGCAGCGTCGTCGGCCCGGGTGAGGCGGCGGCCCGCGGCGCCCGCGAAAGCGCCGTCGTCGAATCCCAGCCTGCGGTCCCACGCGAGCTGGACGATTTCGGCGGATCCGGGCTCAAGAGTCATGACCCAACCCTACCCACCGGCCGCCCTGAAGCCTCAGCCGAAGAGAACCGCGGCCTCCTCGTAGCGGTCCTTCGGCACGCTCTTGAGGTTGCCGAGGGCGGCGTCGAAGCCGACATGGACGATGTCGGTGCCGTGCAGCGACACCATGGTGCCCCAGCGCTGTTCGACCACGGAATCGATCGCGGCCATACCGAGACGGGTCGCGAGGACCCGGTCGAACGCCGTGGGGACGCCGCCGCGCTGGATGTGTCCCAGCACGGTGGCCCGGGTCTCGATGCCGGTCCGTGCCTCCAGCTCGGGTGCCAGCAGTTCGGCGATGCCGCCGAGGCGCGGGCGGCCGAAGGTGTCCAGTCCTCGCTCGGAATGCGGCGATTCCTGGCCCTCCGGGACGAAACCCTCGGCGACGACGACCAGCGGGGCGCGGCCGCGGTCGCGGGCCGAAAGGACCCATTCGGTGATCTGCTCCATCGAGGCCTTTTGCTCGGGGATCAGGATGGCGTGGGCGCCGGAGGCCATCCCGGCGTGCAGCGCAATCCACCCGACATGGCGGCCCATCACTTCCGCGATCATGGTCCGGTGGTGGGATTCCCCGGTGGTGCGCAGCCGGTCGATTGCCTCGGTGGCGATCTCGACGGCGGTATCGAAGCCGAAGGTGTAGTCGGTGGCGTCGAGGTCGTTGTCGACGGTCTTGGGCACGCCCACGATCCTTAGGCCGGCGTCGGTCAGGCGCTTTGCGGCGGCCAGGGTTCCTTCGCCGCCGATGGCGATGATGGCGTCGATGCCGAGCCGCTCCATGTTGGCCTTGATGACCTCGGGGCCGCCGTTATTCTCGAACGGGTTGGTCCGGGACGTTCCGAGGATGGTCCCGCCCTGCTTGGCGATGCCGCGGACCAGGGCGCGGGGAATGTCGATGACGTCGCCCTCGACCACGCCGCGCCACCCGTCGAGGAATCCCACGAATTCGTGGCCATGCACGGCGATGCCCTTCAGGACGGCGCCGCGGATGACGGCGTTCAGTCCGGGGCAGTCTCCGCCGCTGGTGAGGATTCCAATTTTCATGTCTCGGCTCAAATCCTGGTTCGAAGGGGTACAGGCAGAGCGCCACGCTGAGCTCACCTAGAAGTCTACCGGCGCATGTGGGGCAGGACACAAACCGTGACCAACGACCAGTGCCCCCGCCGGCGGGGGCGGGGGCACTGGAACCGGGTGCCGTAACATGCGGCGCGCGGCCCGGGGGACCGGGAGCCCGGGGGACCTGCCTCGGGCGGCCGGCCCGGCCCGGCTAGGGCAGGCTAGGGCTGGCCGGCGCGGCGCTCGAGGAAGGATTCGAGGACGATCACATTCCGTTGGTCCGGCAGCACCAGCCAGGCGGCCAGGTAGAACACGAAGGCGGGGCCGGGGAGGAGGGCGAAAAGCAGGAACGCGATGCGGACGTACGCGACGTCGACGTTCAGCTTGGCGGCGATCCCGCCGCAGACGCCGCCCAGCCAGCGCTGCGGACCGCGTTTCAGGCCGAAGCCCCGGACGATGCTGAAGAACTTATCCATGGTTCAAGCCTTCCCTGTCGTGGTGTCTTTGTCACGTCCGCGGGCGGACAGCAGCCCGCCGATCACGAGCGCGGCTCCGGCGCCGATCATCAGTCCGATCAGGACGTAGGTCCCGTTCAGGGTGACGATGCCGAGCCGGGAGATGATGGTCAGTGCGGCCAGGGCCAGGACAATCAGCCCCCAGACCACGGTGCCCACGCGGGCCCGCGGGCTGCCGGGGGTTTCCGGCGGGTTCGCTGCGGGGTCATAGCTGTTCATGTCAGTTCCCTTCCTTCACGGTGATGTTGCTCAGCGTCCCCGAGATTTTGACGATCAGGCGCCCGCCGGCCTTGTCCGTGTTGTAGTCGCTCTGTTGGGTGGTCATGCCGCCGTGGTTGCCGCGGCCGTCGTTGAGGTTGCCCATGGTCAGGTCCGTCTGCACCTGGACCGGGACGGTGGCCGGGATGGCCACCGTGACGTTGCTCGCGGTTGCGTCCAGCCGGACCACGACGTCGGAGCCCAGCGGCGGGTTCAGGTTCAGCTTGGTCAGGTCAACCGTGCCTGTCCCGCCGGTGATGTCGAAGCCGCCCGTCGCCTGCTCAATGCTCAGCGGGCTCCAGTCGACGTTCTGGAAGCGGGCCCGGTCGGCGTTGGGCACCAGATTGAAGATTCCGCCGATGATCAGTGCGACGACGGCGAAGAAGCCCAGAATGCCGGCCGTGCGGCCGCGGAGCCCGGAAATGAGGATGCCGAGCCCCAGCACCGCCGCGCCGCTGGCCCACACCACGGCGTTGCCCGCTGTTCCCAGGCTGATCGCATGGACGGCGTCGAGGGCCTTGATACCGCCGCCGACCAGCAGGGCGAGGCCGACGGTGACGGCAACGGCCGGGGCACCGGGGCCCAGGTTGCGGGTCTTCGGGGCGGGCGCCGGGGGCGGCACCGGACCGTAGGCGCCGTACCCGCCGCCGTTGCCTCCGCCATAGGGCGGCGTGGGACCGGGCGCGGAGTGGTCCTGCCAGCCGCGGCCCGGGACGCCCTCCAACGGCAGCGTCTGGTTGGGCACGGTCTGGTTGGTCACAGTCGCGTTCGGCACGGTCGGGTTCGGCACAGTCGGGTTGGGGAAGCCCTGGCCCGTAAGGTCCGGGGCCTGCCCGGCCGGGCTGTAGGTGGGGCTGCCAGGGGCGCCCGGGTGGCGGGCTTTGTTGCGCTGGGTCAGGTAGTAGATGACGTAGATGGCCCCGCCCACCCAGAACACGGTCCAGACGAAGGCGCCGAATCCGTAGCGGTCCCAGCCCCAGGCGCCGCTGCCCAGGCTGGGGAAGCCGATAATGGTTGTCACCAGGGCGCCGGTCATGCCCGAACTCCAGCGGCCCGCCGCCGCCTCCTGGACGTGGATCCGTCCGTCGGGCTCGGGGAGCAGGGCCCACGCCAGGCCGTAGAGCAGGACGCCGACGCCGGCGAACACCGTCAGCACGATCAGGATGCCCCGCACAATCAGCGGGTCGACGCCGAGGCGCTGCGCGATGCCGCTGGCGACGCCGCCGATCCAGCGTTCGCGGCCCCGGTAAATGCCGTGGCCGCGGATCCAGTCAAAGAAGTTCTGCGGCTGCGCTCCGGGGGCGCCAGGGTAGGGCGGCGGCGTGGCGCCTGCGTGGGAGGGGTACGGCCCGCCTGGCGGGTAGAGGGGAGGCGCTTCCTGGCCGGGTCCGCCGTCGGGCGCCGGCTGCTCGGCGGAACCGGAACCGGAACCGGCGGCAGGGGCGTCCGACGTGCCGTTTGGGGCGTTGTCCGGTGTGCTTTCCGGACGGCCCGGGAGGCTCGGGTCTTCATCTGGGTGCGGAGTGTGCGGGTTCATACTTCGATCCTCCTGCCCACGGGGGCCTCCGCTCTACTGGGGAACACCCTGAACTGTCCCTGAGCGGCCCCCGGTTCGGCCCGAAAACGGCTCCGGGAAACCCCGGTCCGTGCTTGGATTGAGCCATGACAACAGCCGTTTCCCGCCCGCCGCTGGCCCGCAGCAGCGACCGCATGATCGCCGGAGTCTGCGCGGGCCTCGCCAACCACCTCGGCTGGCCGGTGCAGATGGTGCGGATCGGCATGGTTGTGGCGGCGCTCGCGGGCGGGGCCGGCGTCGCGTTCTATGCCTGGCTCTGGATCATGGTGCCTACGGCGGACGAGAGAGCCAAGCGCAGCGCCCGGCAGCCGGCGTCGCCGATCGCCCCGGCGGTCAGTGACCGGGCCGGGGACGGCCTTTCCCCCGGCGCGGCCGCCGCCCCTCCCGGTGCGCCGGCCGGCTCCTGGCGGACCCGGCTCCCGGGCATGCCGTACGGCAAGGAGATCCTCCTCGGCGCCGGGCTGCTCCTCGCCGGCGGCATCCTGACCGCGCGGCTCTTCGGCCTGGACGTCCCGCTGGGCACCCTGATCCCGGTGGCCGCGATCCTGGGCGGCGCCGCGATCGCCTGGATGCAGCTGGATGAGACCCGGCGCGCTGGCATTGTGGACAAGACCAAAGCCGACCAGGCCGGCGGCTGGGCACGTCTCGCGGCCGGCCTCGGCCTGGTGGTGGCCGGGGTGCTGCTGATGGTCTCCGGCTCCGGCTCCTGGGAGCAGACCTGGCTTGCGTTGCTGGCGTCCGTCGCCGTCCTCGGCGGGGTGGCGCTGGTGCTGCTGCCCTGGGGGCTGAAGTTTTGGCGGGACCTGGAAGCCGAGCGCGCCGGCCGGGTGCGGGCCACCGAACGGGCCGAGATAGCTGCCCACCTGCATGACTCGGTGCTTCAGACCCTGGCCCTGATCCAGCGGCGGGCCGGCAACGAGCACGACGTCGTCCGCTTGGCCCGCGCCCAGGAACGCGAGCTGCGGGGCTGGCTCTATCGTGACCCGGGACGGGAAACGGGCCAGCTCTCCGACGCGCTCCAGGCCGCCGCAGCCGAGGTGGAAGATTCCCTCGGGCACGCGGTGGACGTCGTGACCGTAGGCGACTGCGCCCTCACCGAACGCCTTGAGGCGATGGTCCAGGCAGCGCGCGAGGCCATGCTCAACGCCGCCCGCCACGGCGGCGGCGCCGTCTCGGTCTATCTGGAAGTCACCGACGACGCCGCCGAAGTCTTCGTCAAGGACCGCGGTCCAGGCTTCGATCCGGGGTCCATCCCCGCAGACCGGCTGGGCGTGCGTGAATCCATGATCGGACGGATGCGGCGCCACGGCGGCACCGCCACCATCGCCAGCAGCCCCGACGGCACCGAGGTCCGGCTGAGACTGCCGCTCGCTGCCGCCGCGCCACCCAACGGCACCGCGGCAACCAACGGCACTGCCGGAACGAACGGAGAGGACACACAGTGAGCAACCAGCCAGTGGCCGGCAGCGGGGCAGGGACCCCTCCCGGTGCCACGCGCGTCGTGATCGTCGATGACCACGCCATCTTCCGTTCCGGGCTGAAGGCCGACCTGGACCCGGATATCGTCGTGGTCGGTGAGGCCGGAACGGTGGAGGAAGCGGTCGCCGTGATCGCCGCCGCACGGCCCGACGTCGTCCTGCTGGACGTGCACCTCCCCGGGGGACTGGGCGGCGGCGGCCGCGACGTGCTGGCCGGCTCCGGGCCGTTGCTGGGGAGCACCAGGTTCCTCGCGCTGAGCGTTTCGGATGCCGCCGAGGACGTCGTCTCGGTGATCCGCGCCGGGGCGCGGGGCTACGTCACCAAAACGATCTCCGGGGCAGAGATCAGCGATGCGGTGCGGCGGGTAGCGGGCGGCGACGCCGTGTTCTCGCCCCGGCTGGCGGGCTTTGTCCTGGACGCCTTCGGCACCGCCCCCGCGGACATCGCCGACAACGAGCTGGACCGCCTGTCGGCCCGCGAACTCGAAGTGATGCGGCTGATCGCCCGCGGCTACAGCTACAAGGAAGTTGCCAAGGAGCTGTTCATCTCGATCAAGACGGTCGAGACCCACGTTTCCGCGGTGCTGCGCAAACTCCAGCTCTCCAGCCGGCACGAGCTGACCCGCTGGGCCGCGGAGCGCCGCCTCCTCTGACACAAAGATGCTCTATCACTTAGGGTCCCTATGCCCCCGGCTTAAGGACCCTAAGTGATAGAGCATCAGAGGTTCGGGGCTGCTATTTGGCCTTGCCGAGGAAATCCTGGAGACGGCCGACGCCGGTAGCGAGGTCGTCGTCGCCCAGGGCGTAGGAGAGCCGCAAGTAGCCGGAGGGGCCGAAGGCCTCACCGGGGACCACCGCCACCTCCACCTCGTCCAGGATCAGCGCGGCGAGTTCGGCCGACGTCGAGGGCCGGACGGGGCCGTTCGCGGTGGGGAACTCCTTGCCCAGCAGCGCCCGTACGTCCGCGTAGACATAGAACGCGCCCTTGGGGGTGGGGCAGTCCACGCCCTCGATCGCGTTGAGCCCGGCCACGATGGCCTTACGCCGGCGGTCGAACGCCACCTTCATCTCATCCACTGCGGCGAGCGGACCTGACACGGCCGCGAGGGCCGCGATCTGCATGATGTTGGAGACATTGGACGTCGCGTGCGACTGCAGGTTCGTGGCGGCCTTGATGACGTCGGCCGGGCCGATCATCCATCCGACCCGCCAGCCGGTCATGGCGTAGGTCTTGGCGACGCCGTTGAGGATGACCACCTTGTCGCCAAGTTCGGGGGCCGCGGTGGCGATCGAAGTAAACGGCACGCCGTCGTAGGTCAGGTGCTCGTAGATCTCGTCGGTGACCACCCAGAGGCCCTTGGCGGCGGCCCACTGGCCGATCTCCTTGACCTGCTCCGGTGAGTAGACGGCGCCGGTGGGGTTGGACGGGGAGACGAAGAGCAGGATCTTGGTCCGGTCCGTGACGGCCGCTTCCAACTGCTCCACGGTGACCAGGTAGCCCTGCTCGGGGCCGGCGAAGACCTCCACCGGAACGCCGCCGGCCAGCCGGATGGCTTCGGGGTAGGTGGTCCAGAACGGCGTCGGGACAATCACCTCGTCGCCCGGGTCCAGCAGCGTGGCGAAAGTGTTGTAGACGGCCTGCTTGCCGCCGTTGGTGACCAGCACCTGGGAGGCTTCGGCCTTGTAGCCGGAGTCCCGGAAAGTCTTGTCCGCGATGGCCTGCTTCAGCTCCGGCAGCCCGCCGGCAGGGGAATACCGGTGGTACTTGGGCTGGCCCGCTGCCTCGATGGCGGCGTCGACGATGTACCCCGGAGTGGGAAAGTCGGGTTCGCCGGCGCCGAAACCAATAACCGGCCGGCCGGCCGCCTTCAACGCCTTCGCCTTGGCATCAACAGCCAGTGTGGCGGATTCGGCTATGGCGGAAATGCGCTGGGAGATGCGGGCGGCAGGCATTGGGGTCCGTTCTTCGCGTTCAGCTCGTGGCTGGATGTGGGATTCGACGAAATCTACTCTATGCTGTTCAGCGGATCCTCCGGGGTGCCGGGTGTGAATGTGACCCATAGCGGGAATGAGACCTCAGGGTCCGCCGATTTCCGCAGGCCGCGGGGTCCGGAGGGAGCCGGTTCGACGTGGACGCAGTTGTTGCGTAGACTGGTTCTCCGGTGTTGAAAACACGATGATGGCGTGCGCCTCAGGGAAACCTGCGGAAAATGCGCAGTCTGACCGGTTTTCGATCCATAGGGTAGTGGCGCAATTGGTAGCGCAGCGGTCTCCAAAACCGCAGGTTGCAGGTTCGAGTCCTGTCTGCCCTGCGCAAGCTGTTCCGGGGTTTATCGGAACCAGCGCAGCAACCATGGTTCAGTCCAGAGCCGGGTATCCGACATCGCGAGGATGAGTGAGGATCAGGTGACCGAAACAGCTGCCAGCAGCTCCCAAGGCCGCCCCGCCAAGAATGCCCCCAAGGCAGGATTCTTCGCTCGGATTGCACTCTTCGTCCGCCAGGTCATCGGCGAACTGAAGAAGGTCGTTGCACCCACCCGCAAGGAACTGATCAACTACACGCTCGTGGTGCTGGTGTTCGTGGTCATCATGATGGTGATCGTCACCCTGCTGGACCTGGCCTTCGGGACCGGAGTGAGCTGGGTATTCGGCAAAACAGGCGCCACGGACCGCTAAGGCGACCGGTCCGCAGACTGCGTGGACTCCGGGAAACCGGAGCTTCCGCGGGGTGTGCGGAATTGAGTCATTTAAATAGGCATGTTAGGCAATGAGGAAGCAGGAGACCAAGTGTCTGAGCAGGAGCTCGAGGTAAACGAGACTGAGCTGGATAAGAGCCAGGACGCCGCGGTGGAAACCACGGAAGAGTCCGAGGCTGAGTCTGCTGCGCCCGCATCTGACGACGCCGAGGAGTCTGCCGACGAAGCCGTAGCCGCCGAGGAAACCGAAGCCGGCGAGGAAGGCGACGCTCTGGCCGTAGCCGCCGCCGCTGCCGAGGTCGACCCGGCCGACGAATTCAAGGCCAAGCTGCGCCGCCAGGAGGGTGACTGGTACGTCATCCACTCCTACGCAGGCTACGAAAACCGCGTCAAGGCCAACCTTGAAACCCGCATCCAGACCCTGGACATGGAAGATTACATCTTCGAGATCCAGGTGCCGATGGAGGAAGTCGTTGAGATCAAGAACGCTCAGCGCAAGGTCATCAACCGCGTCCGCATCCCCGGCTACGTCCTGGTCCGCATGGACCTGACGGACGCCTCGTGGGGCGCCGTCCGCCACACCCCGGGCGTCACCGGCTTCGTGGGCAACGCCCACAACCCCGTGCCGCTGCGCCTCGACGAGGTCTTCTCCATGCTCGCGCCGGTCTTCGAAGAAGAGCAGGCCGAGAAGGGCAAGCCGGTCAAGCACGCTGCCGCCGCGGTCGACGTCGACTTCGAGGTCGGCGAATCGGTTATCGTCAAGGAGGGTCCCTTCGAGACCCTGCCCGCCACGATCTCCGAGATCAAGGTCGATTCGCAGACCCTTGTGGTGCTGGTCTCCATCTTCGAGCGCGAGACCCCGGTCACCCTGGCGTTCAACCAGGTCAGCAAGATCTAGCTTCATCCACAGAATTCGCCCCGGGCTGCCCGCTTAGCAGCCCCGGAGCGGCCGGCCGCCTCGCCATGGCGGCCACCAACCTGAGGCACGCTCCTGTGTCCCAGGACGTAATTGAGAGAAGGACCCTACATTGGCTCCCAAGAAGAAGGTCACCGGCCTCATCAAGCTGCAGATCCAGGCAGGTGCCGCCAACCCGGCCCCGCCGATCGGTCCTGCGCTTGGCCAGCACGGTGTCAACATCATGGAATTCTGCAAGGCGTACAACGCTGCGACGGAAGCCCAGCGCGGCAACGTTATTCCGGTGGAAATCACGGTCTACGAGGACCGCTCGTTCACGTTCATCACCAAGACCCCGCCGGCTGCAGAGCTCATCAAGAAGGCTGCAGGCGTCGCCAAGGGTTCGGCTACCCCGCACACCGTCAAGGTTGCCAAGCTGACCCAGGCCCAGGTCAACGAGATCGCCTCCACCAAGATGGAAGACCTCAACGCCACCAGCCTGGAAGGCGCCGCGAAGATCATCGCCGGCACCGCCCGCTCCATGGGTATCACCGTCGAAGGCTAATTGCCTTCCCCGCCGGGCGACCGGCACCACCTAAACATTGAGATGTCGGACCCCCGGAACGGATCAACCGTTCAGGAATCCGACTGTGGCAGGGCCCAGCGCGGTCCGCAGACCACAACTGCACAAGGAGAATAAGCAGCATGGCAAAGCGCAGCAAAGCATATGAGGCAGCCGCCGCCAAGATCGACGCGGAGAAGTTCTACGCGCCGTTCGAGGCAGTGACCCTCGCCAAGGACACCAACCCGTCCAAGTTCGACGCCACCGTTGAGGTCGCGTTCCGTCTCGGCGTCGACCCCCGCAAGGCCGACCAGATGGTCCGCGGTACCGTCAACCTGCCGCACGGCACCGGCAAGGTCGCCCGCGTCCTCGTCTTCGCCACGGGCGACAAGGCTGAGGCCGCCATCGCCGCCGGCGCCGACTTCGTTGGTTCCGACGACCTGATCGAAAAGATCGCCGGCGGCTGGACCGACTTCGACGCCGCCGTCGCCACCCCTGACCTCATGGGCAAGGTTGGCCGCCTCGGTAAGGTCCTCGGCCCGCGCAACCTGATGCCGAACCCGAAGACCGGCACCGTTACCGCTGACGTCACCAAGGCCGTCAACGACATCAAGGGCGGCAAAATCGACTTCCGCGTCGACAAGCACTCGAACCTGCACTTCATCATCGGCAAGGTATCCTTCGACGCCATCAAGCTGGCCGAGAACTACGCGGCCGCACTGGAAGAGGTTCTTCGCCTCAAGCCGTCCGCTTCCAAGGGCCGCTACATCCAGAAGGCCACCGTCGCCACCACGTTCGGCCCGGGCATCTCGGTTGACCCCAACGTCACCAAGGTCCTGACCGAGGTCTAATCCTCAACAGGCCTGCCGTCACAAGCAGCGAAAAGACCGTCCCGCATCCGCGGGGCGGTCTTTTCTGCATTCCGGGAGCCCGTTAGGCTGACCCGGTGAACGCCGCCACGTACCGCATAGAAGCCCTGGCCCTCCCGGAATCGCTCGACGCGCCGGACGCCGCCGAGTTCCTCGAAGTCGGCCGACTCTGTGACGCCCTGACGCTGGAAACCTGGGGCGGCCTGGACCGCGCGACGACGGCGCAGGCGCGGCTGCGCTATTGGCGGGACAACGCCTATACCCGGATGCGGATCTTCTTCGTGCGCGTCGACGGACAGATGGCGGCGAGGTCCTGGGTCCGATTCGGGCAGCAGGAAAACCTGGGCAGTGCGCTCCTGCACGTTGCCGTGCTGAAGGCATACGCCGGACGGGGGATCGGCCGCGCGCTGCTCGAGCACGCGGAAGCACTGGCCGCCGCCGACGGCCGCACCGTCCTGAAGAGCTTCACCGAACACCCGGCAGACTTCGACGCCGGCGGTCCGGACGTGCTCGCGCCGCTGACCGGCGCCGGTGCGGTGCCGGCGGCTGCGCGCGGTGTCCGCTTCGCCACGAGGGCGGGCTACCGGCTCGAACAGGTGGAACGGTACAGCAGCCTGGACGTCACCGCCGCCGCCCCTGAACTTGACCGCCTGGAAAACGAAGCCCGGACCAGGGCAACAGCGTACGAACTGTTGAGCTGGACGGACCACTGCCCGGAGGAGCACGTGGCGCAACTTGCCGTCCTGATGTCACGGATGAGCACCGACGCGCCGACCGGAGGCCTCAGCTACGAGGAGGAATCCTGGGACGCCGCCCGCGTCCGCCACGTCGAGGACACGTGGAAGCGGGCCGGCAACACCTCGCTCGTGACGGCCGCACGGCACCGTGGCAGCGGCGAGCTGGCGGCCTACTCCGTACTCGAACTGGCGCCCGGCAAGCCCTGGCTGGCAGAGCAGGACGACACCCTCGTCGCCGCCGCCCACCGAGGCCACCACCTCGGGATGCTCGTCAAGATCGCCAATCTCCGGCGCCTCGCGGACTACCCTGACGTCCGGCGGGTCACCACTTTCAACGCCGCCGAAAACGGCCACATGCTGGCGATCAACGTCGCCCTCGGATTCCGGCCGGCAGGCTGGGACGGGGAGTGGCAGAAGTCCGCCGATGCGGGGAGCGCCGTCGCGCTGGACTGAGTTCCGCCAGGGGAGCCCGGAGGGCCGAAAACTGAGCCCGCCGGGCCATGGAATGCGGGCCCGAACGGGCATATGCTGACGCTTGAAAGGCGGCAGAATGGCTGGGAACATGCCCGCTATGGCAAACGAGGTACAGGTCGAGCAACTCTGGATCCCGGATTCGCTGGACGGACCGGATGCGGCGGACTTCCTTGCCGCCGTCGAAGTGGGCCGTAAGGTCCGGATGCAGACCTGGGGCAGCGACGACCTCGCCTACGCCCCGCTCGAGAAGCTGCTCGAAATGGCCGACCCCTATGAACGTCAGGTGATCCTGGTGGCCAGGGTCGACGGCGAGATCGTGGGGACCGTGGACATCGCGCTGCCGCTCTCGGACAACCTGGACCTCGCCGAATTCACCCTGGACATCCTGCCCGAGTTCCAAGGCCGGGGCGTCGGCCGGCGGCTGCTGGAGGCGGCGGAGCGCTTCGCCCGGGACGAGGGCCGCCACACCATCCTGATCGACACAAACCATCCCGGTGCCACGCTGGCGGACAGCAAGGCAGGGCAGCTGATCCCCGGCTCCGGCCTCGGGTTCGTTCCGCTGAACAGCCGGGAGGTGGAGTTCGCCCAGCACACCGGCTACACCTTGCAGCACATCGAACAGTTCAGCTCCTGCGCCCTGCCCCTGGACAGCAAGCTCGTCGCCGACCTGCAGGCGGAAGCGGAGGAGGCCAACGCTGGGCGGTACCGGCTGCACCACTGGACGGACCGCTGCCCCGAGCAGTGGCTTGAGGCCGTGGCGGCACTGGAGAACCAGGCCGGGGAAGACGGGATCCCCGGGACTGAAAACGCGGACCTGGTGTTCGACGGCGGGATCCTCCGCGAGGCGGAAGACGTCGCCATCGCGCAGGGCCGCCGGACCGTGGTCACCGCCGTCGAACACATCGCCAGCGGGGCACTGGTGGGGCTGACGACTATCAGTGTCCTGGCGCTGCGCCCCGACGTCGTCTTCCAGGACGACACCGTCGTCCTGCGGGAGCACCGCGGCAATAAGCTGGGGCTGCTGATCAAGGTGGTCAACATGGAACGGCTCACCGAGCAGTTCCCGGACGCTCGGGTCCTTTACACCTGGAACGCCCCGGAAAACCGGTATCTCCTCACCGTGAACAAACAGCTCGGCTTCACTACGGCCGGCGTGACAGGAATCTGGCAGAAGGAACTGCCCGACTTCGGACCCAGCGTCAGCTGAGCCGATTTGGAACGCGCGGGCCTCGTCCCGTAAGCTGGGAAGACCAAAGACCGTCGGTTGTTGGAAATCCACTCTCCCAAGCAAGGCTCACTTCTGCAGCCGCGCCGGGGAGGCGCAGTGAATCTCCAGACGAAGGACCCTGAACATAGGGCGGCCGGCGCAGGTGAACGAAGCAAAGCTCCGCAGTCATTGACCGCGTCGAGACAAGCCCCGTGCATCTGCGCGGGGCGTTTTTAGTTTTTAGCTCATCCGAGCGGGGACCCGGACATACCGGCACTATCCCCGGAAGGAGGGTTATGGCAACGCCTACCAAGGTTTCAGCAGTAGCTGAGATCACTAACGATTTCAAGGAATCGAACGCCGCTGTCCTGACCGAATACCGTGGGCTCACCGTTGCACAGCTCAAGCAGCTGCGTGTTTCTCTCGGCCAGGACACCAAGTTCGCGGTCGTCAAGAACACCCTGACCGCCATTGCAGCCAAGGAAGCCGGCGTCGAAGCATTCGACGGCCAGCTTGCCGGCCCCACTGCAATCGCGTTCATCAAGGGTGACGCAGTTGCAGCTGCCAAGAGCCTGACGGATTTTGCCAAGGCCAACAAGCAGCTGGTCATCAAGACCGGTTACTTCGAGGGCAAGGCACTGAACGCCAGCGAAGTTGCTGCCCTGGCAGCACTCGAGTCCCGCGAGCTGCAGCTCGCCAAGGTTGCAGGCATCCTCAAGGCTCCTGCTGCCGCTGCTGCACGCATCATCGACGCCCTGCGCCTGAAGCTTGAAGAAGAGAACGGTGCACCGGCAGCTGCCGAAGCGCCCGCCGCTGAAGAAGCCCCGGCCGCAGAAGCAGCAGAGACCGAAGCTCCGGCCGAAGCCGCAGCCACCGAAGAGAACTAACTCTCTCTTTCAAACCAGACTCCGGTGCGAAGGCAACGGCCCCGGCCGCCAAGCACCACCTATAGGAAGGACGCCACACCATGGCGAAGCTCAGCAACGAAGAGCTCATTGAAGCTTTCAAGGAACTGACCATCATCGAGCTCTCCGAGTTCGTCAAGCTCTTCGAAGAGACCTTCGAAGTTACCGCTGCCGCTGTTGCAGTTGCCGGCCCCGCCGGTGGCGCTGCTGAAGAGGTTGAAGAGAAGACTGACTTCGACGTCATCCTCGAGGCTGCTGGCGAAAAGAAGATCGCAGTGATCAAGGAAGTTCGCGCCATCACCTCCCTCGGCCTCAAGGAAGCCAAGGACCTGGTTGACAGCGCACCGAAGGCCGTCCTCGAAGGCGCCACCAAGGAAGCTGCCGAGAAGGCAAAGGAGCAGCTCGAGGCTGCCGGCGCCACCGTTACCCTCAAGTAACACGCGCAGCTCCGGAAGGCTCGCAGCCTTCCAGCTCCGGGAAACCCCGTCCACTTCGGTGGGCGGGGTTTCCTGCATTCCGGCGCCGACGCAGGCACGTGAACGTTGAGTAAATGATTGCGGGCTCTCCTTTTCAGGACGGGGCGTGACCCCTAGACTTTGGCTTTGTGCCGACCGGCCGCCAAACCCTGAGGAGCTCACACAATGACAGATCCGAACCCGTCGTTCTCCCGCCGCGCCATGCTGGCGGCGGCCTTCGTCGGCGGCAGCGCCGCCGCCGCAGCGCTCTCCGGCGCACCCGCAGCCCAGGCTGCGCCCGGCAACGCGAAAAAGCAGTTCAACCTGACCGTGCTCGGCACCACCGACCTGCACAACAACGTCTTCAACTGGGACTACTTCAAGGATGTCCCCTACGCGGACAGCGCGGGCAACCGGATCGGCATCGCGCAGGCGTCAAGCCTGATCAAGGCCGTCCGGGCCGAGCGCGGCGCCGCCAACACGCTCACCATCGACTCGGGCGACACCATCCAGGGCACACCGCTGGCCTACTACTTCGCCAAGGTCAACCCCATCTCCGACACCGTCAAGCACCCCATGGCGCTGGCCATGAACGCCGTCGGCTACGACGCCGTCGCGCTCGGCAACCACGAATTCAACTACGGCATCCCGATGCTGCGGACCTGGGAGAAGCAGCTGGACTTCCCGCTGCTCGGCGCCAACGTGCACGACGCCGTCACCGGCCAGCGCGCCTTCACCCCGTACGTCCTGAAGCGGGTCAAGACCGAGAACGGCTGGCTGACCGTCGGCCTCGTCGGTTTCGTGACACCCGGCTGCGCCCTCTGGGACCGCGACAATGTCCAGGGCAAGCTCGACTTCAACGGCATTGTGGAGGAGGCCAAGACGGTCATCCCGCAGATGAAGGCTGCCGGAGCCGACGTCATCATCGTCTCCAGCCACTCGGGCGCGACGCCGGGCTCCTCCTACGGCGACGCGCTGCCGTTCGCTGAGAACGCGTCCACCCAGCTCGCCGAGGAAGTCCCGGGGATCGACGCGATCCTGGTCGGGCACGCGCACCTGGAGATCCCGGAGCGGTTTGTCACCAACAAGGAAACGAAACGGCCGGTGCTCCTGACCGAACCGCTGAAGTGGGGCATGCGTGTTGCGGTCATCGACCTGCAGCTCAGCAAGGACGAGGGCCGGTGGACCGTCACCTCGGCGCACTCCCACCTCCTGAACGCCAACACCGCCGATCCGGACCCCGCCGTCGTCAGCGCCGTGCAGGCCGGCCACGAGGCGACGGTGAAGTACGTGAACCAGGTGATCGGCACCTCTACCGCGCCGCTGACCACAGCGACGGCCTGCTGGAGCGACTCGGCCGCGATCGACGCGATCAACTACGTCCAGGCCAGCACCATCAAGGCGGAGCTGGCCAACGGCCCGGCCGCCGGGCTGCCGGTGCTTTCCATCGCCGCGGCCTTCTCCCGCTCCGTGGACGTCAAGGCCGGTCCGCTGACCATCCGCGACGTGGCCGGGCTGTACATCTTCGACAACACCCTGCTGTCCATCAAGGTCACAGGGGCCCAGGTCAAGGCCTACCTCAAGTGGTCGGCGCAGTACTTCAAGCCGGTGGCCACGACGACGGCCCGGGCCCAGGAAGTCACGAATGCCGCCACCGCCATGGCGCCGAACGGCACCCCGGACTACAACTACGACGTCGTCTACGGCCTGGATGCGCCGCTGAACTACGAGATCGACCTGGCCCGGCCGGTGGGGGACCGGATCATGAACCTGAGCTACGGCGGCTCGCCCGTGAGGGCGGACCAGGAATTCGCGATGGCAATCAACAACTACCGCCAGAGCGGCGGCGGGAACTTCCCGGCCGTGAAGACGGCGCCGGTACTCTCGAACAGCCAGCAGGAAATCCGCCAGCGCATCATCGACTATGTTGTGGCGCGCGGCACCCTCGACGCCGCCGTGTTCAGCCAGAGCAACTGGCGGCTCACGGTCAACGGTGAACCCCTGACGGTCACCGCCTGAACACCTGGCCGACCCTTCCGCCGAAAACAGCGTTGGTTTAAACCCGGGTGTCTTAGGTGCCCTGCACCGGATCGGTGATATCCGCGACGACGGCCCCGAGGGCCGCAGTGAGCGCATCGGCGTCGACGAAGGCGCTGTACCCGTGTTCACCGGCCCCCATCGAGATCCGACGGCCGGTGATGGTGCTGTCGGCGTAGACCGGCCAGGCGGAGGTGCTCCCGAGCGGGGTGATGGTGCCGCGCTCGTAGCCGGTTGCCGCCAGCGCGACATCGGCGCTGGGCAACGAGAGCTTGTTGACGCCGACCAGCTGGCGGAGCTTGGGCCAGCTGATCTGCCGGTCGCCGGGAACCAGGGCGAACAGGAAGCTGCCGTCCTTGTGCTTGACCACCAGGGACTTGACGATGTCGGCCGGGCGGATGCCGAGGATCGCTGCGGCCTCCTCGAGGCTGTGCGCGGCGAGGCGTTCCACCAGCTCCACCTCAAGGCCGCGCGCGGCGGCGTCGGCCAGGAACCGCTTCCTGCCGTCGCTGCCGCCCCGCTCCCGGCCGGACGTCAGCCCGGCCGGTCGCGCTGCCGGATCGGTCATCAGTCGCGGTACAGCAGCAGGGCCTCCCCCTGGCCGCCTCCGCCGCAGAGCGACACGGCGGCCTTGCCGGCACCACGGCGTTTGAGCTCGTGGGCCGCATGCAGGGCCAGCCGTGCTCCGGAGGCGCCGATCGGGTGGCCCAGCGCGATGGCACCGCCGTGGATATTGCACTGCTCCAGCGGGTAGTCCAGGTCCTTGAGGGACTGCACGGCCACCGAGCCGAAGGCCTCGTTGATCTCGATGAAATCCAGGTCCGCGGCGGTCCAGCCGGCCTTGTCCAGCGCGCTCTTGATCGCGTTGGAGGGCTGGGAGTGCAGCGAGTTGTCCGGTCCGGCCACCTGCCCGGGCTTGCCGACCACGGCCAGGTATTCCAGGCCGTGCTCCTCGGCGAACTTCCGCGAGGTGAGGACCAGGGCGGCGGCGCCGTCCGAGAGCGGGGAAGAGTTGCCGGCGGTGATGGTGCCGTCCGTGGCGAAGGCCGCGCGCAGGCCGGCCAGGGAGGAGACGGAGGTATCCGGCCGGACACCTTCGTCGGTGCCGACCTGGATCGGGTCGCCCTTGCGCTGCTTGACGCTGATCGGCGCGATTTCGCCGTCGAAGACCCCGTCCTTGGCGGCGCGGGCGGCGCGCTGGTGCGAGGCCGCCGCCACTTCGTCCTGGGAGGTCCGGTCGATGCCGAGCGTGACGTTCTTGCTCTCGGTGGACAGGCCCATCGACTGTCCGTCGAAGGCATCGGTGAGGCCGTCGTGGGCGGCGGCGTCAAGCGCCTGGACCGAGCCGTAGGTCCAGCCCTGCCGGGAGCCGGGGAGCAGGTGCGGGGCCCGGCTCATGGATTCCTGGCCGCCGGCGACGACGACGGTGGCGTCGCCGCTGCGGATCATCCGGGCCGCGTCGATCACGGCGGTGAGGCCGGAGAGGCAGACCTTGTTGATGGTGACCGTGGGGACGTTCCAGCCGATGCCGGCGCCGATGGCGCTCTGGCGGGCCGGGTTCTGGCCCGCCCCGGCCTGCAGGACCTGGCCCATGATGACCGAGTCGACCTGGTCCGGCTTCACTCCGCTGGCGGCCAGCGCCGCACGGATCGCGTGGGCGCCGAGCTCGACGGCGGTGAAGCCGGCCAGCTGCCCGTTAAGCCGGCCCTGCGGGGTGCGGGCAGCGGCGAGGATGACAACATCATTGTTGTCCGCGGAGTTGTTCATGGTTATCTCTTCCGATCTCTAATGATGTACTCCAAGGTTATCGTGAGCCCCATCACGGAGCCATTCGGCCGAACCGGCGGGGAGCGGGGGCCGTGCTTGCAATCACGGCGCAAGTGGGGTAGACAAGTAGGTTGCTTTGCCGTATCGTAGATATTTGCGTCTTCCCTGTTTACCTTCAGCCTTCATATAGCGGTGGGCTTAGCCTGACAGCTGCTCCATCAATGTGCCGTCTACAACGTGCACCAGCATGGTCAGCCAGGTCCCGGGTCATATAGCGGAACCGGACTGGTAGCACTGCGAAGTCACTTCGCAGGGTGCATAACGGGGGAGATCTGAAAACGCCTGAAGGTCTGTGGAAGGATCCCTCTTGGTCGCCTCGAGCACCTCTAATGTAAACAACGCTACCGCTATCAATGCCGACAGCACCGACGGTGCAACCCGCCGGCTCTCCTTCGCAAAGATTCACGAACCGCTTGACGTTCCGAATCTGCTTGCCCTGCAAACCGACAGCTTCGACTGGCTGGTCGGAAACGAACGCTGGCAGGCACGCGTCGCGAAGGCCGTCGAAGAAGGCGACCTCAGTGTCGCCACCACGTCGGGCCTGTCTGACATCTTCGAAGAGATCTCCCCGATCGAAGACTTCCAGGGCACCATGTCCCTGAGCTTCTCCGAGCCGGAGTTCGCTGATCCGAAGTACACCATGGCCGAGTGCAAGGACCGGGACGCTACGTACTCCGCTCCGCTGTACGTCAAGGCCGAATTCATGAACAACAACACGGGCGAAATCAAGCAGCAGACCGTGTTCATGGGTGACTTCCCGCTGATGACCGAGAAGGGCACCTTCGTCGTTAACGGCACCGAGCGTGTCGTCGTGTCCCAGCTGGTCCGTTCCCCGGGCGCCTACTTCGAGCGCACCGCGGACAAGACCAGCGACAAGGACATCTTCACTGCGAAGATCATCCCGTCCCGTGGCGCCTGGTTCGAACTCGAAATCGACAAGCGCGACCAGGTCGGCGTTCGCCTCGACCGCAAGCGCAAGCAGTCCGTCACCGTGCTGCTGAAGGCCCTCGGCTGGACCGAAGGCCAGATCCTCGAAGAGTTCGGCCAGTACGACTCCATGCGCGCGACGCTGGAGAAGGACGCCACCGAAACCCGCGAAGACGCCTTGCTGGACATCTACCGGAAGCTGCGACCGGGCGAGCCGCCCACCGTCGAGGCTGCCCAGTCCCTGCTGGACAACCTGTACTTCAACTCCAAGCGCTACGATCTGGCCAAGGTCGGCCGCTACAAGATCAACCGCAAGCTCGGCATCGACCGCTCCCTTGGCGACAAGGAAGCATCCGTGCTGCACGTTGAAGACATCGTTGCCATGATCAAGTTCCTGGTAGCCCTGCACGCCGGTGAGAAGACCCTCATGGGCAAGCGCGACGGCCAGGACCACGAGCTGCGCGTCGAGATCGACGACATCGACCACTTCGGCAACCGCCGTATCCGCGCCGTCGGCGAGCTCATCGAGAACCAGGTCCGCACGGGCCTGTCCCGTATGGAGCGCGTTGTCCGCGAGCGTATGACGACCCAGGACGTCGAGGCCATCACGCCGCAGACCCTGATCAACATCCGCCCCGTCGTGGCAGCCATCAAGGAGTTCTTCGGAACGTCCCAGCTGTCCCAGTTCATGGACCAGAACAACCCGCTCTCGGGCCTGACCCACAAGCGCCGCCTGTCCGCGCTGGGCCCGGGCGGTCTGTCCCGTGACCGCGCCGGCATGGAAGTCCGTGACGTGCACCCGTCCCACTACGGACGTATGTGCCCGATTGAAACTCCTGAAGGCCCGAACATCGGCCTGATCGGTTCGCTGGCTTCCTACGGACGCATCAACCCGTTCGGTTTCATCGAGACCCCGTACCGCCTTGTGTCCGAGGGTGTCGTTTCCGATGAGGTCCAGTACCTCACCGCCGACGACGAGGCCGAGGTCCTGATCGCACAGGCCAATGCCCCGCTCGACGAGAACAAGCGTTTCGCCGAAGAGACCGTGCTGGTCCGTGCCCGTGGTGGTGGAGGCGAGCCCGTGCTGGTTCCCGCCGCCGACGTCGAGTTCATGGACGTTTCCCCGCGCCAGATGGTGTCCGTGGCTACCGCCCTGATCCCGTTCCTCGAGCACGACGACGCCAACCGTGCACTCATGGGTGCCAACATGCAGCGCCAGGCCGTGCCGCTGGTCCGCTCCGAGGCGCCGTTCGTCGGTACCGGCATGGAGCGCGCCGCCGCCGTCGACGCCGGTGACGTTGTCATCGCGAAGAAGGCCGGTGTGGTCACCGAGGTTTCCGCCGAGCTCGTCATCATGCTCAACGACGACGGCACGGAAACCAACTACCGGATCAACAAGTTCGCACGCTCCAACCAGGGCAACTGCTACAACCACCGCGTCCTGGTGAACGAAGGCCAGCGCCTGGAAGTCGGCGGCATCATCGCTGACGGCCCGGCAACGGACCAGGGCGAACTCGCCCTCGGTAAGAACCTGCTTGTGGCATTCATGTCATGGGAAGGCCACAACTTCGAGGATGCCATCATCCTGTCCCAGCGGATCGTGGCCGAGGACGTCCTGTCCTCGATCCACATCGAGGAGCACGAGATCGATGCCCGCGACACCAAGCTTGGTGCCGAGGAAATCACCCGTGACATCCCGAACGTGTCCGAGGAAGTCCTGGCAGGCCTGGACGAGCGCGGCATCATCCACATCGGTGCCGAGGTTGAAGCCGGCGACATCCTGGTCGGCAAGGTCACTCCCAAGGGCGAGACCGAACTGACCCCGGAAGAGCGCCTGCTGCGCGCCATCTTCGGTGAGAAGTCCCGCGAAGTGCGCGACACCTCCCTGAAGGTGCCGCACGGCGAGTCCGGCACCGTGATCGGTGTCCGCGTCTTCGACCGCGACAACGACGACGAGCTGCCCCCGGGCGTCAACCAGCTGGTCCGCGTCTACGTGGCCGCCAAGCGCAAGATCACCGACGGCGACAAGCTCGCCGGCCGTCACGGCAACAAGGGTGTTATCTCCAAGATCCTTCCGATCGAGGACATGCCCTTCCTTGCCGACGGCACCCCCGTTGATATCGTCCTGAACCCGCTGGGTGTTCCGGGCCGTATGAACGTCGGCCAGGTGCTCGAAACGCACCTCGGCTGGGTTGCCAAGACCGGCTGGAAGATCGAGGGCGAGCCCGAGTGGGTCAAGCAGCTGCCGAACCTGCCGCGCGAGAGTGGGCAGACCACTGTCGCAACGCCGGTCTTCGACGGTGCGCGTGAAGAGGAAATCACGGGCCTGCTGGACTCCACCAACGTCACCCGCGACGGCGACCGCCTGATCAACTCTTCGGGCAAGACCCGCCTGTTTGACGGCCGCTCGGGCGAGCCGTTCCCGGATCCGATCTCGGTCGGCTACATGTACATCCTGAAGCTCCACCACCTGGTGGACGACAAGATCCACGCGCGCTCCACCGGCCCGTACTCCATGATCACGCAGCAGCCGCTGGGTGGTAAGGCACAGTTCGGCGGCCAGCGCTTCGGCGAAATGGAAGTGTGGGCGCTCGAAGCCTATGGCGCCGCCTACACGCTCCAGGAGCTCCTCACGATCAAGTCGGATGACATCCACGGTCGTGTGAAGGTCTACGAAGCCATCGTCAAGGGCGAGAACATCCCGGAGCCGGGCGTTCCTGAGTCCTTCAAGGTCTTGATCAAGGAAATGCAGTCGCTGTGCCTGAACGTGGAAGTACTTTCCACGGACGGAACCACAATTGAAATGCGTGACTCTGATGACGCAGTCTTCACGGCTGCGGAAGAACTGGGCATCGATCTGTCTCGTGCAGAGCCCAGTTCCGTAGAAGAGGTCTAGCAGGCGGGTTCGACGGCGGGCCACCACCCGCCGTCGAACACCACCTCCCTCTTCCCGTAACCCAAGACTTCAGAATTTAGAGAACAAGAGAGAACAGGGACCATATGTCCAGCGAATCCTCCTTCGGCCTCATGCAGATCGGCCTCGCCACCGCGGAAGACATCCGTGGCTGGTCTTACGGCGAGGTTAAGAAGCCGGAAACCATCAACTACCGCACGCTCAAGCCCGAGAAGGACGGCCTCTTCTGCGAGAAGATCTTCGGCCCGTCCCGCGACTGGGAATGCTACTGCGGCAAGTACAAGCGCGTGCGCTTCAAGGGCATCATCTGCGAGCGGTGTGGCGTTGAGGTCACCCGCGCCAAGGTCCGCCGTGAGCGCATGGGCCACATCGAGCTGGCCGCCCCGGTCACGCACATCTGGTACTTCAAGGGTGTTCCGTCCCGCCTGGGCTACCTCCTTGACCTGGCACCGAAGGACCTCGAAAAGGTCATCTACTTCGCCGCCTACATGATCACCAGCGTCGACGCCGATGCCCGCCACGAGGAACTGCCCAACCTGCAGGTTGAGCACGACATCGAGAAGAAGCAGCTGATCGACAACCGCGACTCCGACATCGCCACGATTGCCCGTGACCTCGAGAACGAGATCGCGCGCCTCGAGGGCGAAGGGGCCAAGGCTGCCGACAAGAAGAAGGCCCGCGACTCCGCCGACCGCCAGATGGCCAACGTCCGCAAGCGCGCGGACGCTGAGATCGAGCGCCTCGAGCAGGTCTGGGACCGCTTCAAGAACCTCAAGGTCGCCGACCTCGAGGGCGACGAGGGCCTGTACCGCGAGCTGCGTGACCGCTACGGCATGTACTTCGAAGGCTCCATGGGTGCCGAGGCCATCAAGAAGCGTCTTGAGGGCTTTGACATGCAGGCCGAGTCGGACCTGCTGCGCGACATCATCGCCAACGGCAAGGGCCAGCGCAAGACCCGCGCCCTGAAGCGGCTCAAGGTGGTCAACGCGTTCCTGACGACCAACAACAGCCCGCTCGGCATGGTGCTGGACGCCGTCCCGGTGATCCCGCCGGAACTGCGCCCGATGGTCCAGCTGGACGGTGGCCGCTTCGCGACCTCCGACCTCAACGACCTGTACCGCCGCGTGATCAACCGCAACAACCGCCTCAAGCGCCTGCTTGACCTCGGTGCCCCGGAGATCATTGTCAACAACGAGAAGCGCATGCTTCAGGAAGCCGTTGACAGCCTGTTCGACAACGGCCGCCGCGGCCGTCCGGTCACCGGACCGGGCAACCGCCCGCTGAAGTCCCTGAGCGACATGCTCAAGGGCAAGCAGGGTCGTTTCCGCCAGAACCTTCTGGGTAAGCGCGTTGACTACTCCGGCCGTTCGGTCATCGTCGTCGGCCCGCAGCTGAAGCTGCACCAGTGCGGTCTGCCGAAGCAGATGGCCCTGGAGCTCTTCAAGCCGTTCGTGATGAAGCGCCTGGTTGACCTCAACCACGCACAGAACATCAAGTCGGCCAAGCGCATGGTCGAGCGTTACCGCCCGCAGGTCTGGGACGTGCTCGAAGAGATCATCACTGAGCACCCCGTGCTGCTGAACCGTGCACCTACCCTGCACCGTCTCGGCATCCAGGCGTTCGAACCGCAGCTGGTCGAAGGCAAGGCAATCCAGCTTCACCCGCTGGTTTGTGGCGCCTTCAACGCTGACTTCGACGGCGACCAGATGGCAGTGCACCTGCCGCTGAGCCCCGAAGCCCAGGCCGAGGCCCGGATCCTGATGCTGTCCTCGAACAACATCCTGAAGCCGTCCGACGGCCGCCCGGTGACGCTGCCTTCGCAGGATATGATCATCGGCCTCTACCACCTGACCACCAAGCGTGTCGGTTCAGCTGGCGAAGGCCGGATCTTCTCCTCCGTTTCGGAAGCCATCATGGCGTTCGACCTGCACGAGCTGCACCTGAACTCCAAGGTCAAGATCCGGCTCGAGGACTTCGTCCCCTACGCCGGCTGGGAAGCGCCCGAGGGCTGGGAGCCGGGTCAGACCGCACTGGTCGAGACCTCCCTGGGCCAGGTCATCTTCAACCAGACGCTGCCTGCGGACTACCCGTGGGTCGAGGCTGTTGCCGACAAGGGCGAGCTGTCCCGGATCGTCAACGACCTCGCCGAGCGCTACCCGAAGGTCGTCACGGCGGCAACGCTGGACAACCTGAAGGATGCCGGTTTCTACTGGGCAACCCGCTCGGGCGTCACGGTCGCCATCTCGGACATCGAGGTGCCCACGGACAAGCCGCAGATCCTCGCCGGTTACGAGACCATGGCCGCGAAGATCCAGGGCCAGTACGACAAGGGCCTGATCGACGACGACGAGCGTCGCCAGGAACTGATCGAGATCTGGAACAAGGCAACCAACGAGATCGCCCAGGCGATGCGTGACAGCCTGTCGCCGATGAACACCATCAACCGCATGGTGTCCTCCGGTGCCCGTGGTAACTGGATGCAGGTCCGCCAGATCGCGGGTATCCGTGGCCTGGTGGCCAACCCGAAGGGCGAGATCATCCCGCGCCCGATCAAGTCCTCCTACCGCGAGGGCCTGTCGGTGCTGGAATACTTCATCGCCACGCACGGTGCCCGTAAGGGTCTGGCCGATACCGCCCTGCGTACCGCCAACTCGGGTTACCTGACCCGTCGTCTGGTGGACGTCTCGCAGGACGTCATCGTCCGTGAAGAGGACTGCGGCACCGAACGCGGCCTCGTCACCCCGATCGCTGTGGCTGACGCCAACGGCGAGCTGGTCCTGGACGAGAACGTCGAGAACAGCGCCTACGCCCGCACCCTGGCCGTGGACGTCGTCGACGCCAAGGGCAAGGTCCTGGCAGCGGCCGGCACTGACTGCGGCGACGTCGTCATTGCCGAGCTGTTCGCGGCCGGCATCACCGAGGTCAAGGTCCGCTCCGTACTCACCTGTGAGTCCAGCGTCGGCACCTGCGCCCTGTGCTACGGCCGTTCGCTGGCCACCGGCAAGACGGTGGACATCGGCGAGGCCGTCGGCATCATCGCCGCACAGTCCATCGGTGAGCCCGGTACCCAGCTGACCATGCGTACCTTCCACACCGGTGGTGCTGTCTCCGCCGGTGGTGGCGACGACATCACCCAGGGTCTGCCCCGTATCCAGGAGCTTTTCGAAGCCCGTACTCCGAAGGGTGTCGCGCCGATTGCGGAAGCAGCCGGCCGCATCGCCATCGAAGAGTCCGAGCGCCAGATGCGCCTGGTCATCACCCCGGATGACGGATCCGAAGAGATCGCCTACCCGGTGCTGCGCCGCTCACGTCTTCTCATCGAAGACGGCGAGCACGTCAGCGTCGGACAGAAGCTCATCAACGGTCCGGTCGACCCCAAGCAGGTGCTGCGCATCATGGGCCCCCGTGCCGCGCAGAAGTTCCTGGTGGACGAAGTCCAGGGCGTCTACCGCAGCCAGGGCATCGGTATCCACGACAAGCACGTCGAGGTTATCGTCCGCCAGATGCTGCGCCGCGTCACGGTCATCGAGTCCGGTGAATCGGATCTGCTGCCCGGCGAGCTCGCCGAGCGCAGCCGCTTCGAGGACGCCAACCGCCGCGTTGTATCCGAGGGCAAGACGCCGGCCTCCGGCCGTCCCGAGCTCATGGGTATCACCAAGGCATCCTTGGCGACCGAGTCCTGGCTGTCCGCGGCTTCCTTCCAGGAGACCACCCGCGTCCTGACGCAGGCGGCCATGGAAGGCAAGAGCGACCCGCTGCTGGGCCTCAAGGAGAACGTCATCATCGGTAAGCTCATCCCGGCCGGCACGGGTCTCCCGCGCTACACCGAGGTCACGGTGGAACCGACTGAAGAAGCGAAGGCCAACCTGTTCACCGGCCCGAGCGCGTTCAGCGACTTCTCCTACGATTCACTGGGCGGCGACGGAGCTCCTGAGTTCCACGCCATCCCGCTGGATGACTACGACCTGGGCAGCGACTTCCGCTAACGGATAGCCTTTCCCAAGGATGGTCCCGCACCGCAAGGTGCGGGACCATCCCCGTTTAACAGGGGGCGTCTCAAAGGGCGCGGAGGGCCGCAGTTTCTCCCGCCGATTAAGGGCTGGGAGCCGTCCGTGTTAGACTGGAGACTAATTGTTATTGTGGCAGTGGATGAGTGCGCCGGTTGCAGCCGAGAGGCTGGACTAGGACGACGTTTCCGGTTTGCAGGGTTCTTGTGCAACGTATGCCACATTTTCGCATGCCTAGGGGCCGTTCAGGATGGAAGTCCGGAGCCCCGGTGTGCGGTCCGACTATTAAGGCTTCGCCTCAGCTGCTCTGGAGAGAACTTCAAAGCTCGAGCGGCGAGGCGCAGCGACAAGAGAGCGGCTGCCAACGGCCGCTCCGGATAAAACGGAGAACACGAGAGTGCCTACGATTAACCAGCTGGTCCGCAAGGGCCGCACGCCTAAGGTCAAGAAGACCAAGGCTCCCGCGCTTAACGGCAGCCCGATGCGCCGCGGTGTTTGCACCCGCGTGTACACCACGACCCCGAAGAAGCCGAACTCGGCTCTGCGTAAGGTTGCACGTGTGCGCCTCAACGGCGGCGTTGAAGTTACCGCCTACATCCCCGGTGTTGGCCACAACCTGCAGGAGCACTCCATTGTGCTCGTCCGTGGCGGCCGTGTTAAGGACCTCCCGGGTGTCCGTTACAAGATCGTCCGTGGCGCCCTCGATACCCAGGGTGTGAAGAACCGTAAGCAGGCACGCAGCCGCTACGGCGCAAAGATGGAGAAGAAGTAATATGCCTCGCAAGGGTCCGGCCCCCAAGCGGCCGCTAGTACTAGATCCCGTTTACGGCTCCCCGCTGGTCACGCAGCTGATCAACAAGGTGCTGGTTGACGGCAAGAAGTCCACCGCAGAGCGCATCGTCTACGGTGCACTCGAAGGCGCACGCGCCAAGTCCGGCGGCGACCCGGTTGCAGCCCTCAAGAAGGCCATGGACAACGTCAAGCCTTCCCTCGAGGTCCGCTCCCGCCGCGTCGGTGGCGCCACCTACCAGGTTCCCGTCGAGGTCAAGCCGGGCCGTTCCACGGCCCTCGCCCTCCGCTGGCTGGTCGGCTACTCCAAGGCCCGCCGCGAAAAGACGATGACCGAGCGCCTCCAGAACGAAATCCTGGATGCCTCGAACGGTCTCGGAGCCGCTGTGAAGCGTCGCGAAGACACCCACAAGATGGCCGAGTCCAACAAGGCCTTCGCACACTACCGCTGGTAATACTTCCCGGACGCCGCCGGCTCAACCGAGTCGGCGGCGAACGTGCAGTCCATCCGAAAGGGAGACACCGTGGCACAGGACGTGCTTACCGACCTTAGCAAGGTCCGCAATATCGGCATCATGGCCCACATTGATGCCGGCAAGACCACCACTACCGAGCGCATCCTGTTCTACACGGGTGTGAACCACAAGATCGGCGAAACGCACGACGGCGCGTCGACCACCGACTGGATGGAACAGGAAAAGGAACGCGGCATCACCATCACGTCTGCCGCCGTGACCTGCTTCTGGGAAAACAACCAGATCAACATCATTGACACCCCCGGCCACGTGGACTTCACGGTTGAGGTCGAGCGTTCTCTGCGCGTCCTCGACGGTGCAGTCGCCGTGTTCGACGGCAAGGAAGGCGTGGAGCCGCAGTCTGAGACTGTTTGGCGCCAGGCCGACAAGTACAACGTGCCGCGCATCTGCTTCGTCAACAAGATGGACAAGCTCGGCGCTGACTTCTACTTCACCGTCGACACCATCGTCAGCCGCCTCGGTGCCAAGCCGCTCGTCATGCAGCTGCCGATCGGCGCCGAGAACGACTTCATCGGCGTCGTCGACCTGCTCTACATGCGTGCACTGGTCTGGCCCGGCGACTCCAAGGGTGACGTCACCATGGGTGCCAAGTACGAGATCCAGGAGATCCCGGCTGACCTCAAGGAAAAGGCCGAAGAGTACCGCGCAACGCTCGTTGAGACTGTTGCAGAGTCCTCCGAAGAGCTCATGGAGAAGTACCTCGAGGGCGAAGAGATTTCGATCGACGAGCTCAAGGCCGGCATCCGCAAGATGACGATCAACTCCGAGCTCTACCCGGTGTTCTGTGGCTCCGCGTTCAAGAACCGCGGCGTCCAGCCGATGCTCGACGCCGTCGTGGACTACCTGCCGAACCCGCTCGACGTCCCCCCGATGATCGGTCACGATCCTCGCGACGAAGAGAAGGAACTGACCCGTAAGCCTTCCGCTGACGAGCCGTTCTCCGCACTGGCGTTCAAGATTGCCGCGCACCCCTTCTTCGGCCAGCTCACCTTCATCCGCGTGTACTCCGGTCACGTGGAAGCAGGCGCACAGGTGGTCAACTCCACCAAGGGCAAGAAGGAACGCATCGGCAAGCTGTTCCAGATGCACGCCAACAAGGAAATGCCGGTCGACGGCGCTACCGCGGGCCACATCTACGCAGCGATCGGTCTGAAGGACACCACCACGGGCGACACCCTGTGCGATTCGTCCAACCAGATCGTCCTCGAGTCCATGAGCTTCCCGGAGCCCGTGATCTCGGTTGCGATCGAGCCGAACACCAAGGGTGACCAGGAGAAGCTCTCCACGGCCATCCAGAAGCTCTCCGCTGAGGACCCGACCTTCCAGGTCTCCCTCAACGAAGACACCGGCCAGACCATCATCGCCGGCATGGGCGAGCTCCACCTGGACATCCTGGTGGACCGCATGCGCCGCGAATTCAAGGTCGAGGCAAACGTGGGCAAGCCCCAGGTTGCCTACCGCGAAACCATCAAGCGTGCTGTAGAGCGTCACGACTACACGCACAAGAAGCAGACCGGTGGTTCGGGCCAGTTCGCCAAGATCCAGATCGCCATCGAGCCGCTGGACACGTCCGAGGGCGAGATGTACCAGTTCGAGAACAAGGTCACCGGTGGCCGCGTTCCGCGCGAATACATCCCGTCTGTTGACGCCGGTATCCAGGATGCGCTGAACGACGGCGTCCTGGCTGGTTACCCGGTTGTCGGCATCAAGGCAACGCTGATTGACGGCGCGTACCACGATGTTGACTCCTCGGAAATGGCGTTCAAGATCGCCGGCCGTATGGCTTTCAAGGAAGCCGCACGCAAGGCGAACCCTGTCCTGCTTGAACCGCTGATGGATGTCGAGGTCCGCACCCCTGAGGAATACATGGGTGAAGTTATCGGTGACCTCAACTCCCGCCGTGGCCAGATGCAGTCGATGGAAGATGCCCAGGGCGTCAAGGTCATCCGCGCGCACGTTCCGCTGTCCGGCATGTTCGGCTACATCGGTGACCTGCGTTCGAAGACCCAGGGCCGCGCTGTGTACTCCATGACGTTCAACAGCTACGCGGAGGTCCCGAAGGCAGTCGCCGACGAGATCATCCAGAAGAGCCGCGGCGAGTAGTCCTCCGGGACGACACGCAGCAGCGACAAAAACTCGGGTGCGTTTCCTCAACAGGGGATTCACCTGGTGCTGGCGGCCGGTTCCCGGTCGGATGCAATCCGGTCAGGCCGGGGCATCGGCCGCCAGCACGAACAGGCACTAGGCACTAGTATTAGTTCCTGAATCTGCAATTTCACCAATCCAAAGCCCCCCAAGTAGACTTGCTGGAGTTTCGGCCGCGACAAGCGCGGACGAAGGGTAAGTCATTTGAAAACGTTCTAGGAGGAACCTGTGGCAAAGGCAAAGTTCGAGCGGACTAAGCCGCACGTTAACATCGGTACCATTGGTCACGTTGACCACGGTAAGACGACGCTGACGGCCGCCATTTCCAAGGTGCTGTACGACAAGTACCCGACTCTCAACGAGAAGCGTGACTTCGCGTCGATTGACTCTGCTCCCGAAGAGCGTCAGCGCGGCATTACCATCAACATCTCCCACGTTGAGTACCAGACCGAAAAGCGCCACTACGCACACGTAGACGCCCCCGGTCACGCTGACTACATCAAGAACATGATCACCGGTGCTGCTCAGATGGACGGCGCAATCCTCGTGGTTGCCGCTACTGACGGCCCGATGGCTCAGACCCGTGAGCACGTTCTGCTCGCCCGCCAGGTTGGCGTTCCCTACCTGCTGGTCGCGCTGAACAAGGCTGACATGGTTGAGGACGAGGAACTCCTCGACCTCGTCGAAATGGAAGTTCGCGAACTGCTCAGCTCGCAGGGCTTCGATGGCGACAACGCCCCGGTCATCCGCGTTTCGGGCCTGAAGGCCCTGGAAGGCGACCCGGAGTGGGTCAAGTCCATCGAGGACCTCATGGAAGCCGTCGACGAGTCCGTTCCGGACCCCGTACGTGACCGTGACAAGCCCTTCCTGATGCCGATCGAAGACGTCTTCACGATCACCGGCCGTGGCACCGTTGTTACGGGCCGCGCCGAGCGTGGAACCCTCGCCATCAACTCCGAGGTCGAGATCGTCGGCATCCGCCCGGTCCAGAAGACCACGGTTACCGGTATCGAGATGTTCCACAAGCAGCTCGACGAAGCATGGGCCGGCGAGAACTGTGGCCTGCTGCTTCGCGGTCTGAAGCGCGACGATGTCGAGCGTGGCCAGGTTGTCGTCAAGCCGGGTTCCATCACCCCGCACACCGACTTCGAGGCCAACGTCTACATCCTCTCCAAGGACGAAGGCGGACGTCACAACCCGTTCTACTCCAACTACCGCCCGCAGTTCTACTTCCGCACCACGGACGTAACCGGCGTTATCACCCTGCCGGAAGGCACGGAAATGGTTATGCCCGGCGACAACACTGAGATGACCGTTGCGCTCATCCAGCCGATCGCTATGGAAGAGGGCCTCGGCTTCGCAATCCGCGAAGGCGGCCGCACCGTTGGTTCGGGACGCGTCACCAAGATCATCAAGTAACTACTTGCCGATCCGAGCTTGATACCGACCGGCCACGCCGTCTGACGGCCGCCGGAAGGTAGGAACAGCCCCGCTGCACTGCAGCGGGGCTGTTCTGTTTAACTCCCTGCTACGGTTGCCGAAGAGGAGTTGGAGGGACAGAAGGGAGTCCGACATGGAGTGGATCATTTTCCTCGCGGTGGTCGTTGCCGTCGCCGCGGGAGGCCTGTGGGCCAAGAAATACTTCCGGCACGAAATCGAGCGCGCCAAGCGCATCGACCGCGCCAACAAGAACCGGTAGAGCCGGGGGCCGGTACCTGCTTAGGGCCGCCTGGCCCGGCTGAGCGCCTGGTACCAGTAGAACGACTCCTTGGGGGTCCGCTCCTGGGTCTCGAAATCGACATGGACCAGGCCGAAGCGCTGGGAGTAGCCGGCCGCCCATTCGAAGTTGTCCATCAGGGTCCAGACGTAGTAGCCGAGGAGTTCGACGTCGTCGGCAATGCCGCCTGGGGCGGTCGCGGCCAGGGCATGGCCCAGATGGTCGGCGAGGTAGTTGATCCGGCCCGTGTCCGGAATCGGCCCGTCCACATGGTCCGGTTCGGGGAAGCTGGCACCGCTCTCCGTGATGTAGAGCGGGGGCAGCGCTGCGCCGTAGCGGTCCTTCATCTCCCGCAGCAGCGGCCCCAGGTGATCGGGCGCGACCGGCCAGCCAAAGCCGGTGGTCCCGTACTCCGGGAAGGCCGCCATATGGAACGGCAGGCGCATCATCGCCTCCGCCGGGCCCACCGGGCTGTCCGCGGGCCCGCGGCCGGTGGCGACCTTCACCGGGTAGTAGTAGTTCAGCCCGTAGAAGTCCAGCGGCTGGTGGATGTCGCGCAGGTCCGCGTCCGGGATTTTGCCGAGGGACCGGAACCACGGGCGGGCCAGCAGCGGCGGCTTCGGGTAGCTCCCGAGCAGGATCGGGTCGGCGTAAATACGGTTCAGCGCCAGATCGAACACCTTGGCCAGCAGCCGGTCCGTGGGTGCTCCCGAGGCGGGGCGGACGGGGGAGTGCAGGTTGGTGACGCCGACGGCGCCGCTGACCCCGGCGGCACGCAGCGCCTGCACGGCCAGTCCGTGGGCGAGGAGCTGGTGGTGCACCGAGGGAAGAGCATCGAAGAGCAGGTCATGCCCGGGGGCGTGCACGCCCAGGGCGTAGCCGTTCAGGGTGACGGAGGCGGGCTCGTTCAGCGTCACCCACTGCGTCACCCGGTCGCCGAAGCGGGCGCCGGCGGCGGCGGCGTACTCGGCGAAACGCTCCGCCGTCGTGCGGTTCATCCAGCCGCCCCGGTGTTCGAGCGGAAGCGGTGTGTCCCAGTGGTACAACGTGGCCATCGGGGAGATCCCCGCCTCCAGGAGCCGGTCGATCAGCCGGTCGTAAAAATCGAGGCCCTCGGCATTAAGCGGGCCCGTACCGTCGGGCTGGATCCGCGGCCAGGAGATGGAGAAGCGGTAGGAATCGATGCCGAGGTCGCGCATGAGCCGGACGTCTTCGTCCGAGCGGTTGTAGTGGTCGCAGGCGACGGCGGGGGAGTGGCCGTCCTGGATGCTGCCGGGCTTTTCGGAAAAGGCGTCCCAGCCTGAGGGCCCGCGGCCGCCGGCCGACAGGGCGCCCTCGATTTGGAAGGCGGCCGAGGCCACCCCGAGCATAAAGCCGGGCCGCAGCCGGGCGGCGAGGTCCTGGATTGCTGGGGAATCCTGCACGGTCATGCCCCCTATCTTCGTATCGACCGTTGCTGAAGGCAATGACCGGGGGCTGCCCCGGGTGCCCGGCCAGCATCCGGGAGGGTGCCGGCAGCCGCTGATTCGCTTCTGCCGATTAATTCCGGCATACTAGATGAGTTGTTCAAGCGCTCTTTCGCGTCCCGATCCGGATAATGCCGGGTGCCAGGGTCCAAGTAAGAGCCCAAACATAACCCACTTCCCAAGGAACTGCGGACGAGTACGCGTGCAAACCGCGACACGCCCGACCGCGGGGGTCGGTTGCGCCGGCAGGTTGAGGAACCCGGATCCATCCGGATTCAGCTTGTGCGGCGGGTGGTAGTTACGACTTCAAATGCTTCGGCAGCCGCACAACAGGTAAGTAAACAGAGCAGCATTTACTGAAAGAGAGTCAGGCGACATGGCGGGACAAAAAATCCGCATCCGGCTGAAGTCATACGACCACGAGGTCATTGACGTTTCAGCACGGAAGATCGTTGAGACGGTCACGCGCGCAGGCGCAACTGTAGTCGGCCCCGTGCCGCTGCCGACGGAGAAGAACGTTTACTGCGTAATCCGCTCTCCGCACAAGTACAAGGACAGCCGCGAGCACTTTGAAATGCGCACGCACAAGCGTCTTATCGACATCATCGATCCCACGCCCAAGGCTGTTGATTCGCTCATGCGTCTCGACCTGCCGGCCGACGTGAACATCGAAATCAAGCTGTAGGGAGGTGCTGAGAGACTATGACCGCAACCCGTAACGTAAAGGGCCTGCTGGGCACGAAGCTCGGCATGACCCAGGTCTGGGACGAGAACAACAAGCTCATCCCCGTCACTGTGGTCCAGGCTGACTCGAACGTCATCACGCAGCTGCGCAACGCAGAGACTGATGGCTACGTCGCCGTTCAGATCGGCTACGGCCAGATCGATCCCCGCAAGGTCACCAAGCCGCTGGCTGGTCACTTTGAAAAGGCAGGCGTCACGCCTCGCCGTCACGTCGTAGAACTGCGCACTGCAGATGCTGACTCTTACGAGCTGGGCCAGGAGCTCTCCGTTGAGCTCTTCGAAGCCGGCCAGAAGATCGACGTCGTTGGCACCACCAAGGGTAAGGGCTTCGCCGGTGTTATGAAGCGCCACGGCTTCCACGGCGTTGGAGCTTCCCACGGTGCCCACAAGAACCACCGTAAGCCCGGTTCCATCGGTGGCGCATCCACCCCGAGCCGCGTCTTCAAGGGCATGAAAATGGCCGGCCGCATGGGCGCCGTTCGTCACACCACGCTGAACCTCACGGTCCACGCGGTTGACGTCGAGAAGTCGCTGCTCCTGATCAAGGGTGCCGTCCCCGGCGCCCGCGGCCAGGTCGTACTCGTACGCACCGCCGTGAAGGGAGCCTAGTTCAATGACTAGCACTGTCAAGGTTGACCTGCCCGCAGAGATCTTCGACGTACAGACCAACGTGCCGCTGCTGCACCAGGTCGTCGTTGCACAGCTCGCTGCTGCTCGCCAGGGTACCCACAAGACCAAGACCCGCGCCGAGGTTTCCGGTGCAGGTCGCAAGCCGTTCAAGCAGAAGGGCACCGGCCGCGCCCGTCAGGGTTCCATCCGTGCTCCTCACATGACCGGTGGTGGCATCGTCCACGGCCCGACGCCGCGTGACTACAGCCAGCGCACCCCCAAGAAGATGATTGCTGCTGCACTGCGCGGCGCTCTCTCTGACCGCGCCCGTAACGGCCGCATCCACGTCGTTGCTGAACTGGTCGCCGGCACCAAGCCGTCTTCCCGTGAAGCACTGGCAACGCTGCGTGGCGTCTCCGAGCGCAAGAACCTGCTCGTTGTCATCGACCGCGCCAACGATGTTGCTGCACTCTCCGTGCGCAACCTCCAGGATGTTCACGTTCTGTACGCAGACCAGCTGAACACCTACGACGTGCTCGTTTCTGACGACGTAGTCTTCACCAAGGCTGCCTACGAAGCATTCGTTGCTGACAAGGCTGCAAAGAACGAGGAGGATGCCAAGTGAGCGCAGCCACCATCAAAGACCCGCGCGACGTCGTGCTTGCACCCGTCGTCTCGGAAAAGAGCTACGGCCTGATCGACGAGGGCAAGTACACCTTCCTGGTGGACCCCCGCTCGAACAAGACCGAGATCAAGCTGGCCGTGGAGAAGATTTTCTCCGTCAAGGTCGAATCGATCAACACCATCAACCGTGCCGGTAAGCGCAAGCGCACCAAATTCGGATGGGGTACCCGCAAGAACACCAAGCGTGCCATTGTGAGCCTCAAAGAAGGCACTATCGACATCTTCGGCGGTCCGCTCTCGTAGCGGAGACCACTTTAACGAGGAAATAAATTATGGGAATCCGTAAATACAAGCCGACTACCCCGGGCCGTCGTGGCTCGAGCGTAGCGGACTTCACCGAAATCACGCGGTCGACGCCGGAAAAGTCGTTGGTACGTCCCCTCCCGAAAAAGGGTGGCCGTAACAACACCGGTAAGATCACGACCCGTCACAAGGGTGGTGGCCACAAGCGCCAGTACCGTCTGATCGACTTCCGTCGCCACGACAAGGACGGCGTCAACGCCCGCGTTGCCGAAATCGAGTACGATCCGAACCGCACGGCTCGCATCGCCCTCCTGCACTACGTTGATGGCACCAAGCGTTACATCATCGCCCCGAACAAGCTGGCCCAGGGTGACACCGTGGAAGCAGGTGCCGACGCTGACATCAAGCCCGGCAACAACCTGCCGCTGCGCAACATCCCGGTCGGTACCGTAATCCACGCAGTTGAACTGCGTCCGGGTGGCGGCGCCAAGATGGGCCGCTCCGCCGGCGCATCGATCCAGCTCGTTGCAAAGGAAGGCCGTTTCGCCCAGCTGCGTCTGCCTTCCGGCGAAATCCGCAACGTTGACGTGCGCTGCCGCGCAACCGTCGGCGAGGTCGGCAACGCCGAGCAGTCGAACATCAACTGGGGCAAGGCCGGCCGTATGCGCTGGAAGGGCGTCCGCCCGACCGTCCGTGGTGTCGCGATGAACCCGGTCGACCACCCGCATGGTGGTGGCGAGGGTAAGACGTCCGGTGGACGTCACCCCGTCAACCCGAACGGTAAGCGCGAAGGCCGCACCCGCCGTCCCAACAAAGAGAGCGACAAGCTTATTGTTCGTCGCCGTCGTACTGGCAAGAACAAGCGATAGGAGCCTGGACACATGCCACGCAGCCTGAAAAAAGGTCCTTTCGTTGACCAGCACCTCTTTGTGAAGGTAGCCAGGGAAAACGAAAAGGGCACCAAGAACGTCATCAAGACCTGGTCCCGCCGTTCGATGATCGTCCCCGACATGCTCGGCCACACGATCGCCGTGCACGACGGACGCAAGCACATCCCGGTGTTTGTCACTGAGTCGATGGTCGGGCACAAGCTCGGCGAATTCGCTCCCACGCGGACATTCCGCGGCCATGTCAAGGACGACCGTAAGGGCAAGCGCCGCTAGGCGCCTGCACTTACGTCAAAGACGAGAGAAGGAAAGCAATGGAAGCCAAGGCAATTGCGCGTCACATCCGCGTAACGCCTATGAAGGCCCGGCGCGTCGTCAACCTTGTTCGTGGTAAGCAAGCGAACGAGGCTCTGGCAATTCTGAAGTTTGCCCCGCAGGCAGCTTCTGAGCCGGTATTCAAGGTAGTTCAGTCGGCAATCTCCAACGCCCGGGTCCTCGCGGACCGCGACGGCGTGGCGTTTGACGAAGGTGACCTCATCATCAGCGAAGCGTTTGTTGATGAAGGCCCGACCATGAAGCGGTTCCAGCCGCGTGCCCAGGGTCGTGCATTTCAGATCAAGAAGCGCACGAGCCACATCACCGTGGTAGTCGCTACCCCGGAGAAAGAGGAGGCTCGCTAAGTGGGACAGAAAGTTAACCCGCACGGGTTCCGACTCGGTATCACCACCGATCACGTATCGCACTGGTTCGCCGACAGCACCAAGGCCGGCCAGCGGTACAAGGACTTCGTTCGCGAAGACATCCGCATCCGCCAGCTCATGTCCACGGGCATGGAGCGCGCCGGCATCGCCAAGGTTGAGATCGAGCGCACCCGCGACCGTGTCCGCGTGGATATCCACACGGCACGTCCGGGCATCGTGATCGGCCGCCGCGGCGCCGAGGCAGACCGCATCCGCGGCGAGCTCGAAAAGCTCACCGGCAAGCAGGTCCAGCTGAACATCCTCGAGGTCAAGAACCCCGAGATGGAAGCCCAGCTTGTTGCCCAGGGCGTTGCAGAGCAGCTGACTTCCCGCGTGGCTTTCCGCCGCGCGATGAAGAAGGCAATGCAGTCCGCACAGCGCGCCGGTGCCAAGGGCATCCGGATCGCTTGCTCGGGTCGACTGGGTGGCGCAGAAATGTCCCGCTCGGAGTTCTACCGCGAAGGCCGTGTGCCCCTGCACACCCTCCGCGCGAACATCGACTACGGCTTCTACGAGGCCAAGACCACCTTCGGCCGCATCGGCGTGAAGGTCTGGATCTACAAGGGTGACGTCACCGCCAAGGAACTGGCTCAGCAGGCAGCTGCTGCTCCGTCCCGCGGCCGCGGTGCCGGCGATCGTCCGGGCCGCCCGGGTGGCGCTGACCGTGGTGACCGCCGTCGTCGTAACGACCGCCCGGCCGAGGCTGCACCTGCTGCTGCCGAAGCTCCGGCTGTTGAAGCAGCTGCACCGGCAGTAGAAGGAGGACAGGCTTAAATGCTTATCCCGCGTCGAGTAAAGCACCGTAAGCAGCACCACCCGGGTCGTTCCGGCGCTGCCACGGGCGGCACCGAGGTCTCGTTCGGCGAGTGGGGTATCCAGGCTCTGAGCCCGGCATACGTCACCAACCGTCAGATCGAATCTGCCCGTATCGCGATGACCCGCCACATCAAGCGTGGCGGAAAGGTCTGGATCAACATCTACCCGGACCGTCCGCTGACGAAGAAGCCGGCCGAAACCCGCATGGGTTCCGGTAAGGGTTCTCCGGAATGGTGGGTTTCAAACGTCAAGCCGGGCCGGGTTCTCTTCGAACTCTCCGGTGTTAGTGAAGAGGTAGCTCGCGAGGCCCTGCGCCTGGCAATCCACAAGCTGCCGTTGAAGGCACGCATTGTGCGTCGCGAAGGTGGTGAGTAGAAATGGCAGTAGGATCCAAGGAACTTGCATCCGCACAGCTGGACGGTTTCGACAACGAGCGTCTCGTTGAAGAACTCCGCAAGGCCAAGGAAGAGCTGTTCAACCTGCGTTTCCAGTCCGCCACCGGCCAGCTGGAGAACCACGGTCGTCTGCGCGCGGTAAAGAAGGACATCGCACGCATCTACACCGTTCTCCGTGAGCGCGAGCTGGGCATTCGTGCCGAGGTCGCCGCACCGGTTGTGGAAGCCAAGGAAGAGAAGAAGTCCAAGAAGGCTTCGACCAAGAAGGCTGACACGGCTGAAACGGTTGAGACCGAGGAGGATGCCAAGTGAGTGAAAAGGACGAGAACGTGACGGAAACTGTTTCCGACGCAGCCAAGGCTGACGAGCGCGGTTACCGTAAGACGAAGCGCGGCTACGTGGTCTCGGACAAGATGGAGAAGACCATCGTTGTCCAGGTCGAGGACCGCGTGAAGCACGCCCTCTACGGCAAGGTTATGCGCCGCAACACGAAGATCAAGGCACACGACGAAGAGAACAGCGCCGGCATCGGCGACCTGGTTCTCCTCGCCGAGACCCGCCCGCTTTCCGCTACCAAGCGGTGGCGCCTGGTGGAGATCCTCGAGAAGGCCAAGTAACACCTGCAGCACCCCGCAAGGGAAGCTGTGCCGAAACCCCCGTTCTCTTCTGGGAGCGGGGGTTTCCTCGTTCCCGGACGGAGACGCCCACACCTCCGCGCGAACGTACACTTCGCGCCCCGGCGAGGCGCGAACGTACACTTCGCGCCCCGGCGAGGCGCGTTTCGCGGGCCTCAAGTGTCCGTTCGCGCCTTGGGTGGAGTACTTGTGGTCGTTGGTGGCCCCTGGTGGAGATCCTCGAAAAGGCCACGCCCAGCTGCCCTGCTGTCGGTGACGGTCGAAAACTGAGCCATTGTGACGGTTGAAAACTGAGCCACCTGTTCCAAACGATTGGGTGGGTGATCACAGTGGAGGATTGGGCGCTTATTCGGCGGTTGCATCTTGCCGAGGGTGAGTCGATGAGGTCGATAGCGGCGCGGCTGGGTATTTCCCGTAACACCGTGGCGAAGGCGGTCAGCGCTGACGGTCCGCCGACGTATGTGCGGGCGCCGCAGGACTCCGGAATCAAGGCCGTGGAACCGGCGGTCCGGGCCCTGCTGAAGGAGAACCCGCGGATGCCGGCGACGGTGCTGGCTGAGCGTGTGGGTTGGTCGGGGTCCCCGGCGTGGTTCCGTGAGAACGTGGCCAGGATCCGGCCGGAGTATGCCCCGGCGGATCCTGCGGACCGGATCAGTTACGAACCCGGGGACCAGGCGCAGTGCGACCTGTGGTTCCCGGAGGTGCGGATACCTGTCGGTGCTGGCAAGCCCCGGGTCCTGCCGGTGCTGGTGATGGTGTCCTCGCATTCGCGGTTCATCATGGCCCGGATGATCCCGTCCCGGATGACCGGGGATCTGCTGGCCGGGATGTGGGAGCTGATCGGGTCCCTGGGTGCGGTTCCGCGGCGGCTTATCTGGGACAACGAGACCGGCATCGGACGGCGGAACAGCTACGCCGCAGGGGTCGCGGCGTTCGCGGGAGTCCTCGCCACCAGGATCGTGCAGGTCAAGCCCTACGATCCGGAGAGCAAGGGCGTGGTGGAGCGGGCCAACCAGTTCCTGGAAACCTCGTTCCTGCCGGGACGGGCCTTCGAATCGCCGGAGGATTTCAATGCCCAGCTCGGTCAGTGGCTGCCCCGGGCGAATGCTCGGCTGGTCCGGCGCACCGGTGCCCGGCCGACCGAGCTGCTCGAGCAGGACAAGGCGGCCATGCTGGCGCTCCCGCCGGTTCCGCCCGTGACCGGGTTCGCCGCGCGGGTCCGGCTCCCGCGGGACTACTACGTCCGGATGGGATCCAACGATTACTCCGTGCACCCGCTGGCGATCGGCAGGTTCGTTGACGTCACTGCAGAGCTGGAGACCGTCACGATCAGCCTGGACGGCCGGTGCGTCGGAAGCCACCCCCGGTCCTGGGGAACGGGCCAGACGATCACCGATCCTGACCATGTCGAGGCGGCACGGACGTTGCGGAAAGTGTTCCAGAACCCGGAACCGGTCGGGGATGCGGCCGGGCTGCGGGATTTGGCTGACTACGACCGGGCGTTCGGTGTCGTTCTCGATGACGGGCAGGTCGCCTGATGACCGAGGCGAAGGAAACCGCCGGCCAGATCGAGTACTACTCCCGGGCGATGAAAGCGCCCCGGATCCGCGAAGCCGCGGCCAGGCTCGCGGACCAGGCCCGCGAGGCCGGCTGGACCCATGAGGAATACCTCGCAGCGGTCCTGTCCCGGGAAGTCGCCGCCCGGGAGGCCTCCGGAGCCGAATCCCGAGCCAGGGCAGCAGGGTTTCCTGCCCGTAAATCGCTCGAGGAGTTCAGCTTCGACCACCAGCCCGGCCTCAAACGCGACACGATCGCGCACCTGGCCACCGGGGCGTTTCTCAGCGAAGCTTCCAACATCGTCCTGCTCGGCCCGCCCGGAACCGGGAAGACACACCTCGCGACCGGTCTGGGTCTGCGGGCCACCCAGCTGGGCCACCGGGTCCTGTTCGCGACCGCGATTGACTGGGTCGCCCGGCTTCAAGCCGCCCACCAGAGCGGGCGCCTGCCCCAGGAACTGGTCCGGCTGCGCCGCTACGGTCTGATCATCGTTGACGAGGTCGGCTATATCCCGTTCGAACAGGACGCCGCGAACTTGTTCTTCCAGCTCGTCTCCTCACGCTACGAGCACGCCTCGCTGATCCTGACCTCGAACCTGCCCTTCGCCCGCTGGGGAGACGTATTCGGAGACCAGGTTGTCGCGTCCGCCATGATCGACCGAATCGTCCACCATGCCGAAGTCATCACCCTCAAAGGCTCCAGCTACCGACTCAAACATGCCCAGACAGACGCGCTGCCCTCGACAAGACCGGAAAATCAGGCAGAATAACCAACGTCAACGTGGCTCACTTTTCCACCCACGAAATGGCTCACTTTTCGACCATCGCTGACACCTGCGAAGGAATCTCCGCCGAACCCCCGTTCCCGACTCTCCCCGCCCTGCAGCATCCCTTGCGCGTCACGCCGTGCAGGGTCTTGGCATTGGCACAACGCCGGCAGGCCGGGTTTGTGCGGGAGAGCGGCGGAAGATGGGACAAAGGCTGTCGTCAGTGACGACGTCGGGCGTTCCCCGCCGACGAGTTCCTAGACCCCCCCCGCGCGAACGCACACTTCGCGCCTAAACGCGGGCGCGAACGTACACTTCGCGCCCCGGCGGGGCGCTTTCGCGGGCCTCAAGTGTCCGTTCGCGCTTTGGGCGGGGTGGGGGAGCGGAGCCGGCGGGCGGGCCTCAAGTGTCCGTTCGCGCTTTTTGGGTGGGGCGGGGGCGGGAAGCTGTGATATGGGGATGTGGCGGAAACGTGCTAAGATTTTGAGTTTGTATGGCGCCTTTCGTGCGTCATCGTCAACCTCGTAAACAATCGTGCCACGGCATAGTGCCCCCTCGCGCCTCGCGTGCCCGGGAAGCAACTGTTTTTGGCACGGGCGTTTAGGCCTGGTCTGGCAAAATCCAGGCAGGTCAAGAGACACCCCGATCAACCGTTCCGCAAGGCTCATTCCGTAGGACGATTTTCGGTCTGAGAACCGGCGCGACGCAAGGAGTAAATAGTGATTCAGCAGGAGTCGCGACTCAAGGTCGCCGACAACACGGGTGCTAAGGAAATCCTTACCATTCGCGTTCTCGGTGGATCTGGCCGTCGCTACGCAGGCATTGGCGACGTGATCGTCGCTACCGTCAAGGACGCAATTCCGGGCGGCAACGTAAAGAAGGGCGACGTCGTCAAGGCTGTCATCGTCCGTACCAAGAAGGAACGCCGCCGTGCGGATGGTTCCTACATCAAGTTTGACGAGAACGCAGCTGTGATCCTGAAGAACGACGGTGACCCCCGTGGTACCCGTATCTTCGGACCGGTTGGTCGTGAACTTCGCGACAAGAAGTTCATGAAGATCGTTTCTCTGGCTCCGGAGGTGCTCTAGTCCATGGCTAAGATCAAAAAGGGTGACCTCGTTCAGGTCATCACTGGCGCCAAGGCTGAGCGCGGCGGCGACCGTGGCAAGCAGGGCAAGGTTCTGCGCGTATTCCCGGAGACCAACCGCGTGTTGGTTGAAGGCATTAACCGCGTAACCAAGCACACCAAGGTCGGTCAGTCGCAGCGCGGCACCAAGACCGGTGGCATCGAGGTCGTTGAGGCTTCAATCCACATCTCCAACGTGGCCCTGGTTGACCCCTCCACCAAGAAGCCCACCCGCGTCGGTTTCCGCACCGAGACCGTTGAGCGCGATGGCGTGAAGCGTGAAGTGCGCGTCCGCGTGGCCAAGAGCTCAGGGAAGGACATCTAATGACTGAGACTCTCGAGACTCCGGCAAGCAAGATCGTTCCTCGTCTGAAGACCAAGTACGCGGATTCCATCAAGAGCGCGCTCGTTGAGGAATTCAAGTACGAGAACGTCAACCAGGTTCCCCGTCTGGTGAAGGTCGTTGTGAACATGGGTGTTGGAGATGCCGCCAAGGACTCCAAGCTGATCGACGGCGCTGTCCGCGATCTGACCCTGATCACCGGCCAGAAGCCGCAGGTAACCAAGGCCCGCAAGTCGATCGCACAGTTCAAGCTGCGCGAAGGCATGCCGATCGGTGCGCACGCAACTCTGCGTGGCGACCGTATGTGGGAATTCCTGGACCGTCTGGTCACGCTGGCACTGCCGCGTATCCGCGACTTCCGGGGTCTCAGCGGCAAGCAGTTCGACGGCAACGGCAACTACACCTTCGGTCTGACCGAGCAGGTTATGTTCCACGAGATCGACCAGGATTCCATTGACCGCGTTCGCGGCATGGACATCACCGTCGTGACCACTGCCAAGACCGACGACGAAGGCCGCGCGCTGCTCAAGGCGCTTGGCTTCCCGTTCAAGACCGAAGATTAATCTAGCTACATAGAAGGTCCGGCTGGCTGGCTCTGACGCCAGGGCAGCGGAAACCGTTATGAGGAAGGGCAAGAGCCCACATGACTATGACAGATCCTGTCGCAGATATGCTTACGCGTCTGCGCAATGCAAACTCGGCATACCACGATTCCGTGTCTATGCCTTACAGCAAGCTCAAGGCACGCGTTGCTGACATCCTGAAGGCAGAGGGCTTCATCGCCTCCTGGAAGGAAGAAGACGCGGAGGTTGGCAAGAAGCTGACCCTCGAGCTCAAGTTCGGTCCGAACCGCGAGCGTTCCATCGCTGGCGTTCGTCGTATTTCCAAGCCGGGGCTGCGCGTTTACGCAAAGTCCACCAACCTGCCGCACGTGCTCGGTGGCCTGGGTATCGCAATCCTGTCCACCTCTTCCGGCCTCCTGACTGACAAGCAGGCCGGCAAGAAGGGCGTGGGCGGCGAAGTCCTCGCTTACGTCTGGTAACGGGAAAGGAAGAGAATAATGTCACGTATTGGACGTCTCCCCATCACCGTTCCTGCCGGCGTTGAGGTCAAGGTTGACGGCTCTGTCGTCAGCGTCAAGGGATCCAAGGGCGAGCTGAGCCACACTGTGGCCAGCCCGATCGAGGTCACCCTGGAAGATGGCACCCTGACTGTCGCCCGCCCGAACGACGAGCGCGCCTCCCGTTCGCTGCACGGCCTGACCCGCACCCTGATCGCCAACATGATCCAGGGCGTTACCGAAGGCTACGAGAAGAAGCTTGAGATCGTCGGTACCGGTTACCGCGTTCAGGCCAAGGGTTCTGACCTGGAGTTCGCTCTGGGCTACAGCCACCCGGTCAACGTCTCGGCTCCGAACGGCATCACCTTTGCAGTTGAGACCCCGACCAAGCTCTCTGTTTCAGGTATCTCCAAGCAGCAGGTCGGCGAAGTTGCTGCCAACATTCGCAAGCTGCGGAAGCCGGACCCCTACAAGGGCAAGGGCATCCGCTACGCCGGCGAAGTCATCCGCCGCAAGGTCGGAAAGGCTGGTAAGTAACCATGGCCATCGCAATTAACAAGAAGCGTTCGAACAAGAGCAAGTCTGCCCAGCGCAGCCGCCGCCAGCTTCGTATCCGCAAGCGCATCTCCGGTACGGCTGTACGTCCTCGTCTGGTCGTCAACCGCTCCGCCCGCCACGTATTCGTCCAGGTTGTCGATGACACCAAGGGCCTGACCGTAGCGAGCGCCTCCACGCTGGAAGCCGACCTTCGTGCATTCGACGGTGACAAGACTGCCAAGGCCAAGCGCGTTGGCGAGCTCGTCGCCGAGCGTGCCAAGGCTGCCGGTATCGAAGCTGTTGTCTTCGACCGCGGTGGTAACAAGTACCACGGCCGGATCGCCGCCGTCGCTGACGGCGCACGTGAAGGTGGGCTGGCACTGTGACCGAAAATAACGAAAAGGACATTCAGGTGACTGAAGCTGTAGCTGCTCCGGCAACTGAGACCGCTGCGCCTGCTACCACTGACGACCGCCGTGGTGGCGCCCGTCGTGGCGAGCGTGGCGACCGCGGCCAGGGCCGTGGTGGCCGTGGTGGCCGCGACGGCGGCCGCGAAGCCGAGAAGAGCCAGTTCGTAGAGCGCGTCGTAACCATCAACCGTGTTTCCAAGGTCGTCAAGGGTGGTCGTCGCTTCAGCTTCACCGCCCTCGTCGTCGTCGGTGACGGCAACGGTATGGTCGGCGTCGGCTACGGCAAGGCTAAGGAAGTTCCCGCCGCCATCGCGAAGGGCGTTGAAGAGGCCAAGAAGTCCTTCTTCCGCGTTCCCCGCATCGGCAGCACCATCCCGCACCGCGTACAGGGTGAAGCCGCTGCAGGCGTCGTCATGCTGCGTCCGGCTTCCGCCGGTACCGGTGTTATCGCCGGTGGTCCGGTCCGTGCAGTACTGGAGTGCGTGGGCATCCACGACATCCTCTCCAAGTCGCTCGGTTCCTCCAACGCCATCAACATCGTTCACGCGACCGTTGATGCACTGAAGCGCCTCGAAGAGCCGGCAGCAGTGGCAGCACGCCGCGGCCTGCCCCTCGACGAGATCGCTCCGCCGGCAATGGTGAAGGCGCTCCTGAACCAGAAGGCAGGTGTCTGAGTCATGGCTAAGAACCTGATTCCCTCCGACGCTCAGTTGGAGATCACTCAGATCAAGTCCGCCATTGGCGGCAAGCAGAACCAGCGCGACACCCTTCGGTCCCTCGGCCTGAAGCGGATCGGACACACCGTTGTCCGCACCGCCGACGCCGTGACCGTTGGAATGCTCAACACGGTTCCGCACCTGGTAAAGGTAGAGGAGGCGAAGTAAATGGCAGAGAAGAACACCGCCGAAAAGGCACAGGGCGCCGATGCTGAGAAGCAGAACGCACTGAAGGTTCACCACCTGCGTCCCGCCCCGGGTGCCAAGACCGCCAAGACCCGCGTTGGTCGTGGTGAAGGTTCCAAGGGTAAGACCGCTGGTCGCGGTACCAAGGGTACGAAGGCCCGTTACCAGATCAAGGCTGGCTTTGCCGGCGGCCAACTGCCGCTGCACATGCGCCTGCCGAAGCTGCGCGGCTTCAAGAACCCGTTCCGGGTTGAGTACCAGGTTGTAAACCTGGACAAGCTCAACGAGCTGTTCCCGGAAGGTGGCGCAGTCACCGTGGAGAACCTGGTCGAAAAGGGTGCCGTTCGCAAGAACCAGCCCGTCAAGGTGCTGGGCACCGGCGACATCACCGTCAAGGTTGACGTCACCGTCCACGCATTCTCGGCCAGCGCCGCAGAAAAGATTGCAGCAGCAGGCGGAAGCACCACCGCCCTCTAACGAGGCGGCGGGGCAGTCGCCCGTTGTTGAAACTCCCGGCACCGGGGCTCACGCCCTTGGTGCCGGGAGTTTTTTCGTTTTCCCGCCCTGCGGATTGTTCGCCGGGCACATCCACCCGTTAGACTCGGTTGTTGGGTTTATTTGACCTATCTCACACGACTTTACTTAATACTCAGGAGGACGCTTGCTTAGCGCATTTGGCCGGGCCTTTCGCACGCCTGATCTGCGACGCAAGTTGTTGTTCACGCTGGGAATCATCACAATCTTCCGCTTGGGTGCCTTCATCCCCTCGCCTGGTGTGAACTACCAGAATGTCCAGCAATGCTTGCAGAACGGTCAGACCTCGGGCGGGATCTACCAGCTCGTCAACCTGTTCAGCGGCGGTGCATTGCTGCAGGTCTCAATCTTCGCGCTCGGGATCATGCCGTACATCACGGCCAGTATCATCGTCCAGCTGCTCCGCGTGGTCATTCCCCGGTTCCAGCAGCTCTACGACGAGGGTGCCTCGGGCCAGTCCAAGCTGACCCAGTACACCCGGTACCTGACGATCGCCCTGGGCCTGCTCAACGCCACCACGCTGGTGTCGCTGGCGCGCTCCGGCCAGCTGCTGCCCAACTGCCAGCTGCCGATCATCCCGGACGCGAGCATCATCACCACCATCCTGATCATCATCACCTTGACTGCCGGCACCGGCCTGATCATGTGGATGGGCGAGCTCGTGACCGAGAAGGGCGTGGGCAACGGCATGTCGCTGTTGATCTTCACCTCGATCGCCGCCGGATTCCCGACCTCCCTCGGCGCCATCTGGACTTCCCAGGGCCCCGGTACCTTCTTTATGGTCCTGGCCATCGGCCTGCTGACCGTGGCGCTCGTCGTCTTCGTGGAGCAGTCCCAGCGCCGCATCCCGGTGCAGTACGCCAAGCGCATGATCGGCCGCCGCACGGTGGGTGGCACCAGCACGTACATCCCCATCAAGGTGAACATGGCCGGCGTCGTGCCCGTCATCTTCGCGTCTTCGATGCTGTACCTGCCGGGCCTGATCTCCCAGTTCAACCGTCCCGCGCCCGGTGAGCCCATGGCGCCGTGGGTCGAGTGGATCAACAACAACCTCACCCGCGGTGACCACCCCATCTACATGGCCCTCTACTTCGCCATGATTGTGTTCTTCACTTACTTCTATGTTGCGATCACTTTCAACCCTGAGGAAGTTTCTGACAACATGAAGAAGTACGGCGGCTTCATTCCGGGTATCCGTGCCGGCAAGCCGACCGCGGACTACCTGCAGTATGTGCTTTCCAGGATCACCCTGCCCGGCGCGTTCTACCTGGGCCTGGTGGCCCTGATCCCGCTGATTGCCTTGGTCCTGATCAACGCCAACCAGAACTTCCCGTTCGGCGGCACCTCGATCCTGATCATGGTGGGCGTAGGTTTGGAGACCGTCAAGCAGATTGATGCGCAGCTACAGCAGCGTCACTACGAAGGGCTTTTGCGATGACGAGAATGTTGATTATCGGACCTCCCGGTTCTGGCAAGGGGACGCAGGCGGAACGCATTTCGGAGCGCCTCGGCGTTGTTGCGATTTCCACCGGAGACATTTTCCGTGCCAACGTCAAGGGTGAGACGCCGCTCGGCATCGAAGCCAAGAAGTTCATGGACGCGGGCGACTTCGTCCCGGACAGCGTCACCAACAAGATGGTCCGGGACCGCCTCACTGAGGACGACGTCGAAGCAGGCTTCCTGCTCGACGGCTACCCGCGGACCACCGCGCAGGTGGACTACCTCGACGCGATCCTTGCGGACGGCGAGCAGAAGCTCGACGTCGTCCTGCAGCTCACGGCCGACGACGAGGAACTCGTCAAGCGCCTGCTGGGCCGCGCCAAGGACACCGGCCGCAGCGATGACAACGAAGCCGTCATCCGCCACCGGCTGGACCTCTACCACGGCCAGACGGAGGCTGTGGTCGCCAAGTACGCCGACCGCGGCATCCTCACCCAGGTGGACGGCATCGGCGGCATCGACGAGGTTACCGACCGCGTCATGCAGGCCATCAAGGCGGCTCAGTCCGCCTAATCCGGGCCCGTAACCATTGAGGCTCCTCCCGCAGCGTCGGGAGGAGCCTCAGGCATTTCCCCGCGCAGCCCTTCCCGGGCAGCCGGAACCACCGAAAGGACGCTGAGGATGGCATTCGGCCAGACCCGCATTGAATACAAGACCAACGCCCAGATGCGGACCATGCAGGAAGCCGGACTGGTCCTCAGCCGGGCCCTGGACGCCGCCGTCGCGGCCGCCGTTCCCGGCGTCACCACCCGGGACCTGGACGCCGTGTTCGCCGGCGTGCTGCAGGAGGCAGGGGCGAAGTCCAACTTCCTGGGCTACCACGGCTTCCCGGCCACCATCTGCACGTCCGTGAACGAGGAAGTGGTGCACGGCATCCCGGGCGACCGCGTCCTGCAGGACGGGGACATCATCTCGATCGACGGCGGCGCGATCGTGGACGGCTGGCACTCGGACTCGGCCCGGACCGTCATCGTGGGCACGGCCGACCCCGAGGACCAGCGGCTCTCGGACGTCACCGAGGCGGCCATGTGGCACGGCATCGCTGCGCTGGCCACCGGCAAGTTCGTTGGCGACATCGGCAACGCCGTGGACGACTACGTCTCCTCGGTCCCCGGCAAGCCGCTCGGCATCCTGGAGGACTACGTAGGACACGGGATTGGCTCGGAGATGCACATGGCCCCGGACGTGCTGAACTACCGCACCGGGCACCGAGGGGCCAAGATCCGCCCGGGGCTGTGCCTGGCCATCGAGCCCATGCTGGTCCGCGGCAGCATTGACACCGCCGTGCTGGAGGACGACTGGACGGTCGTCACCACTGACGGCAAACGCTCCTGCCAGTGGGAGCACTCCGTTGCGGTCCACGAGAAGGGCATCTGGGTGCTCTCCGCCCCCGACGGGGGAGCCGCGAAGCTGGCGCCGCTCGGCGTCGTGCCTGTCCCGATTCCCTAAGTCCCCTTAAAGCCAAGTAGCTCGCATTTGTTGTCGTTCCGAGCGTTCGAAACGACAACACATGCGAGCTACGTTGGTTTAAGGCCTAGCTCTTCAGCTTGGGCTTCACGTCCTTGGTGTAGATGCCCTCCAGGGTGCCCTTGAGCTCGGTCATGGTGGCCTTGACGTCGCCCTGCTGGGTGAGGATCTTCGCGGCCGCCTTGGCCATTTCCTGGTCGGCGCCCGGCAGGAACACGCGGGCGTTGTCCTGGACATGGGTGACAGCGAGCTGGTCCATGGCCGTCTTGATCTGCGGCGTCTTGGCCAGCACGGCACCCATGTCAGCCGAAGTGCGCGTCGGCATGTAGCCGGTGGCTGCCGAGAACGCCGCCGTGCTCTCCGGCTCCGTCATGAACTTCAGGAAGGTCGCAGCCGCGAGCTGGACTTCCTTGCTCACGCCGCTGGGGATGCCGAGTCCGGCGCCGCCGGTGGGGCAGACGCCGGTGTCCTTCTTGGGGCCGCCCGGCAGGAAGCCGACGCCCACGTTGAATTTCGCGGACTTCAGCACCCCGAGCAGGTCGCCGGTGGACGAGATCGTGGCGGAGGCAATCCCGGCGGCAAAGTCGTCGGCGGCGTTCTTGGAGGAGACGCCCGCCCACTTGTCCTTGTAGACGGAATCCTGTGCCCACTGCAGCGCTGCCACGGATTCGGCGGAGTCGCAATTGATGTCCCAGCCGTTGGACCAGCTGCCGCCCCAGCCCCACAGGTTGTTCTGGAGCGTCCAGCCGGCGTAGCCGGCCAGGGCCGGGTACATGTAGGCGTAGCTGGCGCCGGAAGCGGCCTTGAGCTTGGGAGCCCACTCGCCGAACTCCTGCCAGGTCTTCGGCGCGCGGTCCGGCAGGCCGGCAGCCTTGAAGTGGTCCTTGTTGTAGTAGAAGAGTGGGGTGGAACGGCCGTAGGGGAGGGCCCACTGCTTGTCGGCGTACTGGTAGTCGGCCACGAGGGACTTCTGGAAGTCGTCGAGCTTGAAGTCCAACTGCTTGATCAGCCCGTCCAGCGGGATGATGTTGCCGTTGGTGTAGTACCGGAACCACCACACATCCGAGAGCACAACCAGTCCGGGGAGTGCGGACTTGGCAGCCTGTGAGGTCTGGAACTTCTGCGCGATTTCCTCGTAGTTGGCGCCGGCGGTCACCAGGTTGACCTTGATGTCCGGGTACTTCGCCTGGAACTTGTCGATGATGGCCTTTTCCACGTCCTGGGACTTGCCCGGGTGGCTGGTCCAGAAATCGAACGAACCGGCCGGCTTCACGCCGTTGAAGTCGATGTCGGACGCGCCGCTGGTGGCGCCACCTCCGCTGGTCGACGGTCCTCCGCAGGCAGCCAGCGCTGCTGCGCCGGCGCTGGCGCCGGCCAGTCCAAGGAAGTTTCTGCGGTCAAGGTTCATGGCCATAGTGGGTCCTCTCAAAAGAAGTTTTGACTCGGGTCGATGCTGTGGTGGAGACGGGTGGAGCTAGTGGATTTTGCGCTGTCAGGTGTTATCCGGTGACGCTGCCCTGGGTGAGGCCAGCGACGATGTAGCGCTGCAAGGCGGCGAAGACCAGGAGAATCGGAACGATCACCAGCATTGCGCCGGCCATCAGGATGCCCCAGCCGGCGCCGTTTCCTTCGGAGTTCTGCAGCAGGGTCAGGCCGACCGGCAGGGTCATGGTTTCGGGACGGTCGGTGATGATTAGCGGCCAGATGTAGTCGTTCCACTCGCTGACCACCGTCACGAGGGCCACGGTGGCAATGGACGGCAGGGACACCGGCGCGACAACCTGCCAGAGGCGGCGCCAGTGCCCGGCGCCGTCGATCTCGGCGGCTTCCAGGATGGAGGCGGGCAGGGTCATGAAGTGCTGCCGCAGCAGGAAGGTGCCGAAGGCCGTGCCCAGGCCCGGAAGAATGATGCCCCAGAGCGTGTTTTTCCCGCCGATGCCCGCGATCAGGATGTAGTTCGGCAGGATCGATACCTGGGGCGGCACCATGAGGGCCACGAGGATCACCACGAAGATGACGTTCTTGAACGGGAAGCGCACAAAGACCAGTGCGTACGCCGTCAGGATGGCGAGGATGACTTTCACGGTGGAGCCGACGGTGGTGACGATCAGGCTGTTCAGGAAGAACTGGCCGAAAGGCACGGTGGTCATGGCGGTGCGGTAGTTGTCGAGGTTGAGGCTCTCCGGCAGGATCTTCAGATCCGTGGTGACGATCTCGCCGGGCTGCTTGAACGAGCTCAGCAGCATCCACAGCAGGGGCACGACCACCACGAGGGTGGCGAGGATCAGCGGGACGTAGCCGCCTGCGATGGTCTGGACCAGGTTGGCGCGGGAGAACGGCCGGTTGCGCTGCAGCGGGACCTCCGGACCGCCGTCGGGAGCGTACCCGGTGCCTGCGGCGGGGTCGGGACTGACAGGGGAGAGAGTGCTCACGAGTAGTGCACCTTCCGTTCGACGAACCGCAGTTGCAGCACGGTGATGATAAGCAGGATGGCGAAAAGGACCACGGAGATCGACGCCGAGTATCCTGCCCGGTTGTAGGCGCCGAACGCCTGCAGATACGCCTCGTAAATCAGGGTGGACGTGCCGTTGCCCAGCGGGGTCATGATCCGGATCAGGTCGAAGGCCTGCAAGGAGCTGAGCATCGTGGTGATCAGCAGGAAGAAGGTGGTGGGGGAGAGCAGCGGGACGGACATGCTGATGAAGCGGCGGAAGCCGTTCGCACCATCCAGCGAGGCCGCTTCCATCACGTCCTTCGGGAGCGACTGGAGGCCCGCGAGGTAGACCACGGCGCAGTACCCGAGGTTCTTCCAGATGTAAACGATGATCACCATGACCAGGGACAGCTGCGGGTCGTTGATCCACTGCGGGCTCTGCTGGCCGATCCCTCGCAGCAGCCAGGACAGCACCCCGTAGCCCGGGTCGAAGATGAACAGCCAGACGAGGCCGACGCCGACCCCGCTGAGCACGTAGGGGGCGAAGACGGCGGACCGTGCGAAGGTGGTGCCCCGGACCTTGGAGTTCAGTGCGAGGGCCACCAGCAGCCCGAGGACCATGGAGCCGCCGACCGTGACGACGGTAAAGATCGCCGTCGTCCCCAGGACCGTTGGGGCGTCCGTACTGGTGAAGAAGTTGATGTAGTTGTCGAAGCCGACCACTGTGGCGTTGGCAGAGCCCAGCGTCCAGTCCAGCGTCGAATAGTAGATGTTGTTGATCAGCGGGAGATAGGTGAACACCGCGATCAAAGCCAGATTTGGCAGGGCCAGCGCCAAGAACACGATGAAGTCCCTGCGGGTCCGGGCGGACCAGCGTCCCCTGCGCTGGTCCGGTGTGACGGTCCGGGCGGTAGCCACTGGACGGTCAGTCAATTGTCTAGTCATAGGGGTCTCTAACGGATCCAGGCCTGCCGATGGCAGGCGGTTGGGCGGGGGATCAACAACACTTCACCACACAGTTGGTGGGCGGAACCCCGCACAAGGCCTTCTCAGAGCTTTGTTTTGCCAGGCTTCCTTGCCCGTTTACCTCTTGTTGGTTGCAGTATTCCACAACGTTCGTTTCCGCGCGGGGAGATCGCGGCAAACGGAGTTCCGGGCGGCGCGGGCGCACAATGGAGCCATGACTGCGATTACGGACGTCCCCGGCATTCGCGTGGGCCATGCGTCCCGGACCGGGGAGGGGTGGCTGAGCGGCGTCACCGTGGTGCTCCCGCCGCCGGGCACGGTTGGCTCGGTTGATGTCCGGGGCGGCGGTCCCGGCACACACGAGACCGACGCGCTGGACCCCACCACGCTGAGCGCCGCCGTCGACGCCGTGGTCCTCACCGGCGGCAGTGCCTTTGGCCTGGCAACCGCCCACGGCGCCCAGCGCTGGTGCGAGGAGCAGGGCCGGGGCTTCGCCGTTCCCGGCGGCGTGGTGCCGATCGTTCCCGCGGCCGCCATTTTCGACCTGGGCCGCGGCGGGGACTTCGCCGCACGCCCCGATGAGGCCATGGGCTACGCGGCAACCGCCGACGCCGCCACCCGCAAGGACGGGCACGACGTCGAACGCGGCAACGTCGGCGCCGGCACGGGAGCGGCCATCGGCCGGGGCCAGTTCAAGGGCGGAATAGGGACTGCCTCGATCACTTTAAACAACATCTCCGCGGACGGCCCGGTGGTCGTCGGAGCGATAGCGGTAGTCAACGCCTTAGGACTGCCGTTCGACGCCTCGACCGCGACTGCCGATCAGAGCGCGGAACCGGAGCGGGCGGCACAGCCGGAACCCGGAAGCGTGCGTCTAAGCGAGGAACGAGCGAGCACGCGGAGGGTTTCGGATGCGCCGCCGGCCGAGCCAGATCCGCCGCCCCTCAACACGACCCTCATCGTCGTCGCCACCAATGCCATCCTGGACAAGGCCGAATGCAAACGCACGGCCTCGGCAGCGCACGCAGGCCTCGCCCGGGCCCTGAACCCCAGCCACACGCTGGCCGACGGCGATACGGTGTTCGCGCTGGCCACGGGCGCCGTCGGGCTGGACCGGAGTACCGAAGCAGCGCGGCAGGTGAGCCTGATTACGCTGCAGAGCGCGGCGGCCGACGTCGTCCGGCTGGCCATTCTGGACGGGATCGCGGCGGCGGCGGCAGTGGAGACGCCGGCGGGGCGATTTCGTGCATACGGGGACGGAGTGCGCTAGCATGGCTGGATTTAACATTCGGCCCGAAATGCCGTAGTGTTGACTGTTGGTTGTCTGCCCTGTTGTGCCCTTTTGAGGCTCAAGGGCTGTAGGCAAGCATGCAAAACAAGCAATTAAAATCGTCCGCAGTGATCGCCGGTGCAAGCCGGAGGGGCTGCGGCAACAACAGTTAGCGGAGGGTATGGCCAAGAAGGACGGGGTCATTGAGATCGAGGGCGTTGTGACTGAGGCGCTGCCTAACGCGATGTTTCGCGTTGAGCTCACCAACAAGCACATCGTTCTGGCACACATCTCTGGAAAGATGCGTCAGCACTACATCAGGATTCTCCCTGAGGACCGGGTAGTGGTGGAGCTGAGCCCGTACGACCTGACACGTGGTCGTATCGTCTACCGCTACAAGTAAACACTGGGCGGCCAAGGCAATAGCCTCGGGCCGGTCCAGCTGACCAACTGCAACACGCAAAGGAACGCCATGAAGGTCAAGCCGAGCGTCAAGCAGATCTGCGAAAAGTGCAAAGTGATCCGCCGTAATGGCCGGGTCATGGTGATCTGCGAGAACCCGCGCCACAAGCAGCGCCAGGGCTAATTTCCTTCACAGGAAATCCTGGGTTGCTAACCCACGCAAGTAAATAAAAGGCAGCACAAGCTGATCTGGGACATTGAGCAGTAACGAGTCCGGACAGCTAACCCCCGGTCGGAGGCTGGGGCCGTACGGATTGTACGGGTGTACTGCCTACGACCTCCGGTTTATTCAAGGAGCACTGCCACTATGGCTCGTCTCGCTGGCGTAGACATTCCCCGCGAAAAGCGGTTGGAAATTGCGCTTACTTACATCTACGGCGTGGGCAAGACCCGTGCACACGAAACCCTGGCTGCCACCGGCATCAGCGCTGACGTTCGGGTCAAGGACCTGACCGACGCTGAGCTGGTCCAGCTGCGTGACTACATTGAAGGCAACTACAAGGTTGAGGGTGACCTTCGCCGCGAGGTAGCCGCCGACATCCGCCGCAAGGTTGAGATCGGCAGCTACGAAGGCCTGCGTCACCGCAAGGGCCTGCCCGTACGCGGTCAGCGTACGAAGACCAACGCCCGTACCCGCAAGGGTCCGAAGCGTACCGTCGCCGGCAAGAAGAAGGCCGGACGCTAAAAATAGCGTTCTCCCTTCCCCCAATAACTTTCTGTAGGAGAAATAATGCCCCCGAAGACTCGTGGCGCGGTTCGCAAGCCGCGTAAGAAGGACAAGAAGAATATCGCGCTGGGCCAGGCGCACATCAAGAGCACCTTTAACAACACCATCGTTTCCATCACGGACCCGAACGGTGCTGTCATCTCCTGGGCTTCGTCCGGTGAGGTTGGCTTCAAGGGCTCCCGTAAGTCCACCCCGTTCGCAGCCCAGATGGCCGCCGAAGCCGCCGCGAAGCGTGCGCAGGAGCACGGCATGCGCAAGGTTGACGTATTCGTCAAGGGACCGGGATCCGGACGCGAGACCGCCATCCGTTCACTGCAGGCCGCTGGCCTCGAGGTTGGATCCATCCAGGATGTAACCCCCAGCGCGCACAACGGCTGCCGCCCGCCGAAGCGCCGCCGCGTCTAAGTCTTAGCCGGAGCTTGCCCGGACCCTTGCCGGTCCGGGCAAGCCCAGCCGCGTTAAGTCTTCAGACCGATCTTTCCACCACCTGTGTTGCGTCATATAGCGGATGCTCGCCGAAAGGAAACCTAAGTGCTCATTGCACAGCGCCCCACCCTCTCCGAAGAGGTCGTCTCCGATAACCGCTCCCGTTTCATCATTGAACCGCTGGAGCCGGGCTTCGGTTACACCCTCGGAAACTCCCTCCGCCGTACCCTGCTCTCCTCCATCCCCGGTGCCTCTGTAACGAGCATCCGGATCGATGGCGTGCTGCACGAGTTCACCACGGTTCCGGGTGTCAAGGAAGATGTCACCGAGATCATCCTGAACATCAAGAACCTGTCGGTCTCCTCCGAGCACGACGAGCCGGTTGTTGCTTACCTGCGCAAGCAGGGCCCGGGAGTCGTCACCGCCGCGGACATCGCTCCGCCGGCCGGCGTCGAATTCCACAACCCGGATCTGCACATTGCCACGCTGAACTCGAAGGGTAAGTTCGAGCTCGAACTGACCATCGAGCGCGGCCGCGGCTACGTTTCGGCAGCTCAGAACAAGTCCGGCGACTCCGAGATCGGCCGCATCCCGGTCGACTCGATCTACTCGCCGGTGCTGAAGGTTACTTTCCGCGTGGAAGCTACCCGTGTTGAGCAGCGCACCGACTTCGACAAGCTGATTGTCGACGTCGAGACCAAGCAGGCCATCGCCCCGCGCGATGCGGTTGCTTCGGCCGGTACCACCCTGGTGGAACTGTTCGGTCTGGCCCGCGAGCTGAACACCGCAGCTGAAGGTATCGAGATTGGCCCGTCGCCGACGGATGCTGCCCTGGCAGCAGACATGGCTCTGCCGATCGAGGATCTGGACCTCACCGTCCGTTCCTACAACTGCCTCAAGCGTGAGGGCATCCACACCGTGGGTGAACTCGTTGCCCGCTCCGAGGCTGACCTGATGGACATCCGTAACTTCGGTGCGAAGTCCATTGATGAGGTCAAGGCGAAGCTCGTTGAACTGGGTCTGTCCCTCAAGGACTCCCCTCCCGGTTTCGATCTCGCAGCCCGCGCCGCAGCCATCGAAGAGGACGACGCCGCTTTCAGCGACGACGAGCTCTAAAACAGATCTTGGCCAGCAGGCTGGACGCACCGCAGCGTGCGCAGCCCGCCGGCTTCCATATGAGGAGAAACTATAATGCCTACCCCCGCTAAGGGTCCGCGCCTCGGAGGCGGAGCGGCTCACGAGCGTCTTATGCTCGCGAACCTGTCCGCCGCACTGTTCGAGCACAAGCGGATCACCACCACGGTGACCAAGGCCAAGCGCCTGAAGCCGTACGCCGAGCGCCTGGTGACCTTCGCCAAGCGCGGTGACCTCGCTTCCCGCCGTCGTGTACTCGGCCTGATCAGCAACAAGGGCATCGTCCACGAGCTGTTCACCGACATTGCACAGGCAGTGGAGAACCGCGACGGCGGCTACACCCGCATCACCAAGATCGGCAACCGCAAGGGCGACAACGCTCCCATGGCTGTCATCGAACTGGTGCTCGAGCCGGTTTCCGCCAAGCAGGCCGTGGTAGCCGAGGCTACTTCCGCTGCGAAGCGCGACGCCGAGAAGAAGGACGCCGACAAGGCTGAAGCAGCTCCGGTCGCCGAGACCGAAGCAGCTGAAACCGAAGAGGCTCCCGCGGCTGAGGTTGCAGAAACCGAAGCAGCCGAGACCGAAGAGGCTCCGGCCGCTGAGGAAGCTGCCAAGGCCGAGAAGGACGCGAAGTAATTCGCTAAACCCTTCTTATAGACTTGAGTCTATGAACGAGCTCAAACCCGCTGCCCCCGTTTTGGGGGGCGGCGGGTTTTTGCGTATCCGGCTGGACCTTTCCTACGACGGCGGGCCGTTCAACGGCTGGGCGTTGCAGCCCGGGCTCCGAACCGTGCAGGGTGTGCTGGAGGAGGCCCTCGCGCTGCTGATCCGCCGCCCGGTCCGGGTCACCGTGGCAGGCCGCACTGACGCAGGGGTGCATGCCAGGGGGCAGGTGGTGCATCTGGACCTGAGCGAGGCTGAGTGGCGCGGGCTGAACCGCGGTGCCGAAGTCGACCCATCGGCCGCCCTGTTGCGGCGGCTCCGCGGTGCACTGAGCCGTGGGCTGGGCGAACTCAGCGGGGCCATCGAGGTGCACCACGCCGCACTCGCCCCGGCTGGCTTCGACGCACGGTTCTCGGCGCTCTGGCGGCGCTACAGCTACCGGATCGCTGACGGCCCGGCCCGCTGGGATCCGCTGGGCCGGTACTCGACGCTCTGGCACAAGCAGCGCCTCGACACGGCGCTGCTCAACGAGGGCGCCGCCCGGCTCCTGGGCCTGCAGGACTTCCGCTCCTACTGCAAGCCCCGCGAGGGCGCCACGACCATCCGGGAACTGCAGCGTTTTGAGTTCACCCGCGGCGCCGACGGCGTTATTGTCGCCACCGTCCAGGCAGACGCCTTCTGCCACAACATGGTCCGCTCACTCGTGGGATCCGCGCTCTATGTGGGGGCCGGGGAGGAACAGCCCGGCTGGCTGTACGAGCGACTGATCGCCCGGCAGCGCGACGCGCGGTCCGTCCTCGCGGCCCCGCACCCGCTCGTGCTGGAAGAGGTGGCCTACCCGTCGCCCAGCGGGCTATTGGCCCGGGCCGAGCTGACACGCGCCCGGCGCGAGTAGGCCCGGCCGACTAGAAAGCCGCCGGGTGGCCGTCCGCCGGGAGCTCCACGGTAAACGTGCTGCCGCGGCCGGGGAAGGTGCTGCACGTGATCGAGCCGCCGTGCCCTTCCACAATCGCCTTGGTGATGGACAGTCCGAGTCCGGCCCCGGGGATCGACCCGTCCCGCACAGCCGGGCTCCGGAAGAAGCGGGTGAATACCCTGGCTGCGTCGGCGGCGGTCATTCCGATGCCGCTGTCCGCCACCTGCAACAGCACCCGGCCGCCCTCGGTCCGGGCCGAGACCGTCACGGCCCCGCCGTCCGGTGAATATTTGATGGCGTTGGAGACGAGGTTGTCCAGCGCCTGGCCGATGCGCAGCGGGTCCACATTTGCCCACAGCGGGGCCGGAACGTCCATCCCCAGCGAGACCCGGGAGGCCTGAGCGTGGGCCTGTGCGGAGCCCAGGCTCGCCTCCACGAGGCCGGCCAGGTCGGTCTTCCGCGGGTGGACCTGGACCGCGGAGTTGGCGGACATCAGCAGGTCCGAGACCAGCGCGAGCAAACGCTCGGCGTTGCGCTGCGCGACCTCGATCCGTCGCAGCACCGGCAGGGGCAAATCCTCGCCCAGCACCAGGTCCAGGTTGCCGATGATCGACGTCAGCGGGGTCCGGAATTCGTGCGAGACGGTGGCGACCACGTCCTCCTTGGCCGCCAGGGCGTTCACCAGTCCGGTCACCTCGTTGTAGACGACGACGGCGCCGCGGAACTCGCCGTCGTCGTTCTTCAGCGGACCGGCCCCGGTGGACACCACGCGGCTGCCGGGCGCCTCCCCAAAGCAGACCAGGTGGTCCGCGAAGGATTCACCGGCCAGCGCCCGACGCAGCGGTCGCCGTCCGGGCGGGATTGGCGTGGACTGGTCCCGGCCCGTCAGCAGGAGCTGCTCTTCCCATTCCGGGTCCGCGGGGCCGGCGCCACTGGGCGGCGCCGCGGACGCCTCCAGCCGGGCCTGCCAGCTGTTGGTCAGCAACCGCCGTCCGTCCGCCCCGATGGCCACGATGCCGACGTCGACGGTGTCCAGGATGGTGTTCAGGAGCCGTTCACGCTCCCTGCTTTCCGCCAGGAGGGCCTGGAGCTCCGCCTCCTTGGACTCGACTCTGCGCTGCTGGCGGCGCAACTGCGCCCTGGCGAACTGCATGGCCAGCGAGACGGCGAGGGTCATCAGGGCCAGAAGCGACACCGTGGCGATGCGCCCCGGACTGTCGTCGACACCGCCGGCGAAGAACCAGGGCACGCCTGCGAGCAGCGGCCCGAAGAAGCTGAGGGAGACAATGGCGGCGGGCGCGAGCCGCGAAGCGGAGATCCAGACGACAGGCAGCACGGAGAGCACCCCGAGGCCCGGGAGCTCCTCTGCGGCAGCGACCCGGCTCAGCCCGATCGCGGCCAGGTCCAGGACCGGAATTACGAGGGAAGCCAGCGGCCCGAACCGTTGCCACGGCACGAGGAGGCAGGCAAGGAAAAGCGCTGCATGGAGGGCCAGGGCGGCCTGGCCCCAGGCGCTGGCGAGATGGAGGTTCCAAGCGGCCGGCGCAGCGGCGACGCCGGCGGCCAGCAGTACGGTGAGGGGCAGTTGGCTTGCCAGCACGCGGGCGCGCGGATGCAGGGCGCCGAAGTGCCGGTCGACGCCCACGCTACGGACCAGCCGCCGTTCACTCAAAGACTCGTGCCCCTTCCTCGCAACTGGAGTTTACATTGCTGTCACACTAACTTGACACAAAACCCATGATTGTTGGCCGTGTTACTGCGCCGGTGCCCCAAATCGACGCCCGGGATGGGTATTGTGGCAGGACATGCGTACCCCGTCGCCCTGCGGCGGGGCGTGGGCAGCCGGGGCATGGGGCCCCGGTTTGTAACGGCGCTGTAGCTGAATAGCATCGGATGTGAGGGTGGCATGACTGACCTTGGGGTGGCCGTCGTTGTTGAGGACGACGCGGATGTGCGCAACCTCGTGGAGGCCGTGCTCCGGCAGGCGGGCTTCGAGGTGCATTCGGCCGCCGAGGGCCGGGAGGGTGTCGAGGTTGTCCGTCACCGGGAAGCGAATGTGGTCACGCTGGACGTTGGCCTGCCCGATATCGACGGCTATGAGGTGCTGCGCCGGATCCGGCAGTTCAGCGACGCGTACATTGTGATGCTGACCGCCCGGACCGATGAACTCGACACGCTGACGGCGCTGCACACCGGAGCCGACGACTTCCTGACCAAGCCCTTCCGGCCCCGTGAGCTGCGTGCCCGGGTGGCGGCGATGATGCGCCGCCCGCGGCACGACGGCCAGGGCGTGGTGACCCTGGCCGCGGCGCGGCCCGCCGTCGCTCCTGAGGTTTCCGACAACGTGCTGCGGCACAACGGCCTGGCCCTGAACCCGGAGATGCGCTCGGTGACGGTGGACGGGGAGCCGCTCGCCCTGACCCGCAGCGAGTTCGACCTCCTGCAGGCGCTCCTGCGGGGTGCCGGCGCCGTGAAGTCCAAGACCGAGCTGGTGCGCGTGGTGCGCGGGGAGTACTACCGGGCCGATGCCTACATCAGCGAGTCCGATGAACGGGCCGTTGAGGTGCACATCGGCAACCTGCGCCGGAAACTCCGGGAAGATCCGGTGCAGCCGCGGTGGCTCCAGACGGTGCGCGGCGTGGGCTACCGGCTGGCGCCTGCCCGTTCCTAGCGGTCCCAGAGAATGTAGCTGAACTGGAGCTCGTCCACAGTTGCGTTGCCGCGCGCGGCGACGTCGTCCAGACGGGACGCTGCCTGCGCCAGGCTGCCCGCCCGGATGACTTCTTCAAGCTCGGCAGCGAGCTCGGCCAGGCGCAGGCCCCCGACCATCGACGAGGACGTCTTGAGGCTGAGCACGGCGTCCAGCGCCGCTGCCTGGTCGCGGCGGTCCAGGGAGGTGGCCAGGGCGTCGTAGCGCTGGTCCCACATCTGCGCGTAGTCGCGGGCGAAGCCCTTGGCGACGGCGGCACTGTTCAGCTGCTCGCCCAGGTCCTGCAGGGCGGTCGGGTCCACCAGCGGCGCCGCGCCGGAATCCGGTGCCGCCGTTATGGCTCCGCCGGCGGGGGCATCACCGGCGGCCAGGGGGCCCGTTTTCCCGTCGTCGGGGCAGGCAGCTAAAAGAGACATGGCACTACGGTACTAGGTGTCCGGACCGGTGTCGGAGGCGGCGGGGTATCCTGCGGAAACCTTGCGGCTATCCTTGTGCCGCCCCGGCGGCGTCCTTCAGTGGCCACTGAAAGTCTCGATGGCGTTGATCACGGCGGGTCCCAGGATGGCGATAAAGAGCACCGGAAAAATGAAGAACAGCAGCGGGAACAGAATGGTGACCGGCAGTTTCATGGCCTTCTCCTCGGCCCGCTGGCGGCGCTTGACGCGCATCACCTTGGCCTGGATCCGGAGTACCCGGCTGATCGCAATGCCGTAGGTGTCGGCCTGCACCACGGCCTGGACGAAGCTGCGCAGCTCAGGGATGTTGGTCCGCTCCGCCAGGGCCTGGTATGACTCGCGGCGGCTGCGCCCCACCTGCATGTCCTGGAGGGTGCGGACCAGTTCCTCGGCGAGCGGGCCCTTGCCGTTTTCCCCGGCCCGGGCCATGGCGCCTTCGAAGCCGAGTCCGGCCTCTACCGAGATGAGCATCTGGTCCAGCGTGTTGGCCAGTTCCAGTTGCATGATCTTCTGGCGCTCCTGGCCCTTGCTGTACAGGAGCAGGTCCGGGATGAAGTAGCCCAGCAGCATCACGAACAGCCCGACCAGCTTCAGGACCGGCGCCGGCGTGCTGGCGAGCCACAGGCCCAGGAGGGCGCCAACCAGTCCAAGCAGCGGTTTGGCCGCCAGGACGCGCCCCAACGGGAGCGAGGCCGGGCGGCCGGCCAGGGAGAGCAGCCGGTCAAGTTTCCGGACGTAGGCCGCGGGCGTCAGCCGGTGGCCAAGCCGCTCCAGCAGCGCCGCCTGGTGCGGTCCGGCTGACTCGGCCGGCCCGGAGCCCAGCGAGAGCATGTCCCGGATGGCGCGCTGGGATTTCCGGTCCACGGACAGGAACGACCACGCCAGGTAGGCCAACGGACAGCAGATCAGCAGTAGTGAGCTAAGGATCAGGGGACTCATCGGGGCCTCAGAACTTCAAATCGATGATCTTGCGCATCCACAGACCACCAATGGTCATCAGGATCACGGAGGCCGCGATCATGGCCCAGCCCAGCGGATTGGTGAACATGACGTTCATGTAGCCGGGGTTGACCAGCATCAGCATCAGCACGATGCCGATCGGCATGGCCATCAGGATGTACGCGGAGAACTTTCCCTCGGCCGCGAGGGACTTGATGTGGCCCTTGATCTCGGCGCGCTCACGGATGGTCTCGTTCACCTGGTCCAGTACCTCGGCCAGGTTGCCGCCCACCTCGCGGTTGATCTGGATGGCCTGCGCGATCCAGACAAAGTCCTCGCTGCGCATCCGGTCCGCAGTGTCACTGAGCGAGGCCAGCAGATCGCGCCCGAGCGACGTTTCGGTGATGACGCGGCGCATTTCCTCCGCGGTAGGGCTCTGCGATTCACTGCCGGCGGCGTCAATGGCCCGCAGGATGCTGTGCCCGGCCCGCAGGCCCCCGGAGAGCAGCTGCAGGGTATCGCCCAGCTGGTCATCGAATTTCGCGCGGCGTTTGCCGGTCAGAAAGGTGAGCACCAGATGCCCGGCGACGGGGGCGAGGACGACGAGCAGGATGGCCAGCAGGGGTCCGCCCACAACCAAGCCGGCAAGGGCACCCACGAACGCGCCGACGGCCAGCAGGACGTAGAAGTCGCCCTGGCCCATACGCAGCCCCGCTTGTTCCAGGGCGTCCCGGTTGAAGAGCCGGACTTTCCGCTGCGCGAAGAAGCCTTCCGCCAGATTGACGGCGGAACCGGCGAACCGGCTGAGCGAGGAATCCGGGGCCGCCTGGACCGGGCGCCGTCGGTCCAGCGGAACGCGAACGGCCCCCGGCGAGAGGAACACTGTCGCCAGCAGGAGGACGGCAGTGACGAGGAAAGCGACGCCAAAAGTCAGGGTCATGGCCGGGTCACGCCTTCCCGGCCTGAGCCAGGGGAGCGGCGAAGACGCCGGGGGACACGAAAATCCCCATGTCCTCGAAGCGGTCGATGAAGCGGGGCCGGATGCCTGTGGCCACCGGCTTGCCGAGGAACCGGCCGTGGGCGTCCACCCCGGCGGAGTAGTCGAAGATGAAGGCGTCCTGGAGGGTGACAATGTCGCCCTCCATCCCCTGCACCTCCGTGACATGGGTGATGCGGCGGGTCCCGTCGCGTAGGCGGGAGATTTGCACGATCAGGTTCACGGCGGAGGCGATCTGCTCCCGGATGGCGCGCAGGGGCAGGTCCATGCCGGCCATCAGGACCAGCGTCTCCAGGCGGGCGACGGCGTCGCGCGGCGAGTTGGAGTGGACCGTCGAGAGTGACCCGTCGTGGCCGGTGTTCATGGCCTGGAGCATGTCGAGGGATTCGCCGCCGCGGACCTCGCCGACCACAATGCGGTCCGGCCGCATACGCAGCGAGTTGCGCAGCAGGTCGCGGATGGTGACCTCGCCCTTGCCCTCGGTGTTGGGCGGCCGGCTTTCCAGGCGCACGACGTGCTCCTGCTGGATCTGCAGTTCCACCGCGTCCTCGATGGTAACGATGCGCTCGTCGTGCGGCAGGAAGGAGGAGAGGACATTGAGCAGCGTGGTCTTGCCCGTACCGGTGCCGCCGGAGACGATGATGTTCAGTTTGGCCCGGACACAGGCGTTCAGCAGCTCCGCCATCTCCGGGGTCAGCGTGCCGAAGTCGATCAGGTTGCGGACCGTGAGGGGCACCTTGCTGAACTTTCGGATGGTCAGCGAGGAGCCGCCGACCGCCAGCGGGGGGATAACGGCGTTGACGCGGGAGCCGTCCTCGAGCCGCGCGTCCACCAGCGGGGACGACTCGTCGATGCGGCGGCCCACCTTCGAGACGATCCGCTCGATCACCTTGCGCAGGTGCTCCTCGGAGCTGAAGCGCGAATCGGTGAGGGTCAGCTGGCCCTTCCGCTCGACGTAGATCTGGTCCATCCGGTTGACCATGATCTCGGTGACCGCCGGGTCGTCGAGCAGCCGCTGGAGCGGGCCGTAGCCCAGCACGTCGTCGGCGACATCACGGACCAGGCGGGTGCGTTCCTCGGTGGACAGCGGCACCTGTTCGGCATCGACGATGCGGGTCAGTTCGTCGCGCGCGGTGGCGCGCAGCTCATCCTCCTTGACCGCCGAATCACTGAAGCGCGTACCCATCCGCTCGAACAGGGCGGTGGCGGCGCGTTCCTTGAGTGCGGCAAAGGCATCAACGGGCTGCTGGCCCTTGGTCCGGGCGGTGTCCGGGTGTTCCGCAAACGCCGGAGCAGCCGCCGCGGCGAGGCGGGACGGCTCAGGGCGTGACGGTTCGGGACGGGCTGGTTCGGGGCGGGCCGGCGCACTCACGGGGCGGGCGGCCGCGGCGGGGGACAGTGTGGCGGTCGACGACGACGGCGCCGGGGCCGGCCGCGGGCCGGCTTCCGCCGCGGACAGGCGCTCGGAGAGCTTCATCTAGACCACCACCCGTCGGTGCAGTTTCTTCTGGGCGGTCGCCCGCCAGGCCGGATCGAAGCGGGTCACCAGCTGGCGAAGGCCCTTCACCGCAGGGTCCTTGCGGGCGTCCTGCAGGACCGGGATCCCGCGGTTCGTGGAGTACGCCACCGCCTTGGACCGCGGAATGCTGATATCGACCGGGGCGCCGATGGTGGCCTCGACGTCCTGGACGCTGAGCCCGGACTTGGAATCGGCCATGTTCAGGACCACGTGCCGGGTCTCCGGAAGGAGGTCCAGCCGACGCAGGATTTCCAGGCCGGAGCGGAGCCCGCGGATGCTGGGAACGTCCATGGCGCTGACCCAGACGACGTCGGTGCACTGCTCCATCGCGGCCAGGCCAACCTCGGGCAAGCCGGGGGCGGTGTCTATCACGACGTACTGGAATTGTTCCGCTAGCTGCTCGATCAGCCGGCTGACCTGCTGGGGCGTGATGTCGTCGGCTTCCACCGGGGTCCGGGGGGCGCAGAGAGCGTAGATGCTGCTGGGGTGGACCGTGAGGAAGGCCTTGAGGACCAGCGAGTCCTGGCTTGCCGATGCCGACACGGCGTCGGTGACGGTGTGCTCCGGGTTCAGGTACAAACCGGACGCGACGTCGCCGAACTGAAGGTCCAGGTCCACGATGACGACGCCCATCGGGGCGACCCGGCCCAGCCCGATGGCGATGTTGGTGGCGATGGTGGTTTTGCCGACGCCGCCCTTGGGGGAGAAGACGCCGATCACGAGCCCTCGGGGCCTGCTGTCCGGCTGCTGAACGGCGGTTGTGCGGTTACGGCTGGCGAACGACTGGCAGGCCCGTTCCAGCAGCACCCGGATCTGCGCCGGATCCGCCGCGGGGCTGAGGATGTCACGGATGCCGGCGCGCATAGCCAGCAGAACGAAGTCCGGGTCGGCCTCCGCGACCAGGATGACGCTCAGCTCCGGCAGTTGCACGTCGAAGACGGTCGCGAGCCGGAGCGCGTCCTCGACGGGGACATCCGGACCAAGGATCAGCACCTCGGGACGTTCTTGGTTGAGGTTGGCGAACAGCTCGCCCGGGTCCGCCGGGTTGACGAAGGCAAAGGTCTGGACGCCGCCGGGCAGGCCGCCCGCGACGGCCTGCCGTACCCGTGCGTCGAAGTCGGTGTTGGGGGTGATCAGGACAAAGCGGCTCACTTGTAGACCTCCGGCTTGGTCATGATTCCAGGGCGGCCACTGTCTGTGGCATCAAGGGGTTCCCGGCTCAACCAGATACTCGCGCCTTCGGTGAAATTCGAGGCATAGACAATCTTTGTGGCCTCGACGTCGTTGACCGCCACGGTCACGATCATTGAACCGACCGGCAGTGAGGTGTCCGCGCTCGGCGCCGCCGGGCCGCTCGGCGAGGGCTGCGGGCTGGGCGTGGTGACAGGAGCGCGCTGCACCGCCGTGACCAAGGCCTTGTGGACCGTCAGCTGGGTGGTCTCTTTGTCGCTCTTGCCCTCGATTCCGCCGTTCTTCAGGTTGATGAAGACCCCGACGTGGTCGCCGGCCGCAATGCGGCCGCCAACGACGCGCTGCGGTTCGAGCTGGAAGGAAACTTCCTGCAGGCCCTTGGGAATGTCCACCGTGCCGCTGGTCTTGAGCTCAGCAGGTTCGACCAGCCGCTCGGCGACGAGCTGCTCGCCGGGCAGCAGTGCGACGGCGGTGACCTTCCCGGCCAGACCGTCGAGGTTTTTCAGTGCCGTCTTGGAGACTGCCTTGCCGGGAAGTTCCTGGCTGGTGACGAAGGCTGTCAGCGTGGCCACCGGGGTGCCGGCGGGGATGGCCTTCTGTACCACCAGCACGCTGACCGGTTCCAGGTTCTGCACCGCCCGGCTGTCGGCGCCCTGGGCGTAGCTGACGACGAGGATGGCTCCGACGATGGCCAGCACGACGGCGGCCAGTCCTGCCAATAAGCGTGACTTCAAAAAACTGCTCCTGAACCGGTGAGGGGGATTGCGGGGTACAAAGTGCTACTGGGTGAGGCGGACGATTGTGGCGCCGTTGGTGTCGACTGGACCCAGGGTGAAGCCATCCGCCAGGGAAACGTATTTGATGAAGCTGCCGATGATGCCGCGGCAGTTGCCGTCGCAGGCCACGGCCGCGGTGACGGTCGGCGTCGTATTTTGGAAGGTGTCCGGGAGCGTACTGTTGCCGCTGAATTTCCAGCCCTTGACCTTGAACGCGGCGAACGTCGTCAGGCCGTAGATGGCGCTGTTGCCGGTGCCGGTGACGCGGTTGAAAACGGGAAGCAAAACGACCACCTCCTTGCCGGCGGTGATGTCGGCGGCCCAGCTGTTCAGCGTGGCGGCGCAAATGGCCGGGGAGCTGTTGCCCGGATCGCTCCCGCCCTCGGCGAGGGCAAGATCGATGAGCCCGCCGCACACACCAGGATCGCTGACCAGCCAGCCAAAACCGCCCTCCACGGCAGCTCCGGAGGGTCCGTAGTTGCAGTCCGCGTTGGCGTTGCTGCCGTGGTTTTGCAGCAGTTGCAGCGTGCCGTCGACGTGTCCCTGCACTTGGCAGATCGAGAATGCGACCGGGAAGGCCGTCGGGCCCTTGACCGGGCTGCCCCAGGTGACGCTCGACGTGGCCGAGACCTCGGTGGAGTTATAGCCGAGGGCGCGGGCCAAAAACAATGAAACCTGGTTGGGCGCCTTGCCCGCTTCCTGGGATCCGGCGGCGACTGTGACAGTGCGGTTTGTCTTGTCCAACAGCAGCGACTTGATATTGCTTAACCCGTCGCCGGCATTGCCGTTAGCCAGCCCCTGTGCCAGCGCCGAAGTGGCGGAACACTCGACGTCGTTAATGTCCTTGGCACATTTTTGCGCGACGGCCAGCGCGGCGGCGTCGGAACCGTTACGAAGCTGGGTCCGCTCGGCGTACAGCATGCCAACGTCGACAGCCAGCGCGCCGAAACCCAGCAGAACCACCATCAGGATGGCGACCATGATGGCGATCCCGCCGCGCTCGCGGTTCGCGCCACGGACCGGATCAGCTAACCTCCGCACAGCATGACTCCTTTGCCTTCCATCGGGAACGGCCCGGCAATGCCGGTCATGGTGGAGAGCGTGTAGGTGATCTTGACCGTGACCTGCGCACCGGACGTACAGGGCGTGGGGCTGATGGTGATGTTGGTATCGGCCAGGGCGGGCTGCAACGCGGCGGCGGCATTTTTCACAGCCGTTTTCGCGGCGTTGGTGTTGTTATTGATGGCCATTACCCGGACGCCCTCGCGGGCAGCGCTGGAGAGCGAGATCTGTACGTTGTAGGCGCGGCCGAATTCCATGATGCCCAGCAGGATCATGACCAGGACGGGGGCCAGCAGGGCGAACTCCACTGCGACGGCACCCCGTTCGCTTGCTTTGGACATGGGGACCGCCTTCCTGCCGTGGAGAATCGGAGATGCCAGTGTGGCGGCGGCTAACGCCGCCGCCACACTTTCAGGGGCGCCGTGCGCCTTGGAATAGCCCTTACTTGGGTGTGCAGGTGGCCTTGCCCGCGTCCGCGCCGGCAGCGTAGGTGCCGCCACTGACCGAGCACTGAACTTGGGTGAACGTGTCCTTCAGGGTGCCGCCGAGCATCGTGACGGCGACGATGATCACGACGGCGATGAGGGAGACCATGATGCCGTACTCAACGGCGGTGGCGCCGCGCTGGTCGCGGCGCAGACGGGCAGCAAGGCTGCTAAAGAACGAACGCACGGGTGCCTCCTGGGCAGTGGGTGCGGCCCGGGGTGGGCCTGAGACGAACGGTCGGAAGACTACTTGGAGCACTTACCATCGGTAGTGACGCCGCCTGTGGTGCTGGCTGCCGTGTAGGCGCCGCCCTTGACGCTGCACTGGACCGAGTTGAAGGTTTCCTTCAGAGTGCCGCCGAGCATGGTGACGGCGACGATGATGACCACGGCGATGAGGGAGACCATGATGCCGTATTCGACGGCGGTGGCGCCGCGCTGGTCGCGGCGAAGGCGGGCTGCGATATTGGAGAAGTAGGAACGCATTGGTGACTCCTGAGCGAGTTGGGCGGCTGGCCCTGCACCAGCACTGAGAGGAACTTAGCAAGCGCCGACACGCCGTGAATCCGACTTGGGAACATCCTGTGCCAAGACTTCCCATACTGCCCATTTCCTGTACGTTCCCTGCGCGGAACCTGCGCCAGGGGCTGGGCCGGCCACGCAAAAGGGGACCCCCCTCAGCTCTGGGTTCCAAGGGGGGTCCGGTCTTGGGGGCGGCCCGATACCGGGCCGCGAGGTTACTTCTTGGCGAAAAGTTCCATGATGCTCATCACTGTCGGTCCCAGTACCACGATGAACAGCGTGGGCAGGATGGAGAAGATGAGCGGAAAGAGCATCTTGACCGGCATCTTCATGGCGTGCTCCTCCGCCCGCTGGCGCCTCTTGACCCGCATGTCCTTCGCCTGCGAGTTCAACACATTCGCGATGGCGATGCCGTAGGCGTCGGCCTGGACCACAGCCCGGACGAAGGACCGCAGGTCCGGTACGTCCACGCGCTGGGCCATGGCCAGGTAGGCGTCCTTGCGCGAGCGGCCCACTTGGATGTCCTGCAGGGTCCGGATGAGTTCCTCGGCCAGGGGGCCCTTGCCGTTCTGGCCCGCACGGGCCATGGCAGTTTCGAAACCCAGGCCGGCCTGGACCGAGATGAGCATCTGGTCCAAGGTGTCCGGCAGTTCCAATTTGATCTTCTCGCGCCGCTTCTGGGCGTTGTTCCGGATCAAGATGTCGGGCACGAAGTAGGCAAGCGCCGTGACGCCCACCATGAGGAGGACGTTGGTTGTCGTGGGGCTTCCCGCGACAAGGAAGACGCCCATCACGGCCCCGGCCAGGGCCAGCAGCGGCTTGACCATGATGACGCGGCCCAGCGGCCAGTCCTTCGGCCGACCTGCACCGGCGAGCTGCTTGTCCAGCCAGGCCGTGTAGCCCTTCGGGGTGACCTTGCGGCTCAGGGCCGCGAGCTGGCCGGTGGCGGACAACACGGAGCCGGCGGCCTCAGGGCGCCGGCCGAGGTTGGCCTGGATATTACGGAACCCGGCCCGGTCGCCGGTGAAGGCGAGCCAAGTCATGATCGAGAGCGGGGCGATGACCGCCAGGATTGCAGCGTAGGCAATAGTTTGCACTGTTCTCTCCCTTCGTCTCAGAACTTCGGTTTGATGAGTCGGCTAAGCCAGAAACCGCCTACGGCCAGCAGCACCACGGCGGCGACGATCATCAGGAAGCCGGGAAAAGTGGTGAGAAAAACCTTTGAATACAGCGGGTTGAAAAGCGTCAGCCCAAAGAACATCACAATCGGGAGCGCCATCAGGACTACCGCCGACATGCGTCCTTCCGCGCTGAGCGCTTTCACCTGCCCACGGAGTTGGTTACGGTCCCGGATGGTCTCGCCGACGTTGTCGAGGACCTGGGCGAGGTCACCACCGACTTCCCTGTGGATCTCAATGGCCCGGGTTATTGAGGCAAAGTCCTCGTTGTCGGTGCGGCGGGCAACCTCCGCGAGCGATTCGCCGAGGTCCCTGCCGATCCGCGTTTCGTTCACGACCCGGTTGAGCTCCTCCTTCATCGGTGCCTCGTTCTCTTCGGCAGCCGCGTCCACGGAGCGGAGCAGGCTGTGCCCGGCGCGTAGGCCGCCGGCGAGCATCTGCAGGGAATCCGGGACCTGTTCGTCGAACTTCTTGCGGCGCCGCGCGACCAAGACATTCAGGAGGAGAAGAAGGCCCACCGGTGCCAGCAACAGCATCAACACCGCGAATAGGATGCCGCCCAACAGGAATCCAAGGACCACCGCCACGAAGGTGAAGGCCCCGGCGATCAGCAGGTAGTCTCCCGGCTGCTTTTTCAGCCCGGCGCTGTCCAGTTTCTCGCGGTTGAGCAGACCGGAACCGCGGCTGCGGAGGCCCTGGTTCAGGGAATGCACGGCCTGGTCTGTGAGTTTAGTCAGGTTCGACGTATGGACGGCCGCCTCGTCGGGGCGGCGGCGAGTCAGCGGTACCGACCGTGACTTGAACACGACGGCGACCAAGATCGCCAGGGCCGCGTAAGTCAGGAGGAGTCCGCCGACGAAGACAAGCGGCGACTGGTCCAGCACGGTTACCGCCCCCTGACGGGTGCTGCGCCAAAGACCGCCGGCGAGATCGGGATCCCGAGTTCGGCGAAGCGGTCGGTAAAGCGCGGGCGCACCCCGGTGGGGATGGGCTTGCCCAGGAACCTGCCGCTGGCGTCGATGCCGGCCGAATAGTCGAACACGAAGGCATCCTGGAGGGTGACGACGTCGCCCTCCATGCCCTGGACCTCCGTGATATGCGTGACGCGCCGGGAGCCGTCGCGAAGCCGGGAGATGTGGACAATCAGGTTGACCGCGGAGGCCACCTGTTCGCGAATGGCCCGCAGGGGCAGGTCCATGCCGGCCATCAGCACCAGGGTTTCGAGCCGGGCAATGGCATCCCGGGGTGAGTTCGCGTGAACCGTGGAGATGGAGCCGTCGTGGCCGGTGTTCATGGCCTGCAGCATGTCCAGGCACTCCCCGCCACGGACTTCGCCCACCACAATCCGGTCCGGCCGCATACGCAGCGAGTTGCGGACCAGGTCGCGGATGGAGATTTCGCCCTTGCCCTCGATGTTTTGCGGCCGGCTCTCCAGCCGGACCACGTGGTCCTGCTGCAGTTGCAGTTCCACGGCGTCCTCGATCGTGACGATCCGGTCGTCGCTCGGAATGAACGAGGAGAGCACGTTGAGCAGGGTGGTCTTGCCGGTACCGGTACCGCCCGAGACGATGATGTTCAGCCGGGCGAGCACGCAGGCCTGCAACAGCTCGGCCATTTCCGGCGAGAGGCTGCCCATCGAAATCAGGTCATGGACGGTCAGCGGATCCCGGCCGAACTTCCTGATGGTCAGGGCGGGCCCGTTGACGGCAAGCGGCGGGATGATGGCGTTGACGCGGGAGCCGTCAGAGAGCCGCGCATCCACCAAGGGGGACGACTCGTCGATCCGGCGTCCCACGTTGGAGACGATCCGCTCGATGACGCGCCGCAGGGCATCGTCGGAGGTGAATTTCGAGTCCGTAAGCTGGAGGTGTCCCTGGCGTTCCACGTAGATCTGGTCGAAGCGGTTGACCATGACCTCGGTGACGGTGGGGTCGTCCAAGTACCGCTGGATGGGCCCGTGGCCGAGCACATCGTCGATGATCTCGCGGATCAGCCGCTGCCGCTCGAGCGTGGTGAGGGGGATCTGCTCCTCGTCCACGACAGCTTTCAGCTCGTCCTTGACCGATTGGTGCAGTTCCGCCTCATCGATCGAGGAATCGGTGATCCGGGAACCAAGCCGTTCGAAAAGCGCTTGGCTTGCACGTTCCTTAAGGGCGTTCAGGGCCTCGCTTGCGACGGTGGCGGTCTGCTGGAGTTCGGTGAAGCCGGGCTGTGCCTCGGCCGCCGTCTTGGCTTCGAGGATCCGCCCGAGCGTCGCCGGCGGTGCGTGCGAGGCGAAGACGTCGACGGCGGGCTTTTCCTCGGGCGCGTCGGGCTGAGCCCCGCCGCGCAGTTGCTGGAATCGGTCCGTGAGGCTCACTGGACTACCGCCCTTCTGTGGAGTTGCTTGTGCGGCCTGGCTTCCCACTCCGGCTTGAAGCGGTCGACCAGTTGGCGAAGGCCCTTCAGAGTGGAGTCCCTGCTTCCTTCCTGGAGGACGGGAACGCCCTTGTTGGTGGAAAACGGAAGAGTCCGGGAGCGTGGCAGCACCACGTCCACGGGCGCCCCGATGGTGGCTTCGACGTCCTTGAGCGAGAGCCCCGCCCGGCGGTCGGCCATGTTGAGCACGATGTGACGGTTGGCCGGTACCAGGTTCAGTTCGTCAAGGATCTGGAAACCGGTCCGCATGCCCCGAATGCTTGGCACGTCCATACCGCAGATCCAGACAGCGTCCGTTGCCTGCTCCAGGGTGGCCAGGACATGTTCGCCCAGGCCCGGAGCAGTGTCCACCACGATGTAGCGGAACTCCTGCCGCAACTGCTCCAGCAGGTGGGAGACGTGGGCCGCACTGATGCGGTCCATCTCCACCGGAGTCCGGGGGGCACACAGTGCGTAGATGCCTGCCGGATGGACCGTGAGGTACGTCTTCAGCACCATGGAGTCCTGGCTTGCGGCCCCCATGACGGCGTCGGTGATGGTGAATTCCGGTTCGAGCAGCAGCCCGCTGGCCACGTCGCCGAACTGGAGGTCGAGATCCACGATCACCACGCTCATAGGCGCGGTTTTTCCGAGCCCGACGGCGAGGTTGGTGGCCACCGTCGTCTTGCCGACACCGCCCTTGGGCGACATGACCGCGATGACACGCCCGGAGCCATGGTCGGCATGTTCGGTGGCCTGCGGGCCGAGGCCGCGTCGACGGCCCGCGGCGGCGAGGCTGGCCCGCTCCAGCATGACCCGGATGGTGTCCGGATCGGCCCCGGGATCCAGCAGGTCCCGGACGCCGGCACGCATCGCCTGCACTACTGTGTCCGGGCTGGCAGTAACCGCCAGGACCACGCTGATCTCGGGGTACTGCAGGTCCATGACGGCCGCCAGTTTCAGCGAGTCAGCGACTGGTACCCCGGGCCCGAGAATCAGGACCTCGGGCGGGTCGCCTACCATTTGACGCATGATGTCGGCGGGGCCTTCGGGCAGGTAGTCGGCTTTGAAGACGTGCAGCTCGCCGTGCATGCCGCCGATTGCCAGGCGGACCAGCCGCTCGAAATCGGTGTTGGGCGTGATCAGAACGAAGCGGCTCATCGGAACAGCCCTGCCGCGTCAACTGTCCCCTTGACCGAATCGGGTGAATCGCCCGGCTCCTTGGACAGGTAGATCTTGCCGAACTCCGCGGCGAAGACGATCCGCTCCGCGTCCGCAGAGTTCCTGGCCAGAGTGATGAGGTAGCTGCCGTCGCCCTGCGGTTTGGTGGACGTGGTGGAAGACACCTGGCTGGCTCCGGCTGAAGAGTCAGCGGTTCCGGTCTGTGTGGCTGCGCCGTCGCTGTATTGAGCCGCGGTCACCAGGACCTTGTGGAAGGTCTGCTGCGTCTTGCTCAACTTGGCGCCTGCAGCCGCTCCGTCGGCTCCGGAGGATGCCAGATCCAGCGAAAGGAAGATGCCGACGGTGTCCCCGGCCTTCAGAATGCCGCCGGCGACGCGCTCGATGGGAAGCTTGAGCGTGATCTCCTGGAGTCCCGCGGGCACCTGGACTCGGGAGGGTCCCAGGAAGGCGTTCTCTTCGACCATCCGGCTGGAGAGCAGCTGCTCGCCAGGCATGAGGGCGACGGAGGTGACCTTGGAGCCAAGCTGTCCCAAATCGGTGACGCTGTTTTCGGCTAGCGCCAGCTTTGGGACTTCCTTCTTCGTCACCATGCCAGCGATCTTGTCTGCGGCGGTTCCGGCCGGAATGGCCTTTTGTACTACGTAGATGGATTCGGTTTCCGTGCCGGACAATGCTCGTTTATCAGCGTTCTGAACATATGAGACCAGCAATACGGTTCCGATAATTGCCACAAGTAATGCGGCGATGCCTCCCAGCAGGCGTGTTTTCATCGTAACTCCTTAGAAATTTCTTATTTGATGAGTTTGATTTCTCCGGTACCCAAGTCGGCGCCGTTCCCCGGAGGACCTCCAGCGGAATTAATGGTTTCGAATTTCACGAATTGGCCGATGACGCAGCGGGCGTTGCCGCTTGTGCCGCCATTGCCCCCATTGCCGCCGTTACCTCCGTTGCCCCCGTTGCCCCCGTTGCCGCCGCCGGAGTTCACCGACGTGCAGGCCAGGGAGCTGTTCATCCCGGGATCGGTGGCCGCATTGCGGAACTCATAAGGCGTGCCGTTGCCGAACTTCCAGCCCCAGATCTTGAAGGTGGCGTAGCCAATGATGTGGAAGTAGCCGTTCTGGCCTTGGCTCGAGGCGTCGTCGAAGACGGGGAAGGTTACCTTGACCTCTCCGCCGGCGGTGATGGTGTTGATCCACCCGGTCAGGACGGTGGAACATTCGGTCGGCGGGTTGTTGCCAGGATCCGAGCCGATCCGGTTGCTGCCGGTCTGAGTCGTGGCGACGCAGGGCGAGCTCTGGTCGAGCCAGCCCCAGCCGCCCGGAATCTCCGTTCCCGACGGGCCGGTGCAGGTTCCTCCTGGCTTGTAGGAGATCTTCTGGACCTGGGCGGTGGCGGCAGCCGTGGAGAGGTTGTAGCAGTGGTCCGAGATGGCCAGCGGAAATGCGGAACCGCCGCTGGGCGGCGCCCAGGATGCGGTGGCGCCGGCACGTACAGTCGCCGGCGGGGCGTTCAGTGCACTGGCAAACATTTTCGTCAGGAAGCCTGCCCCGTTGCTGCCCAGGGTGGACGTGACGACCTTCACCTGACGGGGAACGGACAGGTCCACCGAATCGACAGCGGACGCGCCATCGTTGGAGTTAGGGCCGGCCAGTGCGCGGGCCCAGGTCAAGGCCTGGGGGACAGTGCAAGTCCCAGCGGCGTGGCACTGTTGCGCCGCAGCTATAGCGCCGGCGTCCGCGGCGTTCTGCAGCTGCGCCCGTTCGGCGTAGATCTGACCGGTGTCCACAGCCAGCGCGCCGGCGCCGATGAGTACCAGCATCATTACCGCGACGAGGACGCCGGTGGCGCCACGCTCCTTGCCCTGTTTGGTCTTGGAGGAGAGATCCCTTAGCCGTGGCATCGCATGGCTCCTGTCCCTCTGACAGTGACGGAGCGGCCGAATATTCCGGTCATGGTGTTGGCCGTGTAGCCGACAGCAACTTGGGCGTTCCCGGTGCCACCTGCGGGGCACGTGCCGGTGAAGGTGTACGTGAAGCCGGCCGCATTGAGACCTGGTGCACCTGCCACGGCGGCTGCTTGCGCCCGGCCCTGATCGTTGAAGATGGCCATGGTCCGGGCGGCCTCGCGTGCCGCCTGCGTGACGGAGATCTGCAGGTTGTACGTGTACGAAAACTCGATGATTCCGCCCACCAGAGCGAGCAGGATGGGTGCCACGAGGGCGAATTCGACGGCGGCGGCCCCCCGCTCCCGTGCCTGCGCTTTAGACCGGCGCGTCGGTAAACTGCTGCGCTTCATTGGATCCCCCCAGGGATAGATGCAGCCGAAGGATTAACAACTGTGCCGCGTCCGCGAGACACGGACGCGGCACAGTGGGTGTTGCTGAGACCAGCGGTGCTGCTGCGACGGAACCCTACTGTCCGTTGCGCCAGCCGCCGACGGTGGTGCCGAGGCCGGTGAACCAAGCGTTGAGCTGCTGTCCGAAGAACGTGACGCCGGCGATGATGAGGAAGGCGATGAAGGCGACCAGGAGCGAATATTCCGTCGCCGTGGCTCCCTTTTCCGGGGTGAGCTTGTCCTTGACGCCGGCAACAAAAGCGAGCATTGAGACCATGAGACCAGTCATTTTAAAGTCCTTTTCCAGAGTTTTGAATAGTTTTACGGAATTCCAGCAAATCCCCTTTTGCTACCTGGTGGAGCTCCGATGGGACAAGAATTGCACGCCGATTAACGGCCCGGCAATGTGTCCGGATACTCGACTTCTGGCGGCAAATTGTGGGTTTTACTTACCCCTCTGGAAAGGTGTACTCAGTTTTTCTGGGCGCGCCGACGGCCACTACTTGGTTTGATCAGTTGACTTACTGGTTCGCCCGCGGGGCAGGCGGCAAGGGGCGCTACGCGAAGAGCAGGATGGCTAGCAGGGCGGCGGCCAGCATGGACGGCCCATAGGCCACTTCATTAGGCTTGTTTCCGCGGTTCCTAAGCACGAGCGCCAAAGAGGTAAGGCCGCCGGCGACGAAGCCCAGGGCGCCCCCATAGAACAGCGGCGCCCAGCCCAAGTAGCCCAAGTACAGCCCGAGGGGGGCGGCGAGCTTTACATCGCCCATTCCGAGGCTCTTGGGGCTGATGAGAGCCAAGATGAAGTAGAAAAAGAAGAGAATCGCGCCGCCGGCGAGCCCCCGGACCAGCTCCGCCCACGCCCCGAGGGCGAGCGACGCCGCTCCGAGGAGCACTACGCCGGACCCAAGCAGGGGTACAACCAGGCGGTTGGGCAGCAAATGGTGAATAACGTCAATTCGCGCCAGCTGTACGCCGACAATTGCGAGCAGTAGAAATGCCGGCAATTCCGGAGAAGCCCCGAAGCGCCAGGCCAGCAACGCGCACAGCGCCGCGGCGGCCGCCGTCGTCGTTGTCCGCTGCAGGGGAGTAGGGCTGCCCGCCAGTGCGGGGAGGGCGCGCCGGACGACTGCATCGCCCAGCAGTCCCAGGCACAGCCCGGCGGCGGCGATTGCGGCGATGAACAGCAGCGGCGCGGCACCTGCGACGGCGGGGTCGGGCACGGTACCTCCAGGATCGCGGCGGGCCGGAACTGCGCGGCACGCAGGGCAGCGTGCCACCGGACACCCCATTTTGACCCACGGCCCCGGCTTCCGCTATTCTTGGTAGTCGTTGTGCGTGTCCTATCTCGATGATGCGTGCCCGCTTGAGAATCCGGTTGCAGGATAGCTACTCAACGTGCACATTCGAGACCACTGGATGACTGGTTACATGGAGCCCTCACCTCTGTTCCGGTAGCGCATAGATAGTAGGTGCACCTTTGCGTGACGCCTAAAACAAGAACGCCAGAACAAGAACGAGGCAAACACCGTGCGTACGTACACCCCGAAGCCCGGCGATATCAACCGCCAGTGGCACGTCATTGACGCCACCGACGTTGTCCTTGGTCGTCTCGCCAGCCAGACCGCAATCCTGCTGCGCGGCAAGCACAAGGCCACCTTCGCGTCCCACATGGACATGGGCGACTTCGTCATCATCATCAACGCTGAAAAGGTTGCCCTCACCGGCGCCAAGCTGGAGCAGAAGCGCGCATACCGCCACTCCGGTTACCCGGGCGGCCTGACCTCCGTCAACTACGCGGAGCTGCTGGAATCCAACCCGGTCCGCGCCGTGGAGAAGGCCATCAAGGGCATGCTCCCGAAGAACTCCCTCGCTGCGCAGCAGCTGGGCAAGCTGAAGGTTTACCGCGGTGCAGAGCACCCGCACGCCGCCCAGCAGCCCAAGACTTTCGAAATCACCCAGGTCGCCCAGTAGTCCTGGCCACCAAACAACTTATTAATACAAGGAGAACCGTGGCTCAGAACGAAGAGACCACCGAAGCCGTTGAGGCTGAGGAAAACCTGACCAGCTACACCTCGGAAAGCGGAGCTGCGGATGCAGCGGCGCCGAAGAAGGAACGTCCGGCACTGACCGTCGCCGGCGCAGCTGTTGGCCGCCGCAAGGAAGCCGTTGCACGCGTTCGCGTTGTTCCGGGCTCCGGCAAGTGGACCATCAACGGCCGCGAGCTGTCGAACTACTTCCCGAACAAGCTGCACCAGCAGGACGTCAACGAGCCCTTCAAGATTCTCGATCTCGAAGGCGCCTACGACGTTATTGCCCGCATCCACGGCGGTGGCCCCTCCGGCCAGGCCGGTGCACTGCGCCTCGGCATCGCCCGTTCGCTGAACGAGATCGACGTCGAGAACAACCGCGCCACCCTGAAGAAGGCCGGCTACCTCACCCGTGACGCACGCGTCATCGAGCGTAAGAAGGCTGGTCTCAAGAAGGCACGTAAGGCTCAGCAGTACTCCAAGCGCTAAACAGCGCCTTCCCAGTCTGCGGCCGCTGGCGCGACCACAGACTGGGCCCCGCGGCGCTTTTCAGCGCTCGGATCCCCAAGCGCTAAGCACGCTCACCGGAAGCCCGTCCCGCACTTGTGCGGGGCGGGCTTCCGTCGTTTAACGCCCGTCCGGCCGCCCGGGGCGGGAGCTGGGCGTGCCATCGACTAAACTTGGACACGATGTCTAGATTATTTGGAACAGATGGAGTCCGAGGCCTGGCTAACGGTCTACTGACGGCAGAGCTTGCGATGCAGCTGGCGCAGGCCGCCGCCGTCGTGCTTGGCCACGACCGCAGCATCGACGGCAAACGGCCCCGCGCGGTCGTCGCCCGCGATCCGCGGGCCAGCGGGGAATTCCTCGCTGCCGCCGTGGAGGCCGGGCTCTCCAGCTCCGGCATCGATGTCTACGACGCCGGGGTGCTGCCCACCCCTGCCGCGGCATACCTCGTGGCGGACCTTGACGCCGACTTCGGCGTGATGATTTCCGCCTCCCACAACCCGGCACCGGACAACGGCATCAAATTCTTCGCCCGCGGCGGCCAGAAGCTCCCCGACGACGTCGAAGACGCCATCGAAGAACAGCTGACCAAGGAGCCCTACCGCCCCGTCGGCGGCGAGGTGGGCCGGATCCAGCGCTTCTCCGACGCCGAGGACCGCTACATCGTGCACCTGCTGGGCACCCTCCCGCACCGGCTTGACGGCCTGAAGGTGGTCTTGGACTGTGCGCACGGCGCCGCCAGCGGCTGCTCTCCCCAGGTCTTCAAGGACGCCGGGGCCGAGGTGGTGGTCATCGGAGCCGAACCTGACGGCCTCAACATCAACGACGGGGTGGGCTCGACGCACCTCGGCCCGCTTAAGCAGGCGGTCCTGGAGTGCGGCGCCGACCTCGGCATCGCACACGACGGCGACGCCGACCGCTGCCTCGCGGTGGACCACGAAGGCAACGAGGTGGACGGCGATGAGATCATGGCCATCCTCGCCGTGGCCCTCAAGGATGCCGGCAAGCTCAAGGATGACGTCCTCGTGGCTACCGTGATGAGCAATCTGGGACTCAAGCTCGCCCTGCGTGACGCCGGCATCAGCCTCCGCGAGACCGGCGTGGGCGACCGCTACGTGCTCGAGGGCATGCGCGAAGGCGGCTTCAACCTCGGCGGCGAACAGTCCGGCCACGTCATTTTCGCGGACCACGCCACCACCGGCGACGGGGTGCTGACCGGCCTCCAGCTTGCAGCCCAGGTGGCGCTGACCGGCCGCCCGCTCAAGGAGCTGGCCAAGGTCATGACCAAGCTCCCGCAGGTGCTCATCAACGTCAAGGGCGTCGACCGTACCCGCGTCAACGGCGACGAGGCCGTGGCGGAGGCCGTGGCCCAGGCCGAGGCGCAGCTGGGCGACACCGGACGCGTGCTGCTGCGGCCGTCCGGTACCGAACCGGTCGTCCGGGTCATGGTGGAAGCCGGCGACCACGACACCGCGCAGGAAGTCGCCGAAGGGCTCGCCCAGGTGGTCCGGACCGAATTAGCCCTTGCCCTCGTGTCTGACTGACCCCACATCTGCAAAAAAGTGGCCCGCCTCCGAAAGGAAGCGGGCCACTTTTGTTTGCTGCTGGAACTAGTGGGTGCGCGTCAGGGCGTCGCGGATCTCGGTCAGCAGGGCGATCTGCGGGTCCTCGGCCGCCTCTTCCTTGACATCCTGGCTGATGCCCAGCCGGCGGTTGCGACGTTCGATCATGTGGTTCATCGGCACCACAACGACGAAGTAGATAGCGGCCGCGACGAGCAGGAAATTGACGATCGCCGTCAGCAACACGCCGAACTTGATGTCGTTGCCGTTCAAGGTGACGACGGCGAAGCTGTCGAAGTTGGGCGAGCCAACCAGGCCGGCGATGAACGGCATGAGGACGCTTTGGACAAGGGCCGTTACCACGGAGCCAAAGGCGGCGCCGATGACGACTGCGACGGCAAGGTCCACGACGTTGCCCTTAAGAATGAAATTCTTGAATCCTGTCAGCATGGACACTAACCTAGCCCAGCGCTGTTAACCCGGAGTGACGGCCATGTAATATCGCGTACCTGGCGGGCCGTCAGAGCCGGACCCTACCGCAGGAAGAACGTGAGCAGCGACGGGCCCGCCGCGCAGAGCAGAGCTACGACAACCAGCCCGCGGACTATCTGAACCCGGCGGTCGCGGAGGAAGGCCGAGGCCGCGGGTGCAAGGAGAGACCGGGGCCGCCGTTCGTACTCCAGCGCCTCCCTTTCGTAGTCCGTGCCTTCCAGTACGGCGTCCTGGCGCAACAACAAGTGGATGCGTTCCTCAATCTCCGGGGTCAATGTCCGCATCCCTTGCTGGGAAATGCCCGGACCTTCAAGGGAGCTGAGGTTCCGGAGCCCCTCGACGAGCGCCAGGGCAGCCTTGACCGGATCAGCTTCCAAAAATGTGCGGTGGTCCAGGCAACCTTGGCGCGTTCGAGCGGGAAAGCCAGCCTCACGTCCGCACCGCCCTGCCGAACCATGAGGATCACACGCTGGCCGTCGCCCGGCCTGGCCCGGCGCCCGCGGGCGGGCGGTTCTGCCAGGATCCGGCGCACATGCAGCCAATGAAATGCGGCGAGGACCGCGGGTTGTTCGCGGCCGCCAAGCAGCAACGCCCCTTCCTTGTCGAAAAAGAGAGTGAACAGCCGTGGCAGGCCCGCCGTCGCAGACCCGTCGAACAGGCCTGGGCGAAGAACTCGCAGGGCGTCCAGGAACTCTTTATTCCTTCGCCCCTGCAGCACCGTGTAGGGGCTGAGCTGACGGGCCACCGAGAAAAACCCGTTGACCCGAAGTTCCAGCAAGGACGAGATCCCCACGGCGATCAGGCATCCGCCCAAGGCCTCGGATAGGACAAATGCCGTAAGTCCTTTCCACGCGTTCTTTCCGGCGCCCCGCAGCAGCTCTTCCACGGCCGGCGCGGCCATCCAGACGGAAATGGCGACGACGGCGAGTGGACAGCCAATCCAGATGATCGCCTTGAGCCGCCGGAGGGCGGTGGTGGATTTCCTGCGGGAGATGTGTTTCTCGAAAGCATCTCCGGCCGTGGCGGGATTGCGTGCGGTCGGCGGGACGGTGACTTCGAAACTTCCCATCGCGCCGTCGTCGAGTTCCGGGAAGTCGGAGCGGCGCCTCCGGGGCCCGTCCGGGTTGCTGCTGCCGCCACCCGGGCTTTGAGGGCTGGGAGCCGCCAGGCCGGACAGCTTGTCGGCCACCGCGGAAACATCCGCCCGGGCGAGCTCCACCCGCAGCTCCTCCGGGTCCAGCTCGGCTGGGGATATCCCATATTTGGCCAGTCGCCCCTTGGCGGCAAGGGCAGCGACGGTGGCAGGAGCGGGGTCGGTCTGCAAAATCCAGCGGGCGAACGGGGCGGTCATGGAACGGCAGTCGTCCTGAGCGTCGGCGTAAGCGTCCAAACCCGTGTAACCCATCTGGGGCGTGATGTGGGCGGATGTTTGGCTGAACTGGAGCTCTGCCACAGACACTGCGGTGTTCAAGAGTGTGGCCACTCCGCGGGCACCGTACCGGGCGGCGCCGTGTTCGGCCAGGCTGTCTTCCGGGCCGAGGCCCAGGAGGTCCTTGACGCGGTCAAAACACCGGTGAAACATAGTGCTGCCATGAGCCAGCCGGACGTCGCGGAACATCAGCTGGTCGAGCAACGACGCGTCGATCGCGTGAGCGGTGAGCGGGGAGCTGTACGGGCGACGGGTCTGCGAGCACGCGCGGACGAGGAACCGTGCTACGCCTGGTTCGCCGGCTCGCCTCCGGCCCTGCATTCCGCCGGTTGCGAGGCTGTCCGGCCGGGCGAGGTCCTTTTCCAGGGCCCGAAGGGTGGGGAGCCTGAGCTGCGGCAGAAACGCAAGCGCAGCGCCGAGTTCGGTTGGCAACTCCGCGTCCGGGCCGCCCTTGCCCAGCCGCTCATCGGCATACGCCAGTGCGGCAATCCGCTGCACGATGGCGCTGATTTATCCCTGGTCACTGCTGGCCCCGGTGTCCCCCATCCCGCCAATCTACAGGCTCAGAGGTAGGACGGTGCCGGCTCCAAGCCGAAGTACTCCTCAAGCGTGGCAACGCCGCGGGTGTGCATGTCGACGGCGGCCTCGATGCCAACGTAGCGCAGGTGCCACGGCTCGTAGTAGTAGCCGGTGATCTGGTGGAACATCCAGGGGTAGCGGACCACAAAGCCGAAACGGTGGGCGTTGGCCTTGGCCCACACGGCGGCCGGCTGTTCCGCGAAGCACGGCTGGAAGCTGCAGGCGCCGCCGCCGTCGCCGATGTCGAAGGACCAGCCGGTCTGGTGCTCCGAGTGGCCCGGGCGGGCGGATGCGGTGTCCGCTTCGGCGCGCCCGCGGGAGTTCACGTAGCTGTTGTAGGTGGCTGTCTGGGTGGCGAAGGAGCGGTAGCCACTCGCCAGGACCAGGACGACGCCGGCCGCGGCCGCGTCCGTGAACATCCGCTGGGCCGCCGCCGCCGTCGTGCTGTTCAACAGCGCAGCCTCCCCGGATACCGCAAGCCGGACTGCGGGCTGCACCAGGTCCGGCGGTACGAAGGCCGCGGGGGAGAGCGGACGGTGCTTGTTCACCACCACCCACGGGCTCGTGGGATCCGTGAGGGAATACTGCCGGCCGGGCGCCGCGGCCGCCGGGGAACTGGCCGCCGGGGAGTTCGAACCGGGGGAAACGGCCGGGCCGGGGTCGGCGGGGTTCGTCGTCGTCGCCGCGGCCGTGGCGGCTGGTGATCCCGCGGAGGCCTGGGCCGTGGGGGAGGGGCTCCCAGTTGGCACGCCTGTGCCGGAAGGGGCGGCCTGCGTCCTGCCCTCCGGGCTGCAGGCGGCCACGGCGGCCAGCGCCGCGACCCCTGCGCCCGCGGCCACGATGCGCCCGAACGCCCGCCGACTGGGGCTTCCCGGGCTTTCCGCGCCGCCGCCGGCGTTCTGGCACACCTGCGCTAGACCTTGCGCAGCAGCATACGGCGGATGGAGTGGTCGGCGTCCTTGGTCAGCACCAGTTGGGCCCGGCCGCGCGTGGGGAGGACGTTTTCCTCCAGGTTCGGCTCGTTGATGCGCTTCCAGATGTCGCGGGCGGTCTGCTCGGCCTCGGAGTCGGACAGTGTCGCGTAACGGTGGAAGTACGATTCCGGCTGTGCGAAGGCGGTGGTCCGCAGCTTGCGGAAGCGGTCCACGTACCACTCCTCGATATAGGAGGTCTTGGCGTCCACGTAGATCGAAAAGTCGAAGAAGTCGCTCAGGGCGAGGCCCTGCCTCCCGTCGTGGCGTGGACGGGCCGGGGCCAGGACGTTGAGCCCCTCGACGATGAGCACGTCCGGCCGGCGGACCACGACCTCCTTGCCCGGAACGATGTCGTAGGTGACGTGCGAGTACCAGGGGGCGCGCACTTCCTCGGCGCCTCCCTTGACCTCGCTCACGAAACGCAACAGGGCACGGCGGTCGTAGGACTCCGGGAAACCCTTGCGGTCCAGGAGCTGCCGGCGCTTGAGCTCGGCGAGCGGGTACAGGAAGCCGTCGGTGGTGATGAGTTCCACGTTCGGGGTGCCCGGCCAGCGCCGCAGCATTTCACGGAGCACCCGGGCGATGGTCGATTTCCCCACCGCGACCGAGCCGGCCACACCGATGACAAACGGGGTGCGCTGGGTCTTCTCGCCCAGGAACGTGGTGGTCGCCGCGTGGAGCTGGTTGGCGGCCTCGACATAGAGGTGCAGCAACCGGGACAGCGGCAGGTAGACCTCCCGGACCTCCTTCATGTCGAGGGGGTCGCCCAGGCCGCGGAGGCGGAGCACGTCCTCTTCGTTGAGGGGCTGCTCCATCTGGGCAGCGAGCCGGGACCAGGTCTGCCGGTCCAGCTCAACAAACGGGGAGACACCCTCGCCGTTCGCGTCGTTGCGTTGCAAAGTCACCCTAGAGATTCTGCCCTTGACAACGCCCAGAGCGAAATGGAGGCCCCCGCGGCCCCCGGCAGGCGGGTCCGGGCCGCTCATCCTACGTCGGAGGACCGGGAAACCCGCTAGGCTTATGCCCATGTGTGGAATCGTTGGATATGTAGGCCGCGCGGCTGGCCGGGTAAATACTGAACACAAAGCCCTGGACGTTGTCCTGGAGGGATTGCGGCGCCTGGAGTACCGCGGCTACGACTCCGCGGGGATCGCCGTCGTCGCGGACGGTGCCATTTCGTCCCGCAAGAAGTCGGGCAAACTGAGCAACCTGATCGCCGAACTCGAGGCCAACCCGCTGCCCGAGGCCATGACCGGGATCGGTCACACCCGCTGGGCGACCCATGGCGGCCCCACTGACCAGAACGCCCACCCGCACCTGTCCGACGACGGGAAGCTGGCGCTCATCCACAACGGCATCATCGAAAACTTCGCAGAGCTGAAGCAGGAACTCGTCCGCAAGGGCGTGACGTTCCACTCCGAGACCGACACCGAGGTGGCCGCCGCGCTCCTCGGCGACATCTACCGGAACCAGCTCGGCGGCGACCTCTCCAAGGGCGGCCTGACAAAGGCCATGCAGCTTGCCTGCCAGCGCCTCGAGGGCGCCTTCACGCTGCTCGCAGTGCACGCGGACCAGCCCGACGTCGTCGTGGCCGCCCGCCGCAACTCCCCGCTGGTGGTGGGCCTGGGCGAGGGCGAGAACTTCCTCGGCTCGGACGTCTCCGGCTTCATCGACTACACCCGCCGCGCCGTGGAACTCGGCCAGGACCAGATCGTGACCATCACCGCGGACACCGTGGAGATCACCGACTTCTTCGGCGGCCCGGCCGAGGGCAAGGAATACCACGTCAACTGGGATCCCGCCTCCGCGGAGAAGGGCGGCTTCCCGTCCTTTATGGAGAAGGAAATCCACGACCAGCCGGACGCCGTGCTGCAGACCCTGCTGGGCCGCTCCGACGTCCACGGCAGGCTGACCCTCGATGAGCTCCGGATCGATCCCGAACTGCTCAAGGGCGTCGACAAGATCATCGTCCTGGCCTGCGGCACCTCCGCGTACGCCGGGCAGGTTGCGAAGTACGCCATCGAGCACTGGTGCCGGATCCCCACCGAGGTGGAGCTCTCGCACGAGTTCCGCTACCGGGACCCTATCGTCGACGCCAACACCCTGATCGTCTCCATCTCCCAGTCCGGCGAGACCATGGACACCCTCATGGCCGTCCGCTACGCCAAGGAACAGGGCGCCAAGACGGTCTCCATCTGCAACACCAACGGGTCGACGATTCCGCGTGAGTCCGACGCCGTGCTGTACACCCACGCGGGTCCGGAGATCGCCGTGGCCTCGACCAAGGCCTTCCTGGCCCAGATCACCGCCGCCTACCTGCTGGGCCTGTACCTGGCACAGCTGCGCGGCAACAAGTTCCAGGGCGAAATCAAGGACATCCTCGCCGACCTGGGCAAGATCCCGGCCAAGATCCAGCAGATCCTGGACAACGAGGGCCAGATCAAGGAACTCGGCACGGCCATGGCCGACGCCAAGTCCGTGCTGTTCCTGGGCCGCCACGTCGGCTTCCCGGTGGCCATGGAGGGTGCGCTCAAGCTCAAGGAGCTCGCCTACATCCATGCCGAGGGCTTCGCTGCCGGCGAGCTCAAGCATGGCCCGATCGCCCTGATCGAGGAAGGCCAGCCGGTCTTCGTGGTGGTTCCCTCCCCCCGCGGCCGCGACTCGCTGCACTCCAAGGTCGTCTCCAACATCCAGGAGGTCCGTGCCCGCGGCGCCAAGACGATCGTGATCGCCGAGGAGGGTGACGAGGCAGTCAAGGCCTACGCCGAGCACGTCATCTACATCCCGGAGACGCCGACGCTGCTGGCCCCGCTGCTGTCCACCGTGCCGCTGCAGATCTTCGCGCTCGCCCTCGCCAGCGCCAAGGGCTACGACGTGGACCAGCCGCGGAACCTGGCCAAGAGCGTGACCGTAGAATAGCCGCATGATTGTTGGCATCGGCGTAGACGTCGTAGACATAGAGCGGTTCGGACGGCAGCTTGAGCGCACCCCCGGGTTGCGTGACCGGCTCTTCGTCCCGGCCGAGCGGGAGCTGAACACCCGGTCACTGGCGGCGCGGTTCGCCGCCAAGGAAGCCGTGGCCAAGGTCCTCGGCGCCCCGGCCGGCATGAACTGGCAGGACTGCTGGATCGGTCTTGACCAGCACGGCCCCACGGTCCAGGTCAAGGGCACGGTGCTGGCCGTCGCGGAGTCGAAGGGCGTCAAACGCTGGCACCTCTCGATCAGCCATGACGGCGGCATCGCTACCGCCACGGTGATCGCCGAGGGCTAAGCACCACCATGATCAGCGCCTATACCGGAACCCACATCCGAGAAGTCGAAAAGCAGCTTCTCGAGGCCAGTGCGGACACCGGTATGGGCGCTGTTCTGATGCAGAGGGCCGCCTACGGCCTCGCCAACACGGTGATCCGCGAACTGCGGGACCGCGGCCTCCGGGCCTACGGCTCCAGCGTCACCGTGCTTGCCGGCAAGGGGAACAACGGCGGCGACGGCCTCTACGCCGCGGCGCTACTGGCCCGCCGCGGCCTCCGGACGACGGCGGTGCTCACTGCCGGGCAGGCCCACCCGGCCGGGCTGTCGGCGTTCCGCGCCGCGGGCGGCCGGGACACCGTCCTCACCGAGTCCAACGCGGCGGACCTCGCCGCGGCAGCCGCCCGGACCGACGTCGTGCTTGACGCTGTCCTCGGAACCGGTGCCCTAGGTGGACTGCGCGGTCCGGCGGCAGCACTGATCGACGCGCTGGGCCGTTCCCGCCCACGGCTGGTGGTGGCCTGCGACATCCCCAGCGGCGTCGACGCGGATACCGGCGAGGCGCACGGCCCGGTCCTGGCGGCCGAGGTGACAGTAACTTTCGGTGCGGCGAAGGCCGGCCTGCTCGCCGACCCCGGCGCGGACTTCACCGGCCGGCTGCGGACCATCCCGATCGGCATCGAGCACGCCCTTGGGGCCCCGGCGCTGCGCCGCCTCGAGGCTCCTGACCTGGCCGCGTTGCTGCCGCACCCCGGCCGGCGCTCCCACAAGTACTCCCGGGGCGTGCTTGGCGTCGTCGCCGGTTCCACACGCTACCCGGGGGCCGCCGTCCTGGCCTGCCGGGGTGCCCTGGCAGCCGGCGCCGGCATGGTCCGCTACCTGGGGCCGCCGGAGGTCGCTGACCTAGTCCGCCAGTCCTGTCCGGAGGTGGTGTGCGGCACGAGCGTCGCGGACGCCCACGTCCAGGCCTGGCTCATCGGCCCAGGGATGGACGACGGCGCCCACGAGCAGCTGGAGCGCGTCCGCGAGGCGGCGGCCACCGGGCTCCCCATCGCTGCCGACGCCGGCGCGCTCCCGGCCCTGCCTCGCCAGCTTTCCCCGCAGACGGTGCTTACCCCGCATGCCGGGGAACTGGCCGCCCTCCTGGGCCGCTATGGCGCCGGCCCGGCGCGCTCCGGCGTCGAGGACGCAACGCTCGCCGCCGTCGGGCAAGCCGCCGGGCTGACGGGGGCGACGGTGCTGCTCAAGGGCGCCACCACGCTTGTGGCCGCGCCGTCGGGCGCCGTCTTCAGCCAGGCCGAAGCCAGCCCCTGGATGGCCACCGCCGGCAGCGGCGACGTCCTGGCCGGAGTGCTCGGGTCCTTGCTGGCCCAGCTCGGCGACGACGCCGGGACCTTCGGTGCCCGCGGCATCGGCGGGCCGGACCGGTGGGCCGCCGTCGCCGCGCTGGCCGCCAGCCTGCACGGCCGCGCCGGAACGCTCGCCTCCGGCGGCGGACCAATCACGGCGTCGGCCATAGCGGACGCGCTGCCGGAGGTCATCGGGAGGTGTAACAAAGTCCGCGCATAGTGCGCCCGGTCAATTAGTAACCCTACTTACAAGTAGTCTGTCTAGAGATAGTTCGCATCGCACGAGGAGTACACATGGAAGTCTGGCCCGGAACGGCTTACCCGCTGGGAGCCACCTTTGACGGCACCGGCACCAATTTCGCCCTGTTCAGCGAACAGGCGGAACGGGTCGAACTCTGCCTGCTGGCTGATGACCTGAGTGAAACGCGGATCGAGCTGACCGAGGTGGACGGCTACGTCTGGCACTGCTACCTGCCTCAGATCCAGCCCGGCCAGAAGTACGGCTACCGCGTCCACGGCCCGTACGAACCCGAAAACGGCAACCGCTTCAATGCCAACAAGCTGCTGATGGACCCGTATGCCAAAGCCGTCCAGGGCCAGATCGACTGGGACCCGGCGCTCTTCACCTATGAATTCGGTGACCCCGACTCCCGCAACGACGCCGACTCGGCGCCGCACACGATGCATGGCGTGGTCATCAACCCGTTCTTCGAGTGGGACGGCGACCGCCAGCTGCGGATCCCGTACCACCAGTCGGTCATCTACGAAGCCCACGTCAAGGGCCTGACGGAGTTGCACCCGGATATTCCGGAAGAACAGCGCGGCACCTACGCCGGCGTCGCCCACCCGGCGGTCATCGAGCACATGAAGAAGCTCGGTGTCACGGCCATCGAGCTCATGCCCGTCCACCAGTTCGTCAACGACGGGACGCTCGTGGAGAAGGGCCTCAACAACTACTGGGGCTACAACACCATCGGCTTCTTCGCCCCGCAGAACACCTACAGCTCCTCCGGCGACGTCGGACACCAGGTCCAGGAATTCAAGGCCATGGTCCGGGAGCTGCACCGCGCCGGCATCGAGGTCATTCTCGACGTCGTCTACAACCACACAGCCGAAGGCAACCACCTCGGCCCCACGCTGTCCTTCAAGGGCATCGACAACCAGGCCTACTACCGTCTGGTCGACGGCGACCTGAAGCACTACATGGACTACACCGGCACGGGCAACTCGCTCAACGTGCGCCACCCGCACTCCCTGCAGCTGCTGATGGACTCCCTGCGCTACTGGGTGACGGAAATGCACGTTGACGGCTTCCGCTTCGACCTCGCCTCCACTTTGGCCCGCGAGTTCTACGACGTCGACAAGCTCTCCACCTTCTTCGAACTTATCCAGCAGGATCCGATCGTGTCCCAGGTGAAGCTGATCGCCGAGCCGTGGGACGTCGGCCCCGGCGGCTACCAGGTGGGCAACTTCCCGCCGCAGTGGACCGAATGGAACGGCAAGTACCGCGACACCGTCCGCGACTTCTGGCGCGGCGAACCGTCCACGCTGGGCGAATTCGCCTCCCGCCTGACCGGCTCGGCTGACCTCTACGAGAGCTCCGCCCGGCGCCCGGTGGCCTCCATCAACTTCGTCACCGCGCACGACGGCTTCACCATGCGGGACCTGGTCTCCTACAACGAGAAGCACAACGAGGCCAATGGCGAAGGCAACAACGACGGCGAATCGCACAACCGCTCGTGGAACTGCGGCGAGGAAGGCGACACCGACAACGACACCGTGTTGACCCTCCGCGCCCGCCAGCAGCGGAACTTCATTGCCACGCTGCTGCTCTCGCAGGGCGTTCCGATGCTGCTGCACGGCGACGAACTGGGGCGCACCCAGCAGGGCAACAACAACACCTACTGCCAGGACTCCGAACTGAGCTGGGTGCACTGGGAAGCCATGGACCAGCCGCTCGTGGAGTTCACCGCCTTCGTCAACAAGATCCGCCACGACCACCCGACGTTCCGCCGCAGCCGCTTCTTCGACGGCCGGCCGGTCGTCCGCGGTGAGGGCGAGAAATTGCCCGACATCGTCTGGCTGAAGACCGACGGCAGCGAAATGCTGCCCGAGGACTGGGACAGCGGCTTCGGCCGGACCATCGGCGTCTTCTACAACGGCCACGGCATCCAGGAGCAGGACTCGCGGGGCCGCCGGATCACCGACGACAGCTTCGTGATGGCCTTCAACGCCCACGACGACAACGTGGACTTCGTCCTGCCCAACGAGGAGTACTCGCCGTTCTGGGAGCTGCTCGTGGACACCGCGGACCAGGCCGACAAGGAAGAACCGCTCAAGGCCGGTGCCGCGCTGAACCTGGCTGCCAAGTCCATGGTGGTGCTGCGCGCCTACTCGGGTCCCGAAGTTGAGGTGGACTACTCCGCCGCCGCGTCGCTGGCCTCGATGGCCGAGCACGAGGACGCCCAGGAGGAGATGGTGGAGGCGCAGACCAAGGCTGCCGAAACCAGCGCCGCCAAGGCTTCCGCTTCATGAGGACCCCCGCCTCGACCTACCGGCTGCAGATCCGGCCGGGCTTCACCCTGCAGGATGCTGCCGCCACCGTGCCGTACCTGAAGGCCCTGGGCGTCGACTGGGTCTACCTGTCGCCGATCCTGACGGCAGAGCAGGGGTCGGACCACGGGTACGACGTCACTGACCCGGCCTCGATCGACCCGGACCGCGGCGGCCCGGAGGGACTGGCGGCAGTCTCCCGGGCCGCGCGGGACGCCGGTATGGGCGTGCTCGTGGACATCGTGCCCAACCATGTCGGCGTCGCCACCCCGGTGCAGAACCCCTGGTGGTGGTCGCTGCTCAAGGAGGGCCAGCAGTCGCGGTACGCCCAGGCGTTCGACGTCGACTGGGACTTCGGCGGCGGCCGGATCCGGATTCCGGTCCTCGGCGACGACTCGGACGTGGACGCCCTCGAGGTCCGCGACGGCGAACTGCGGTACTACGACCACCGGTTCCCGCTGGCCGAGGGCAGTTATACCGCAGGTGACTCCACTGCCGACGACCCGCGCGAGGTCCACGACCGGCAGCACTACGAACTCGTGGGCTGGCGCCGCGCCGACAACGAACTCAACTACCGCCGGTTCTTCGCGGTCAACACCCTCGCCGGGATCAAAGTCGAGATCCCGGAAGTCTTCGATGAGGCGCATGCAGAGGTGGTCCGCTGGTTCCGTGAGGGCCTGGTCGACGGCCTGCGCATCGACCACCCGGACGGCCTCGCGGATCCGGCCGGCTACCTCCGGCGGCTGCGCGAAGTGACCGGCGGGGCCTACCTGCTGATCGAGAAAATCCTGGAGCCGGGGGAGGAACTCCCCGCCGGCTTCGAGTGCGAGGGGACCACGGGGTACGACGCTCTCGCGGACGTGGACCGGGTCCTCGTGGACCCGGCCGGGCAGACCGGCCTCGACGCGCTGGACGCTTCGCTGCGCGGCGGGGCCACCGCGGACTATGAGGAAATGATCCGCGGCACCAAGCGCCGGATCACGGACGGGATCCTGCACTCGGAGATGCTGCGGCTGGCCCGGCTGGTCCCGGCGGACGCCGGGCTCACCACGGAAGCGGCGGCGGACGCGCTCTCCGAAATCACTGCGGCCTTCCCGGTGTACCGCAGCTACCTGCCCGAGGGGGAGGACGTGCTGCGCGAGGCGTGCGAACTCGCCGTCCGGCGGCGCCCCGAACTCGAGGCGGCCGTGCAGGCGCTGCTGCCGCTGCTGCTCCGCGCCGGCCCCGGTGCCGACGAGGAACTCGGCCGGCGCTTCCAGCAAACCTCCGGCATGGTGATGGCCAAGGGTGTCGAGGACACCGCCTTCTTCCGGTATACCCGGCTGGGCACCCTCACCGAAGTCGGCGCCGACCCCACCGAGTTCGCCCTGTCAACGGACGAGTTCCATGCGCGGATGGCCCGACGCCAGGCCCGGCAGCCGTTGTCCATGACCACGCTCAGCACCCACGACACGAAACGCAGCGAGGACACCCGGGCCCGGATTTCGGTGCTCGCGGAGCTCGCCCCGGAATGGACCGCGTCGCTTCGCCGGCTCCAGGAGCTCGCGCCGCTGCCCGACGGCCCGCTGGCCAACCTGCTGTGGCAGGCGGTCGCCGGTGTCTGGCCCGCGGACCGGGACCGGCTCCAGTCCTACGCCCAGAAGGCCGCCCGCGAGGCCGGCAACTCGACCAACTGGCTCGACCCCAACGCGGAGTTCGAAGCGAAGCTGGCGGCGGCGGTCGACGCGGCCTTTGACAACGCCGAGGTGCGCGCCGAACTCGATGCCCTGGTGGCCCTGCTGGACCCGTACGGCTCCGCCAATGCGCTCTCCGCCAAAGTCGTCCAGCTCACCATGCCCGGAGTGCCGGACGTGTACCAGGGCACCGAGTTCTGGGACCGTTCGCTGACGGACCCGGACAACCGGCGCCCCTTCGACTTCGGGGCCCGGCGCGCCGCCCTCAAAGCGATCGACGCCGGCGAGCTCCCGGCGTCGTACCGGGACGACGCAGCGAAACTGCTGGTCACCTCCCGGGCCCTGCGGCTGCGGCGGGACCGGCCCGAGCTGTTCACCGGCTACGCCGCGGTTCCGGCCACCGGGGCCGCCGCCGGCCACCTGATCGCCTTTGACCGCGGGGCCGGCACACCGGGGGCCATCACCCTGGCCACTAGGCTGCCCCGAGGCCTCGAACAGCGGGGAGGCTGGCAGGACACCGCTTTTCGTCTCGCCGTCGCCGTGACGGACCAGCTCAGCGGCAGGTCCTTCGGCCCGGGCACGGTGGAAGTCGCGGACATCCTGCGCGACTACCCGGTGGCACTGCTCGTGCCGGCCGCCTGAACGCACGTACTGACGAACCGATAGAGGGGAACGGCAATGACTCTGCCCGCACACGGAACCGAACGCTTCGACCTCTGGGCACCCAAAGCCCAGCACGTCACGCTGCTCGCCGGCGGACAGCGGTACCCGATGGGCCCCGCGTCCGGGGACGGGTGGTGGACCGCCCCGGAGGCGCCCGCTTCGGGCGAGGTGGACTACGGCTACCTGCTGGACGGGGACACGACGCCGCTCCCGGACCCGCGGTCCCGCCGCCAGCCTGACGGCGTGCACTCGCTCTCCCGGACCTTCGACGCCGGCGCCCATGAGTGGGCCGACGGCGCCTGGCAGGGCCGCGGGCTGCAGGGCGGTGTGATCTACGAGCTTCACGTGGGCACCTTCACGCCCGAAGGGACCCTCGACGCCGCGGCCGGAAAGCTCAGCTACCTGGCGGACCTCGGCGTCGACTTCGTGGAACTGCTGCCGGTCAACGGGTTCAACGGCACCCATAACTGGGGCTACGACGGAGTCCTCTGGTACACCGTGCACGAGGGCTACGGCGGGCCCGCCGCCTACCAGCGTTTCGTCGACGCGGCCCACGCGGCCGGGCTGGGCGTCATCCAGGACGTGGTCTACAACCACCTCGGTCCCAGCGGCAACTACCTGCCCCGGTTCGGGCCCTACCTCAAATCCGGGGAGGGCAACACCTGGGGCGACTCGGTCAACCTGGACGGCCCGGGCTCCGACGTCGTCCGCGACTACATCCTGGCGAACGCGGCCATGTGGCTGCGCGACTACCACGTGGACGGGCTCCGCCTCGATGCCGTGCACGCCTTCAAGGACGAGCGCGCGGTCCACCTGCTGGAGGACTTCGGTGCCCTGGCCGATGCCGTCGCGGCCGAAACCGGGCGCCCCGCGACGATGATTGCCGAGTCGGATCTGAACAACCCGCGCCTGCTCTACCCGCGGGATGTCAACGGCTACGGCCTGGCCGGGCAGTGGAGCGACGACTTCCACCACGCGGTCCACGTCAACGTCAGCGGCGAAACCACGGGTTACTACAGCGACTTCGATTCACTCGCGGCGCTGGCCAAGGTCCTCGTCGACGGGTTCTTCCACGACGGCAGCTACTCCAGCTTCCGGGAACGGCACCACGGCCGTCCCATTAACCCGTCACTGGTCCACCCTGCCGCCCTGGTGGTATGCAGCCAGAACCACGACCAGATCGGCAACCGGGCCACCGGCGACAGGCTCTCCCAGAGCCTCGGCTACGGCCCGCTGGCGCTCGCCGCCGTCGCGACCCTGACCTCGCCGTTCACCCCGATGCTGTTCATGGGCGAGGAGTACGGCGCCACCACGCCGTGGCAGTTCTTCACCTCGCACCCGGAGCCCGAACTGGGCAAGGCCACCGCGGAGGGCAGGATCGAGGAATTCGAACGGATGGGCTGGGACCCCGCCGTCGTGCCGGACCCGCAGGACCCGGCAACGTTCACCCGCTCCAAGCTGGACTGGGCCGAAGCCCAGGCCGGCGACCACGCGCGCGTGCTGGAGCTGTACCGGAACCTGATCGCGCTGCGCCGCGCGACCCCCGAACTCGCCGGGCTCGGTTTCGAGGACACCGCCGTTGCCTTCAGCGAGGCCGACCGCTGGCTGCGCCTGCGCCGCGGCAACGTGGAGGTGGCGATGAACTTCTCCGCCGAATCCCGCCAGATTGCCGTGGGCGGCGGCTCGCTGCTGCTGGCCACCGAGGACGGCGTCGCGCTTGCGGCCGGCCAGGTCGAACTGCCCGGCCACAGCGCCGCCGTCGTCTCGAAATAGGAAGGATAGTACCCATGACGTACCTTGCAGCGGAGAACCGCTATGACTCCATGCCCTACCGCAGGGTGGGCCGCAGCGGCCTGAAGCTGCCCGCCATTTCGCTGGGCCTCTGGCACAACTTCGGTGACGACAAACCGTTTGAGGTCCAGCGCGCCATCCTGCGCCGGGCCTTCGACCTGGGCGTCACCCATTTCGACCTCGCCAACAACTACGGCCCGCCCTACGGCAGCGCCGAGACTAACTTCGGCCGCCACTTCAAGGACGACTTCGCCCCGTACCGGGACGAACTGGTCATCTCCAGCAAGGCCGGCTACGACATGTGGCCCGGGCCCTACGGCAACTGGGGCTCCCGCAAGTACCTGCTGGCCAGCCTGGACCAGTCGCTGACCCGCATGGGCCTGGACTACGTCGACATTTTCTACAGCCACCGGCCCGACCCGGAAACCCCGCTGGAAGAAACCATGGGTGCCCTGGACCAGGCCGTCCGCTCCGGCAAGGCCCTGTACGCGGGCATCTCCTCCTACACCCCGGAGCAGACCCTCGAAGCCGCCCGGATCCTCAAGGAACTTGGCACCCCGCTGCTGATCCACCAGCCCAGCTACTCCATGCTGAACCGCTGGACCGAGAACGGCAGCCCCAGCCTCTACGAGGCGCTGGAGCAGGTAGGCGCCGGAGCGATCGCCTTCTCGCCGCTGGCGCAGGGAATGCTCACCGACCGCTACCTTGACGGCGTTCCGAAAGATTCCCGCGCGGCGCAGGACAAGTCCCTGGACCAAGGCATGATTTCCGAGGAAAACCTGGGCCGGGTGCGCGGGCTCAACCGGATCGCCGAGGGCCGGGGCCAGACCCTGGCGCAGATGGCGATCGCCTGGATCCTCCGCGAGCAGGGCAAGGGCACCTCGGTGACGTCTGCGCTGGTCGGGGCCTCCAGTGTCCGCCAGCTCGAGGACACCCTCGCCGCGGTCGACAACCTGGAATTCACGTCCGATGAGCTGGACGCGATCGACGAGTTCGCCGTCGAGTCCGACATCAATCTCTGGGCCCAGAAGTAAGCCGGCACGGGGCCGCCCCTGGCGGCACCTGCCGGCCGTAACAGATTCGGTGCCGCGGCCGGGAACAACTTGAGTCCCGGCGCCGTTGACTAGAATGCAAGGGCGCCGCATGGCGTTGTGCCCGTTTGCCGCCGTCGTACATCAGAGTGCGGCCGCGCCGGGCGCGTGAAGTTTGTTCTCAAAGGGAGTTTCGTGTCTGCAAATCCGATTCGTGTTGCAATCGTGGGCGTGGGTAACTGCGCCACGTCGCTGGTCCAGGGTGTCGAGTACTACCGGGACGCCGATCCCGAGGCCACGATCCCGGGTCTGATGCACGTCCAGTTCGGTAAGTACCACGTCAATGACGTGCAGTTCGTCGCGGCTTTCGACGTCGACGGCAAGAAGGTTGGCCAGGACCTGTCCGCCGCGATCCTTGCCAGCGAAAACAACACCATCAAGATCGCCGACGTCCCGCCGACCGGCGTCACGGTCCAGCGCGGTCCGACCCTCGACGGCCTCGGCAAGTACTACCTCGAGACCATCGAGCAGTCCCCGGAGGAGCCGGTCGACGTCGTCCAGGCCCTCAAGGACGCCCAGGTCGACGTGATGGTTTGCTACCTGCCGGTCGGTTCCCAGGAAGCCGCCGAGTACTACGCCCAG